>NZ_JAXKVR010000002.1:0-1389 GCF_034497725.1 Flavobacterium psychraquaticum
GAGATTCGTAGAAATACACGAAGAATCTTTAGTTCCGAACAGAAAATCCAAATTGTCATGGAAGCTTTACGAGCAGAAATGTCAGTTGCAGAATTGTGTAGAAAGTATTCCATTAATGAATCTCAGTTTTACAAATGGAACAAAGAGTTTTTAGAAGCTGGTAAAAAGCGTTTAGCAGGTGATACCACAAGAGAAGCTACCAGTGATGAAGTAGTAGAACTCAAGAAAGAAAATCAGGCTTTAAAAGTCATGATTGCCGATTTAGTTTTACGCTACGATATTGTAAAAAAAAGCTTGGACATGCTGGATTAACTGAAAAGTTTAAGAAATATATGCGACTTACAGTATCCGAAAAACAAGAAATCATTCACATGGTAACGCGTTCAGAAATTGGCGTAAATCGAACACTTCGGGAGATTGGAATCAATAAAAGTACGTTTTACAATTGGTATCATGCTTACAGCGAAAATGGTGTTGAAGGATTGCTTCCAACCAAAAGAGCATCAAACAGACAATGGAACAGCATTCCACAAGAGCAGAAGAATTTGGTTGTGAAATTAGCATTAGATCATCCCGATTTATCTTCACGCGAATTAGCCTTTAAAATGACCGATGAACAGCAAATATTCCTATCAGAATCAAGCGTTTATCGAATTTTAAAAGCAAGAGGATTAATCACAGCTCCAGCTCATATTTTTCTAAGTGCAGGCAATGAATTTACAGACAAAACAGGCTTCGTACATCAAATGTGGCAAACTGATTTTACTTATTTTAAAATCTTGGGTTGGGGTTGGTATTACTTGAGTACGGTTTTGGACGATTACAGCCGATACATTGTACACTGGGAACTTTGCTCGAACATGAAAGCAGATGATGTAAAAAGAACCGTTGATACCGCCATTAAAAAAGCAAAATTGATAACCAAGCAAAAGCCAAAACTCTTGTCTGACAATGGTTCATGTTACATTGCAAGCGAATTAAAATCATATTTAAAAGACAATTATCAAATGCAACAAGTGCATGGCAGACCCAATCATCCGCAAACACAAGGAAAAATTGAACGCTATCACAGAACCATGAAAAATGTTGTGAAACTTGATAATTACTTCGCTCCAGAAGAATTAGAAGCTGCTTTAGAAAAATTTGTATATGGGTATAACAATGAACGCTATCATGAATCATTAAACAACTTAACTCCTGCAGATGTCTATTTTGGGAGAGGTGAATTGATTTTAAAAGAAAGAGAAAAACTAAAGAAAATTACAATTTTAAACCGAAGAAATGAGTACCAAAAATCAAAATTAACAACAAATCAAAAAAATCTTTTATCTTTGAATTATTAACTAAATACTCTCTTAGCAAAAGTCCAATTTAGTTTGAAGACGTACA
>NZ_JAXKVR010000003.1:0-1496 GCF_034497725.1 Flavobacterium psychraquaticum
TTGGATTTAAAACAACAACCGTAGCTGTAGCTGTATCACAATTTCCTGGGGGTGTTGGAGTAGCTCCAACTTCACAAATCTCATAAACAACTGTGTACGTTCCTGATGGTGTTAATGGATTTACTGTAATGGTTCCATCTGCATTTAATGTTAAGCCCGTTGGTACGGTTACTCCTGTTAAGGTTACCTCTCCTGGATTTGTTCCAATTACAACTGGACCACTTCCATCTAATGTATCATTCAAGACAACACTTGGCGTACTATCGCCAACTGTTACTACTGCTGGTGTATCGTTAACTGCATCAATTGGATTTAAAACAACAACCGTAGCTGTAGCTGTATCACAATTTCCTGGGGGTGTTGGAGTAGCTCCAACTTCACAAATCTCATAAACAACTGTGTACGTTCCTGATGGTGTTAATGGATTTACTGTAATGGTTCCATCTGCATTTAATGTTAAGCCCGTTGGTACGGTTACTCCTGTTAAGGTTACCTCTCCTGGATTTGTTCCAATTACAACTGGACCACTTCCATCTAAAGTATCATTCAAGACAACACTTGGCGTACTATCGCCAACTGTTACTACTGCTGGTGTATCGTTAACTGCATCAATTGAATTTAAAACAACAACCGTAGCTGTAGCTGTATCACAATTCGCTGGATTTGCGCCTACTTCACAGATAGTGTATGTAATGGTATAAGTACCTGATGGTGTGTTTGGGGTAACTGTTAAGTTTCCATCCGCATCAATTGTTAATGGACCATTTGTAACTGGTGTAACATCAGTATTAGTGGTGGTTACTGGATTTCCGTTTAAAGTATCGTTTGTAAGTACACTTCCTCCTGTTGACGAAATCGTATCATCGTTAGCACAAATTAAATTGTTGATTACAACGTTTGCCGAAGCAGTTGAAATACATCCCACAGAATTCGTAACTGTATAAGTATATGTTCCTGCTGCTAATCCTGAGATAATTGCAGTTGCAGTACTTCCTGTAATATTCCCTGGATTAATGGTCCAGTTTCCTGATGGTAAGCCTGTTAATACAACACTTCCTGTTGCTACTGCGCAAGTTGGTTGTGTGATTGTTCCTACTGTTGGAGCTACTGGAGTTGCTGGTTGGGCGTTGATTACAACGTTTGCCGATGCAGTTGAAGTACATCCAACTGAATTCGTAACTGTATAAGTGTAAGTTCCTGCTGTTAATCCTGAGATAGTTGTAGTTGCAGTACTTCCCGTAATGTTTCCTGGGTTAATTGTCCAGTTTCCTGATGGTAAGCCTGTTAATACAACACTTCCTGTTGCTACTGCGCAAGTTGGTTGTGTGATTGTTCCTACTGTTGGAGCTACTGGAGTTGCTGGTTGGGCGTTGATTACAACGTTTGCCGATGCAGTTGAAATACATCCCACAGAATTCGTAACTGTATAAGTGTAAGTTCCTGCTGTTAATCCTGAGATTGTTGCAGTTGCAGTACTTCCTGTAATATTTCCTGGA
>NZ_JAXKVR010000004.1:0-1758 GCF_034497725.1 Flavobacterium psychraquaticum
GAGTAGCCTGTCTTGAGCCACGTCGAAAGGGAGTCGAGATGGATTTGAGAAGTCTCGACTCCGCTCGACCTGACAAAATCTAGCTTTAAATAATAATAATAATAGTGAAATTACATAGCATAAAAACTACTTCTCTGTCATATCGAGTAGCCTGTCTTGAGCCACGTCGAAAGGGAGTCGAGATGGATTAAAAAAGTCTCGATACTTCGACAAAGCTCAGCAAAGGCTAGCTCGACTTGACAGAATAGTAGTTGTAAGTTTTTGAATCAAGCAACACATTTTCAAATCGAGTAGCCTGTCTTGAGCCACGTCGCAAGGGAGTCGAGATGGATTATGTTTTTACAACGACAGTCTCGATACTTCGAAAAGCTCAGCACAGGCGAACTCGACTTGACAGCGTGTAGTGTATTTTGAGATTTTATTATAACGTTAATGTTGTCAAATCGAGTAGCCTGTCTTGAGCCACGTCGAAAGGGAGTCGAGATGGATTTGAGAAGTCTCGACTCCGCTCGACCTGACAAAATCTAGCTTTAAATAATAGTAGTGAAATTACATAGCATAAAAACTACTTCTCTGTCATATCGAGTAGCCTGTCTTGAGCCACGTCGAAAGGGAGTCGAGATGGATTAAAAAAGTCTCGATACTTCGACGAGTTCAGCACAGGCGAGCTCGACCTGCCCCTTCGACTCCGCTCAGGATAACATAGTGGAATTATATTTTATAAAAACTACTCCTTTGTCAAATCGAGTAGGCTGTCTTGAGCCGAATCGAGAGGGAGTCGAGATGTTTAGGTTTTTCATATAAGAGTCTCGATACTTCGACAAGCTCAGCACAGGCTAGCTCGACCTGACAGAATAGTAGTTGTAAGTTTTTGAATCAAGCAACACGTTGTCAGATCGAGCGGAGTCGAGACTCATTATTCTTTGAATGGGTTTCATTTTTACACTCCGATAAAAGTGGTAATAGATCCCAATCATCATTTATAATTGCTTTTTTTTTAGCACGACTCCATTTCTTGATTTTCTTCTCAAAATATATCGCTTGATTCGGTTCTGTAAAATCTTGATACCAAACTAATTCTACAGGTCTTCTTGAGCAGGTATATGCGTCGGGATATTTTCCAGCATTGTGCTCCATTACTCTTCGGTCTAAATTTGAAGTAATGCCCACATAATAGGAGTTGTCGGAACATTTGAGGATGTAAACGTAATAAAATTTCATGGCTTATATTTTTAGTAAAGTAAAAATAGAAAATATTTTCTTAATTAAAAAGTCTCGATACTTCGACAACTCAGCACAGGCGAGCTCGACTTGACAGAATAGTAGTTGTAAGTTTTTGAATCAAGCAACACATTGTCAGCTCGAGTAGCCTGTCTTGAGCCACGTCGAAAGGGAGTCGAGATGGATTTGAGAAGTCTCGACTCCGCTCGACCTGACAAAATCTAGCTTTAAATAATAATAGTGAAATTACATAGCATAAAAACTACTTCTCTGTCATATCGAGCGGAGTCGAGATGGATTAAAAAAGTCTCGATACTTCGACAAAGCTCAGCAAAGGCTAGCTCGACTTGACAGAATAGTAGTTGTAAGTTTTTGAATCAAGCAACACATTGTCAAATCGATTAGCCTGCCTTGAGCCACGTCGCAAGGGAGTCGAGATGGATTTGAGAAGTCTCGACTCCGCTCGACCTGACAAAATCTAGCTTTAAATAATAATAGTGAAATTACATAGCATAAAAACTACTTCTCTGTCATATC
>NZ_JAXKVR010000005.1:0-2617 GCF_034497725.1 Flavobacterium psychraquaticum
AACGTTTTGCGGCTACAAGAAGTGGCGAACTTCGGAACTGCGTATTTTCTGCTAAGATAAAATTTCTTGCGGAAAATAAACGTGAATTTAGCACTTTTCTCGCCATTTCTTGTAACCGCTGTTAGCCGCAGTTATTTCTTTTTGTTTCATAATATTCCATCCAATTTCTAATTCTTCCAACATACATTTTGAGATAGTTTTCAGTAAAAAAGATGTTCGACCAATCAAATCTTTGTGCTTGTACACCAAGATAAAATACAAAAATTGATGCTCCAACTTCTGGAATTAATTTAATTTCCTTTTCTGATAAATTTCTTATTTTTTGGTAGCCGTTTAAAAAACTTTCAGTCTTTCGTTCATATTCATTTTTGTCAGATTCTATGAAAAATAATTGTTTGCAAAAATAACCAACATCTAAAATTAACAAACCATTTCCACAATTATCAAAATCAAAAATTGTGATTTCATTTTCATTATTTACGCTCAAATTATCGTACCAAATATCTAAATGAACTACTCCGTTTTTATTGTCTAATAAATTACTTTCTTTAATTCTTTTTGGTATTTTATCACCAATTTCTTTTAAAAATTTCATTTCGTTTAAATCTTCTGAAAAAAATGATGTAAGATGATTATAAGATTCATTTAAAAGAATTTCAGAATCATAGTTTATCCTGTCTATTTTTTTATTTTCGGTTATATTATGAATTTTAGCCATTAACGCACCAATAGAATAACAAGTTTCATTAGACATAAAACGCATTTTTTCGCCTTTAGCAAACGAAAAAAGTACTGCATAACGAATTCCTTCAGGAGCATTTATTTCTTGAATTAAGCTTCCATTTACATCTGAAATTGGATGCGAAACTGCAAGGGATTTTTCTTTTAGTAGATTTAATAGCTCTAATTCTTGTTCAATTTCTATTTTTGTTCGCCATTTATAACAGTATATTCTAAAAACAAATTTAGTTTCATTATTTGAAATAAAGTAAGTGTGATTTACTCCAGTTCTAAATAATTTGCAATTAAAATCTTCGTTTAGTTTGTACTTTTCCTTTATAAAATTCGCTAATTCTATTTCTGATAATGTTGAAGCTATTACTGGAAAAGTTGTCATTTTCTGCGGATTTTTTTTTTATAATTGCGGCTAACGTTTTGCAGCTTGCAGAAGTGGCGGATTAAGGAAGCCTTATCTTTCGGTTAAACACTGACTTTGCAAGCACAAAACCAACTTTAAATTAAGCCCAAAACCCGCCATTTTTGCAAACTGCTGTTATGTGTAGTTTTATTTTATTATTTCTGCAATTGTTGGAATTAATTTACCAATACCATATGCTATTACGTTCGTTGCTATAGCAAGTATTATACTTATGAAAAACTTATTAAGAAACTTTTTATTTTTCTTGTTTATTTCTAATAATTTATTTTCATCTCCTTTTGTAAATTCAAACATTGGGTTTTTGGAGAATTTTGAAATACTACTATTCATTATTTTTTCGGATAGTATTTTCCCAAAAGTAATAGCTATATAAATAACAAAAACACTAAGAGTTACTATTTTGTAAAAACTAGTTAATATACTATTTAATAAAATTTCATTGTTTTTATAAAAATATGAAACTGAGTAGTTTAAAATAATTAAAGAAGCCGTTAGAAATAATAAGGATATCAAACTTTTGATGTGATTTTTATACTTTAATAGAAATAATATTAATTTATGGTTTTCTGTATTACTTGGTAAAGCATCGTACCAATTACTAACAATCATTTGAAGCTCGCTACATAATTGAGCATTTACAAAATCTATTTTGCATACAACTTGAGATTGTGCTTCTTCTAAATCAGTTTCTTCTCCACCTTGAAAAATCACTTGTAACATTTCGTTTGGTCTTAACCCGTTTCCAATTCTAACTCTTAGAGTATGAGTTTGTGGAACTTCACTAATTTGATTTGGAAAAATTATGTTAAAATCCCATTCAATAGTTATGTAATTTGTAGTTGGAGATATATTCCAATTATGGTTAACAAATTCATTCCAATTTCCAAATGATTTAATTTCCTTGCTAGAAAGTGAAACTATTACAGAATTTGTGTCAGTAACTAAATTTAAAAGCCTTAATTTTTGATAAATGGATTCGTTAAGTTCAACTATATCTCTTCTTCGAAAATGTTTATTATCTGTGAATAATTTTATATCAGTATCTCTTTTCGCTTTAAACAAATAATAAAGAGATTTAAATTGTTCAATTTGAGCTTGGTTGGCTAAAGCTTGATTAGCATTATTTTGCATTTCGGGCATAATTTCACTCATAATATTATCGATTTTTCAATTGGTTTCTTGTCTTATTCTGTTTTTTTCAAAAATTACACATAACGTTTTGCGGCTAGCTGAAGCCACAAAGATTTAAGACTAACCATTTCAAATATAACCATTTTTTTGAATTATTAAGAAACTTTCCAAAAAAAGACCAAGCGTTTGTGGTTTTAGCTAACCGCTGTTGTAGGTTGTAGCAATTTTAATTCAGGCTGCGTAAATTCGGACCGAATTTATGTAAGTTGAATTAAAATAATCAACACAAAGAATTTCCACTAAACTCTTCACGCAAACTTTTTTCAA
>NZ_JAXKVR010000006.1:0-3343 GCF_034497725.1 Flavobacterium psychraquaticum
AATTATCATTTCCATTGATATTTATCTCATAATCCAAAGAAATGGTATTGAACCGAATTCTATATTTAGAATTGATGTATTTGATAATTCTATCAAATATGGTATTTGATGCTATATCAGACTGATACAGCATATTTTGTGATTTGTTTTTCATACAATAAAAGAATTATTGTATATTTGCAACGCAGATATACAAAGAGATTACAAAGTATAAGCACGATTGAACGGCGAATTCAATTGTGCTTTTGTTTTTTAAAGAAGTTTGATTTCAATAAGACCAAATTACTTTCTCCCACCCTTTTCAACTTTTGCAAGTTTCATGGCTAAATCTGCATCTACAATAATTTTTCTACCAATTTGAGTAATTGCAGCATCAATCTTTTTGCTTTTTTTCAAACGATTTGCAGTTGGTTTACTACACCCAAACAATGTTGCAATTCCTTTTATACCGTAAACATATTTTTTTGATTGAGTATTTTGGTCTGTATTACTTGGTGTAATCTCGTTAGAGGTTTTATTATTGATAAATAAAAACTCTTCTGTAGTTAACTGAAAAAGTGGCTTTTTTAATAATTCTTGAATTTCCATAATAATAAACTGTTGTATTAAACAATAGCCTTGTACAGAGGCTTTCGATGTTCGAACAGTGTAAAATTATATTCAAAAAAAAGGGGAAATGTGGGGATTTGAAAAAAAAATATTTTTCAAAATACTGATTTTCAGTGTTTTGAAAAATATTTTTAATTTAAGAAGGGGATTTGAAAAATTATGATACTTTATTTACTCATTTTTTAATATTTCACTCAATTCATCGAAAAAAAGTATAGCTTCTGAACCCCCTTTTTTTTTATTATACTCTACTTGATTGGATTTCTTATTAAAATAATCCATAAGCCCTAAATTATTCAAAATTTCATCTCTCCATTCATTTTCATCATTTAAATCATTTAAATCAATTTTTTCAGCCAATTTTTTAATTAAATGGCAAACATATATTTTTTTACTTTTTCTAATTTTTAAATCTCCTTTTTTAGTAGAAAGATTCAAATAGTTATAAAAAATCTCACTTGTTGTACTCTCAAAATATTTATTATTACATAGTTTAAAAATTTTATATATAATCCCCATATTCAAATATTCTTTACCTTGAAAATCATTTAATCCATCTTCTTTGTATGAATTTATGATACTTAAAAAAGAATTACTTAAAATACTGATTTCAGAAAATTTATTATAGACATACGGCAAAACAAAATATAAGATATGTTCTCTTTTTTTACGCAACCCATCTAATCCTTCATTTTCCCAATCATATAGCTGCTTCTTGTAAATGTACTCGTCCCAAACTGGGTCGTGTTCATTCTCTTCAGGCTTCTTAAACAACCTATCCCCTAAATTACTTTTACTTAATCTGTAATCTTTAAACAAAACATCAACCTCATTTTGTTTTATCCTGATACTTTCATCAAAACAACTTGATTTAATTCCACATAATTTATCAACGTCAAGAGTATCAAAAAGTTCTTTATTTTCTTCATATAGTTTAATATTATCATTCAAAATAATCTTAAAAGCATTAAATTTTGATTGAAAATTTAATGCTTCAATACTTTCAAATAAAACCTTCTCTAACTTTTTTATATCTTTAATTTCTTCAAAAAAATTAATTACTTTTTCTTGTTCATCAAAACCATAAAGTCCAGTTTCAATAAACTTTGCATAAATTGAATTAACTTCTCTAAACGAGGTTATATAAGTGCTTAACTCCATACCTAAACGAGATTAAATTTTTTCATTTCATTAGCCTTCAACTCATTAATAACATCAATATAAGGTTTCATTGATTTATAATCTGAGTGTCCAGTCCACTTCATCACAATTTGAATGGGAATCCCAATGGAAAGTGCATAGCAAATAAATGTTCGTCTCCCTGCATGTGTACTCAAAAGTTCATATTTTGGTGTAACAGTGTCAATTCTCTTCGCACCAACATAATAAGTCTCATGAACTGGTTCATTAATTCCGGCTAATTCAGCCAATTCTTTAATATAATCGTTCATCTTTTGATTACTAATAACAGGCAATACTTTATCGTCCTCAAAATGAAAATCTTTATATTTTTCCAATATAGCTCTTGTGTAATCATTTAAGTCAATAAATAAACTATCAGCTGTTTTAACTGTAGTAACTTCAATATGATCATTTTTTATATTACTCCATTTTAAATTATAAGCATCTGAATAACGAAGTGAACTATAACAGCAAAAAATAAATACATCCCTAACTCTTTCTAAATATTGTTTTTGTTCTGGAATAATAAATTCACGAAGGTTTTTTAATTCATCAGGAGTTAGAAAAATTACTTTTTTTGGAACAATCTTTATCTTTGGTTTAAATTTTTCAAATACATTTGAATGATTATACCCTTTTTCAAAAGCCCAACGAAGAAACCATTTAAGAAAGCCTAATTGTTTAATGATAGTACTATTTCTCATTTTTTTAGTATCTCTGAGAAATAACAAATAATTATTCAACCCTTTTTCATCAAAATAGTCAAATGTCAAATCTGATTTAAAATCCGACAAATGAACCTTGACACTTTCAAACTTTTGAAAAGTCGATTTTGTCCAGTTATTTTGTCTACCATTTTCTTTATTAAACTCTTCAAATGCAATTTTAAAATCAGTTAAAGATTTACTTTTTGAATCAGTTTTGCTTTGTTTATTTAATGCACTAAATTCTCGTTTAAGCAATTCTGGGTTAGGAATAATGTTTTTTGTTTCAAAAACCTTAAAGATATCTTGAATTTGAGCTTCATATTTTTTTAAATCTGTATTAATATCAGATGCGCTTTGTTTTAATTTATTTGTACATCCATTTTTCACTTTCTGCATACTTTTATCCCATTTAGCGATATCAATACGATAACCAGTAAAAAAATCAACTCGATTATTTAAAAAAACTACCCTCATTCTAATAGGCACGTTCTCTACTACTAGAACTCCGTTTATCTTCCTGTTCTCTAATGAGAAAATTATGTTACGTTTGATATTTGCCATAATAATACATTATAAAATTATACCCAAATCTACACCCTGTTATTGAGATATGCAATAATATTTTATGATATTTTAATTATTTTTAAAAAACGAATAACCTGTTAATTAACAGGTTATTGAGTATTTTCGATTTTTTATGACACCATAGGTGATAGAGTCGGCGACTCCACAGAAAACCCTGTAAAGCACTTATTTTACAGGGTTTTTTATATTTGGTTGCCGTTTTTGTTGCCGTTCTACATAGTCTATTTAAAAGTAATTCTTAATATCATTAATTTACTACC
>NZ_JAXKVR010000007.1:0-6828 GCF_034497725.1 Flavobacterium psychraquaticum
TGGTATCACCTGCTAAACGCTTTTTACCAGCTTCTAAAAACTCTTTGTTCCATTTGTAAAACTGAGATTCATTAATGGAATACTTTCTACACAATTCTGCAACTGACATTTCTGCTCGTAAAGCTTCCATGACAATTTGGATTTTCTGTTCGGAACTAAAGATTCTTCGTGTATTTCTACGAATCTCCTTGATGAAATTCTCTGCTGTTTTTTTATTAGATGTTTTCATACTATTTCAAAGTTAATAATTTTTGAAAACACTCTCTTAGTTTTTGTCTAAATCAGTCCACTTTTTGCTGACGATTTACATATTTAGCTATAAATGATTCAATTTTTGATTTATTTTTAACCTAAACCCGCATTCTGATTTACTTCTTCAATTAACTGAATTACTTGAACTAACTTATCTTCTTCTGGGAAAATGCCAATTATACCATTATCATCTTGGTCGTTGAATGGCGATTGGGTTAGCATGGTTTTATCTAGAACACCATTCTTATTAAGATAGTCGATAATTTTTTGAATGAAGGTTATTTGATTGGCATTAAGATTGGCTTGTTGAATAAATGAAGTGAAATGTTTTTGTGCCGCTTCAATGTCTAAACCAATTATTCTTCTTACAAATTTACCCAATGGTTGTTCTTCGTATTCGGTAAATAAACGGTCTTTACTTTCTGCTTCTTGCATTAAAAATTCTTCTAAAACGGCTAATTCAGATGGCGTAACCGGAATATTCTTATACAACTTGTCAATCACCAAATGGTTTTTGTTTTTTCTGATGAATGATTCTACACGGTCTTTGTAACTCTGTAGTTTTGTATATCCAATTAAAATATCTTTTTCTTGCACTTCACCATGAGGCAATTCGTCTGTAAAATCAGAATAGATTGGTTTTTCTTTGTTTTCGTCTTTTAAAAACTGAATTAAGTTTCGTAATTCTTTTCTGGTTTTTTCTAACTGTAGCAATGAAATATTTTGCCAAAAATCATCTGAAATTATGGCATTGATAGTGGATAGTTTATTTGCTACCGCAGGAATATTTCTTTTAGTAAACAATAAATTTCCAATATTATTTATATTTTCAATATAGCGTACTTGTTTTTTGCTTTGTTGTAAAATGGCTAATTCTAATTGGTAAATAATTAAATCAAAACGTTTAGCCAATTCGTCAGTATCTTCAGTATAGGCAACCAAATGGGAAAGATTTTGTTGTATGTCTAATATATTGCTTTGCGAAATTGCTTCCCAACTGGATTTGGTTTTGTATTTATTTACATAACGCAAATGTTTTCTAACTTCAAAACGATTGGTATCTAACTGATAGATTTTTTCAAACAGATTTTCTTTATATAATTTTGCTACCTCATCCTCTTGATCTGAAGCGTCTGGATTGTTTTGAATACTTACTACAATATCTAATTGTGCTTCAAATAATTGTTGGTGTAATGGTTTTGCAACCGTTGGAGTATACCCATCAGGAAAGTCTTCAAAAAATTCAAAATTGCCACAAATATCAAATATTAGGAAAAACTCTTTGTCTTTACCTGGACCAAAAACATTAGGACACAAACGCGTTCCTCTACCTATCATTTGCCAATATTTAGCATAGGATTTTACTTCTTTGAAAAACACTAAGTTCAATACTCTTGGTGCATCAACACCTGTATCCATCATGTCAACAGATACAGCAATTTGCGGTTCTTTTTCTTCTCCTTTATCAAAACAAAAACGCTCTAACAAATCTTGCGCTTTGTCTTCATAATTATCGATAACACGCAGGAACGTTCCGCCATATTCCGGATAATTTTTATTGAATCGTTCTTCTATAAAAATGGCATGTTGGTGGTTTTTTGCAAAAATTATGGTTTTCCCTAGTTTGTCTCCACTTTTAATTTTTTGACCATTTGTCATTAAATAATCCAACACTTTATCCACCGTATCTTCATTGAATAAAAATGAGTTGACTTTGCTTCTTGAAATTTCAGGGATTCCTGTTTCATCATCATCTCCTTTTATACCGAATAATTCTTCGAAACGCAATTTATCTCTTTCACTTAATTCGGAATATTTCACTCCTTTACGAGGAAATTTCAACGGGATTTTAAATGCTTTTGGTGGGACCAAATATTTTGCTTCTACAGCTTGGTTTAGCTCATACGCAAATGTTGGATTATCATCTTCAATTTGAAATAAGTGATAGGTATTACGATCTAATTCTTTTTTAGGTGTAGCAGTTAATCCAATTAAAATGGCATCGAAATAATCAAAAATAGCTTGGTATTTTTGGTACACCGAACGGTGTGCTTCGTCAATAATTATAACATCAAAATGTCCAATACCATAAAAACGTTCGTCTTCTGTTTTTAAGTTGTCAATTTTGTTCATAATGGTTGGATAGGTTGAGAATACTAAACGTGTATTGTTATCTTCCTTTTCCTTTGTTAAATCTATGGCGCTAAGATGAGGTAAGTGCTCTTTGAATGCATTTTTTGCTTGAGTTACCAATGCGTTTCTATCTGCTAAAAATAATACTCTTTTTGCCCAATTGCATTTGGTAAACATCTCCACCATAGCTGCTGCAGTTCTTGTTTTACCACTACCTGTTGCCATGACTAATAAGGCTTTTCTGTTTCTGCCTTTTAGTTGATTATCTTTTGATATAACTAAAGCTTCCGCCACCCGTTTGATAGCTTCTAATTGATAAGCCCTACCCGCAACATTGGTATTTACATTGAAATTTCTAATATCTAAACGCTCAAAACGTCTTTTCATTAGTAATTGCAACTCTTCTTTCGTGTAGAAACCTTGTACTTGTCTTTCTGCATAAAAAGTATCTTCCCACAAATAGGTTTCATATCCATTGGTATAGAAGATAATAGGACGTTGCCCTGTTTTTTGTTCTAAGCAATCGGCATATAATGTGGCTTGGTGTTTTCCTTTTTTAGCATTGTGTAAGGTGCTTTTGGCTTCCACCACCGCTAATGGTTTACCGTTATCATCCCATAATACATAATCTACATAACCAATACCAGTTTTGTTTGTTGACATTGGCATACCCGTAACTTCATGCTCTATTTCAATCCCTGGTCTTAAATTATCCCAACCTGCTTCTTTTAGTAATAAGTCAATAAGTACTTTACGCGTTTCATGTTCTGAAGTTAATTCTGGAATTACCTCAATTTCTTTGTATGAATTTGCACGCTCTTCTTTTCTTTGTGCAATTAATTGAAGCTGTGCTTCTAATTCCTTTTTTAGCTTTTCATTTTCTTCCGCTAATAAAGTTTGTTTTTGAGCTAATTTATTAGCAGATTCTCTCTGTTTTTCAAATTGTTCTGTTAGCGCTTTTAATTCTTTTTTTGTTTTATCTTCTACATCTCCATAGGGAATTAAACGCTCATCAAATACTGGGATTTCTGGATTATCTTGACTGTAGTATTTACTTAGCCAAGATAAAAAACGAAACGTATTTTTCAACGCTTGTAAGGCTTCTAATGCTCTTATATTTTTACCATGCGCAGCGTTGTTACCATACAATCGGACCACATCTAGCTCTACTAGCATGCTTGGTTTTAGTATGGCTTTAAAAGAATCGTTATGTAATAAAGCTCCTAATTTGGTATCGTAAGGTAATTCTAAATCTTCATCGTTTTGATACAACCAAAAAATAGTTTTTTCCAAAGTACTTCTGCACAATAAAGCTGCATAACGCGGTGCTGTAAAGGTGTGTTTTTCAGCCTCTACAATTTCGTTGTAGATGGCAGGAAATTCTTTTTGAAGAAATAGAAAATTAGAATCCATTCTTTATAATTTGTACTAAAATAGTATTTTTATTACATTTTGCTAGGATTCCTTATAAAAGAAATTAATTATTCCTTTAATTTTTTTATTTGTTTGTCAAAATCACTTTCATACTCTTGATCTTGAATGATTCTAAATTTTTCAAATTCAGTTTCTGCTTTCAATTTCGCTTCTAGTCTACTTATTTTTCCTTTATCCGTTAAAATAGGATAATTTGAAAGTTCTAAAAAACGGTCCAAGAATGACGCCCATTGCTGCATGTTGAAAGCCAAACCTCTTTGTGCATTGTTTTCTGCTAAATCCAAATAAGCTGTAACGATTCTATTTAGTTCTGCAAGGTGTTGATGCTCCATATAGTTTTTAGCTACAATGCTATCACTTTTTAATATTTTACCGTCAGGAGCTGCCTTCCATGTTTTGAGTCCCATATACAGTTTGGTGGCGTCTGCTTCTGTATAAATTATTTCTGCGGCCGTTTTTCCGGTAATTGCCCAATGTAGTTTATTTTGCACTGCAGCAAAAAAGTTTTTAGTCTGTTCACTTGTTTTATCATAATCGGTACTTAACGCATACAAATCTGTGATTTTTTGATAAAAACGACGTTCACTAGCACGAATTTCTCTAATACGCTCCAATAGTTCATCAAAATAATCTTGTCCGAAGTGTTTGCCTTGTTTCAATCGTTCATCATCTAAGATAAACCCTTTCACAATGAACTCATTTAGGGTTTGTGTTGCCCATTTTCTAAAATCGGTAGCTTGTGTAGAATTTACTCTGTAGCCAACAGCTAAAATGACTTCTAGCCGATAAAATTTTGTATTGTAATTTTTCCCATCTGTAGCAGTTGTTTCCAAAATGGAAACAACTGTATTTTCTTCTAATTCATTAGTTTCAAAGATATTTTTTATATGTTTACTAATCGCAGGAACGTTTACGCCAAACAATTCTGCCATTGTTTTTTGAGTCAGCCAGAACGTGCCGTTTTGAAAACGAACAGACACTTCGACATTTTGCTCTACTGTACTGTATAAAAGTAAATTTGATGGTTTCATAATTTCAAAAGTAAGTAACAAATAAACGAAAATTATTGCAGCTCCTCAAACTTTGCTTTCATAGTAGGGTTGCCGTTTGTGAGTTTTTTTATGGTTAAATCTTCCGTTTTTTCATTGGCTAGACGAAGATTATTTTCTGAAGATAATAAAGCCGCTTTTGTTTTTTCTAATTCTTTTATCGTTTTATCAATACCGTCAATAGCGTCATTAAATTTACGACTGGCTAAATCATAGTTTCTGGCAAAACCTTCCTTAAACTTGTTCATTTTTTCTTCAAAGTTGGTAATGTCAATGTTTTGACTTCTTACTAGTGCTAATTCGGCTTTATATTGCATGGAATTCATTGCAGCATTGCGGAGCAACGTAATTATGGGAATAAAAAATTGCGGCCGTACCACATACATTTTTGGATACTTGTGTGCTACATCTACGATTCCTGTGTTGTAATAGTCACTTTCGGCTTCTAAAAGAGAAACCATTACGGCATATTCGCATTTTTTTTCATTACGGTCTTTGTCTAATTCTTTGAAAAAGTCTTCGTTTTTCTTTTTGGTTGCCGTTTCATCGTTTTCATTTTTCATTTCGAACATTATGGAAATTATTTCATTTCCTGCTTCGTCTGTTTCTTTGTAAATGAAATCGCCTTTACTCCCCAACTTTGAATCGTTGTCTTTTTCAAAATAGGCCTTTTGAAAAGCGGTTGACCGTAACTTGTTGAACTCGTTTTCGCAATGTTGTTCTAACGTTTCACCAATCATTTTAGTTGACAATTTTGCTTTCATGTCTTTTACACGTGCAATTTCTTCGTCTTTGTATTTGATGATGGCCTCTTTGCTTTGTAGCTCGACAGCAAATTGTTGCTTTAATGTGTTTTCTATATTTAGTTTTTCTAACTCTTTTGTCTTTACTTCATTCAACAAGGTATCGCGTTCTCTTTCAATTTTTTGAACTGCTTCTGTAATGGCTAATTTTTTAGCTACTTCGGTATTTTCTAATTGTGCTTTTATTTGTGTAATCTCGTTGCTTTTCTCCGCTTTTAATTGCGCTACTTCTGCTTCTTTTTGCGCTAACTTTTGCGCCAATTCTACAGCTGCTTCTGATTTTAGTCTTACTAATTCTGCCTCTTTCTTTGCTAATTGTTCTTGCAAAGCATTTTTAACAGTTGCTTCTGCTAACTTTACAGCACTTTCTTTTTCTTTATCGGCTAATTGTAAACGATTATGCAGTTCTTCTTCAAATTGATGGTCGCGAACTTGCTTTAAAATATCGGCATAACCGGCTTCGTCTATTTTAAAGGCTTTGTTGCAATGAGGGCATATAATTTCGTTCATGATCTGTATTTTTTTAGTTGTGAGTTTTTTTATGGTATTTTCCACCCCACCCTGCGGGCACCCCTCCAGAGGAGGGGAATTATAACTCCCCATTAAAAGCCTGTTGCAACAACCCTTGAAATAAGGTCTCACTTTTTTCTAATGCTTCTTGTGCTTGTTGTTTTTGAGCTTCTATTACCGCCACACGTACTGCGAATTGATTTTGGATGGTAACTAGAGGGTGTACGTCTTCAAACTAAATTGGACTTTTGCTAAGAGAGTATTTAGTTAATAATTCTGTACGTCTTCAAACTAAATTGGACTTTTGCTAAGAGAGTATTTAGTTAATAATTCAAAGATAAAAGATTTTTTTGATTTGTTGTTAATTTTGATTTTTGGTACTCATTTCTTCGGTTTAAAATTGTAATTTTCTTTAGTTTTTCTCTTTCTTTTAAAATCAATTCACCTCTCCCAAAATAGACATCTGCAGGAGTTAAGTTGTTTAATGATTCATGATAGCGTTCATTGTTATACCCATATACAAATTTTTCTAAAGCAGCTTCTAATTCTTCTGGAGCGAAGTAATTATCAAGTTTCACAACATTTTTCATGGTTCTGTGATAGCGTTCAATTTTTCCTTGTGTTTGCGGATGATTGGGTCTGCCATG
>NZ_JAXKVR010000008.1:0-7240 GCF_034497725.1 Flavobacterium psychraquaticum
CTTTGATGAAATTCTCTGCTGTTTTTTTATTAGGTGTTTTCATACTATTTCAAAGTTAATAATTTTTGAAAACACTCTCTTAGTTTTTGTCTAAATCAGTCCACTTTTTGCTGACGATTTACAAAAGGCATAATTAAATTAAAAGGTACTATCGGAGATATTACTTTTTATAAAACCCAAGACGGACATTTAGCTCGTGAGAAAGGTGGAATTGATGCAAGTAGAATTGCTAGTGATCCTGCGTTTCAAAGAACGCGTGAGAATGGTTCGGAGTTTGGAAGAGCTGGAAAAGCTGGAAAGCTTTTAAGAACAGCTTTTAGACCATTACTATTGAACTCTGCTGATGGTAGAATGGTGAGTCGTTTAACGCAAAGAATGGTGAAAGTTATTCAAGCGGATTTAGTGAGTGATAGAGGTTTGAGAAACGTTATTGATGGAGAAGCTGAATTGTTATTTGGTTTTGAATTCAATATTCGTGGTAAGCTTGGAACTTCTTTATTTGCTCCTTATGTGGCTACTATTGACCGTGCAGCTGGAGAAATTAAAGTGGATTTGTTACCATTTATTCCTGCGAACATGATTGCAGCTCCAAGTGGAACAACTCACTTTAAAATTATTTCTGGTGGTGCAGAAGTTGATTTTGAAACTGAAACTTTTGTAGTTTCTAGTTCTGAAACTGCGATTTTACCTTGGGATAATACAGCTACCGCTGCAATAAACCAAGTGAATGCTGTTACTCCTGCAAGCACAAAACCATTGTTTTTAGCTGTTGGAGTTGAATTTTATCAAGAAATTAATGGACAAATGTATCCGTTGAAAAATGGTGCTTATAATCCGTTATCACTTGCTAAAGTTGATGGTGGTGTGTAATGGTTATTTATTTAACTAGAACTTATTTCCCTGACGGAACAAACGGAAAACTCGAATGTGAAGGTAAATTTATTTGTTTTACGATTGAATTACCTTGGAAGAATAATGAAAAGAGAGTTTCCTGCATTCCGGTAGGGAAATATTTTATTAGAAAGCGATATAGTCCGAAATTCAAATGGCATTTAGAAGTTGTTGATGTAAAAAATAGAAGTTTTATTTTGTTTCATCCTGCTAATAATGCTTTAAGAGAATTGAATGGTTGTATTGCTCCCGTAACAAAACTTTCTGGTCCAGGATTAGGACTAATGTCGAGAAAAGCTTTTGCGAAGCTAAAAGACTTTGTTTACAAAGCTTTAGACAATAAAGAAAGTGTTGAATTGATTGTACAATCTTAATTTTAAATTATGAGAAAAATTGTAAAAAGAGCTACAGCTCCTACGCCAAAGTTTTTTAAAGTGCTTCGAAATGTTGGTTTGGTTTTGGCTGCTGTTGGTGGAACTATTTTAGCTGCTCCAATTGCCTTACCAGTATTAGTTACAACTATTGGAGGTTATATGGCAGTTGCTGGAGGAGTTTTGACAGCAACTAGTCAGCTTACTACAACTGATGACAGCGTCCTTCGACAAGCTCAGGATGACAAAGATGGAAGCAAATAATAGTAGTACTTTAATGGGAACTGCTGGAGGTACATTTTTAAGTGTGATACCGAATATTAATTCTGATGATATTGCCAAAACTATTATATTAGCTTCTGTTGGAGCAATTGTCAGTTTTACTATTTCGTTACTACTTAAAAGCCTACATAAGAAGCACAAAAAATAAGTTTAGCCCTTGTTGTGGTGACCTTTGGGTTAAACAAAATGAAAGCCTAGTCGTCAGACCAGGCTTTTTTTTATCTATTACAATAGCGATATAAAATGACTTTACGCATATCGTTGATAAGATTTAGATTTTCATTGAAACGTTTTTCAGATTGTTCTAAAAGCTTTAAAGTTTGCACGTTTTTAAGGTGTTCTTCGTGGTCTTTTATCTCTTGGTTGACTTTGTTTGGAAATTCTTTTCTAACATCGTGTAAGCGTAAAAAAGGAATTACAGAACCACAAAGAAACTGATGCCAGAATTTAGTTTTCCAAAGTGCATAAGCTGTTAAATTGATGTTGTCAAAATCTTCTTTATTCTCGAAAATGATAACAAAACTATTTGTGAATGGCTCATTTGAAGGCTTTCCACTGTTCAATCCTTTGTTTAAAATGAATAGGTGTGGATTTTTGTAAATCGTTCCTTTAGTGTAGGTTTTAATGACAAATTTTAACATAACATCGGCTTTTAAAAATTGGTTAGATTTTCAATTTTCTACGGCGTTTCTTATGAAATGCAGGTGTGCCTCGCTACGCTCCGCCTATTAAATTTTTCAAAAGAAAAAAAGAAAAAAAAGAAAGCCGTCATTTGAAGTGGAAGGTTTCAAAAAAGCAAGTTTTTCGGATAAAATACTACCCGAATTGTCTTCGGGAAGAAGGTTGTGAAGTATGGGACATATGTCAAAGCGAAATGGTATGGGTGGAGATTTTATCCGAAACCTGAAAGGCTTGAACTTGCTTTTTTGAATACCTGGAACTTATCTTTGCTTCCTTTTTTTTATTTATTTTTTTTGAATTTCCAATCAATCCTTGTTTTGAAATCGGATATTATTCTGGCATCGTTCTATCTAACGTGATTGTCATTTGGAATTCAGGAGTTGTTTAAAGGGTATTGAATTTTAAAACAGGATAAATAACCATAGGCAAATCAAATGAATACTTTTATCCTGTTTTAAAATTTAATACTCTTTTGTGGATTTGATTTTTGAGGATGCTTTGTTAGTGTTCAGTAAAATGTGCTTATGGAAATGGGAAGCATCTTCAAAAAACAATGCATTTACTTACCTAGTGCGATGAGGCAGAAGCGCAGGCAAGTGTGTGATTTTTTATTTGCTTATGGGATTGTTTTGATTGCTTTTATGTTGGATAGATGCCTTTTTTTGAGTGATTAGTAATTAGTAATTAGTGAATAGCTCTTGTGGCAAGGATTAAGGCATCTGGCCAGCGTGAAAGCAATGGAGTTTGTGGTTTCTGGCAAATGAAAAATCATACTCTTGCTGGGAAATTTGGTTTTGTGGGTAATAAAATGGCTTTTACCATAGGCAAATTAACTAAAATCAAAAGCCATTTTATTACTTACAAAAGCAATGAAAACACTACCTATGTCTGCGGTTAGCTGATAAAAACAGTACTACTTTTCATGCGATATAAAAATCATCTAACTACTATAAATATTCTACGGACTATTGAAAGTGGTTTGTGAAGGACGGTGTTTTTTGTAGCTGGGTGATGCGATGGGAGCTGCAAAAAATGTTGTCCTGGAACAAACCACACGAGCGTTGGATGAGCGGCTTTTTTACATAATGTTATTATAGTGCATATGTTGGTTTCATTAGATGCAGGATATTTGTTTATGCACTATAATGCCACATTATGTAACTAAGCTTGGGAGAAAAAATTACTGGCATGAGTTGCGTAGCGTACGCGTTTTTGTTTTAAGCGTTGGACAAGCTCTTTGACTGATGGCTTATTGGATTTTAATTATTAAATAAAGATTTCTAGCCAACAGGCAAAGTGCTTGATGTGCGTTGGGGCAAAAACCATGACAGTAATTTTTTTTGGAGCGTTGGGAAGGAGTGGCAATTTGAATAGAAAACATCAATTTACCACTGAACAAAAAAATAAGTTATCTCTATTAAAGGTTAAATTAGCGAAATGAAGTAAACAAAGAATTGATGCTAGGAATACTTGGACTAGTAGCGATTTTTGTGCAACTGAATGAGATAATTATTGTAATGAATTAAAAGAATATTGGTTGGCTACCGATGAATACTTCGATAAAACCAAAAACATTTCTTTCTTCATCATAAATACCTAATGGCGTTTCAAGGTTTACCAGTTTATTATTATAATAGTTTGCAATTATAGCGAAGCCATATGTTTTACTATAAATAATATTATTTTCACTTCTATTACTTAACTCTCTTTTTAAAATTTTTACATCTGAATTATACTGATTTAACCATTTCAAATATTGATTATACAAATCAATTACTTCATTAAAACTTTTAGGTTTAACAAATGTTGTCAGGTTTAATTTTTCAATATAATTTTCCAAATCTTTCTTGAATATTTCTCCATCATCATTGTTTCCTAAATAATGGAATATGTTTAATAATAATAAATTTTTAGTATCTAAATGATTTGTAGTCCAATGATAACTCAAAATCGAAGAGATACTTAACAGTTTTAATCTTCTTTTTTTCTCAAACCAAACAATATTTTCTTTTTCATCTTTTATTACTACTCGTTTCGTAAGTAATAATAAATAAGCTGATAAACCATCTTTTAAATAATCATTTATGCAAAGGTGATTACTGTCGTTACTCCAAAATTTAGGTGAAAAGTAAGAGTGCATAAGTGTTTGACTTGCAGTATTATCAATATAACTTATTTTCACTGACTTATTACCAATTAAACTGTTTTTAAGAGTTTTTACCTTATTCTCATTTATAGTATAGCTTATTTCATTTTTTAAGATTACCTGTTTGGTTATTGAGTCTATCAATATAAAATTGTTTTTCTACATTATGTAATTCACTTATATCTGAATATTGTAACCTTAATAAGGATCTATTTTCAAAAAATGTCTCGTTTCGTTTTTTTAAAATTATGTGAAAACCAATTAATAATGCATTTAATTGATGTAAAGTAGCCAAACTATTTACTTCAGGAAGTTTTAGTATTTTGTTGTGATTAGCTTTTTGAGGATATAATGCTTTTGCTATTTTTTCTATTGTTTTTTCAATTTTATCTCCAATTCTTAAACCTGTTTCAAATGGTATATCAATTCTTGTTGTTGCAATACTTTTTCCTGGGTCATCTAATCCATCAACACCTGCTTCTAAAGCAGCATCTTCTATACTTTCAGAAACATCTTCTACAGAATTAGTTTCAAAATTTAAACTATTAAGAAATTCTTCTATCCTTGAAGTTGTATAATTATTAAAACTTTCGTTCCCAATAAAATTTGCGCTATTTTTATTAAACTCCTCTTCAGAAATTGCTTCGACTTCTTCAATGTCTTCTTCCTCTACATTATTATTTTGGATATATCTTGAATTCCTATTTTCACTAAAATCAGACTTTAAAGAAATAAAATCTATTAATTCTTCTAATTCAAAATCACCAAAAAAATCTGAATTTAATAACGAATTAAAATGAGCAATTCTTGCATCAGGATTAGTATTAAGTAGAAATGCTTTTTGATGAATTAAAGCATAATTTGATATTCTTTCAGACTTACTAAAAACAGCTAATCTAAATGGCCTAACAAGCGTATTGTCTTGAATATTAATGTTTGTTTTCTCTATTAAACAATCTAATTCATGATTGAAAATATTTAATCCATTAGCATCTTCAACATAAACATTTATACGGAAATCAATTTTTTTATCAGCATAAATCGTTATTTCATTACTATCTATTTCAACATTATTTATAAAAAGTGAATAATTGATTTTTTCATTTTCATTAGTTTCAATTTGACCTTTGAAATCATAGTCTAGTATGGAATAATTACCTTTTTCCGTAAAGTTAATACCCAATTCTTTGAAATAATCTTTTGGTTTTTTATTGTGAGTTAGTATTGATATTTCAGCATTAATAGAACTGTTAGAATTAGCTCCAAATGCTTCATTAGTAGCATTAGCACTACCGAAAAGAAAATAGGTTTCCGTTTCATATTCAAATTGAATTGCTTTAGCATGTAATCTATTACTACTATACTTTTCTGCTCGTTTTAAATCGTTCCAGTCTGAAAACTCAATATTATGCCTATTGTCATATTTATAAGGAACAGAACCACATAAAGGATCTACAATACAGTGAACATTTTCTGGCTGAATGTCTTTGATTATTTTATTTAAAAAAGAACCATTTGTATTATAGTATGGTGATAGTATTTTTATGTGTTTTGGCTTTTTAGGCAACTTATTAACTAATGAATCATAGATACTATCCTCTTGATAAGTAAATAGCATTTCGAAGGTTTCTTCTTTATTTGTAATGGTTTTATCAATCTTATTATCTTCAAATAATTGACTATACCAATTTGAATTTTCTTTGATCCAGTTTAATTTTAAAAGGTTGGTTCCGGTTACAAATGATTCTAATTTTTTTAAATAAATAGCCACTTCTTTAAAAAATGGAGCTGTTGTTTTATCGGTTTCTGTAATATGAAAACTACCCCAAATTTCTTCGTTAGAACTTAAGCCGGAACTTGTAAGATTCCCAGAACCAATTGCTAAAAATCCTTTTGTTTTACCAATTGCTACTAAAACTTTTGGGTGAAAAGCACCTGTCATTTTTATTGGAGTTATACTATAACCTGCTTTAAAATCAAGCATTTCACTACCAACAAAATTATTTATTTGTTTTTCAAACTGATGCGCATCTACGTAGATGTTGATGTTTGTAATACCAGCTTGTCTCAACTTTGGTAAAACTCTTTGTTCAAAAAATATAAAATCGAATGAAAAGCATGTAATAATACAACTGTGGTATTTTCTTTTATCTGCTCCTAATAGGTCTAAAATATTATGTCTTTCAATCATATTTATAACGAATTAAATAGTTCTGTACCTAAAGGAGTTAAAATAGTTTTTTCTTCATTAATTAGCTGCAATTCTTTTAAAAAATTAACTAAAGTATTTAAACGAGGTGATGAATAAGCATAATCTACATTGTCAATAAATCTAATTAATCCATCTTCACGAATGAATTTTTCGGTTGATTGTGTATTGTTCATTTTCTTAAGTGAAACCCATTGATGTCTTATAATTACATACTTTTTTAAAAAATATTTCACAAAGTCTTTTAAGGATAATTCTTCGTTGTTTTCGATTGATATTATTGATGAAATTGTACGTCTTCAAACTAAATTGGACTTTTGCTAAGAGAGTATTTAGTTAATAATTCAAAGATAAAAGATTTTTTTGATTTGTTGTTAATTTTGATTTTTGGTACTCATTTCTTCGGTTTAAAATTGTAATTTTCTTTAGTTTTTCTCTTTCTTTTAAAATCAATTCACCTCTCCCAAAATAGACATCTGCAGGAGTTAAGTTGTTTAATGATTCATGATAGCGTTCATTGTTATACCCATATACAAATTTTTCTAAAGCAGCTTCTAATTCTTCTGGAGCGAAGTAATTATCAAGTTTCACAACATTTTTCATGGTTCTGTGATAGCGTTCAATTTTTCCTTGTGTTTGCGGATGATTGGGTCTGCCATG
>NZ_JAXKVR010000009.1:0-7254 GCF_034497725.1 Flavobacterium psychraquaticum
ATCTCTTTGATGAAATTCTCTGCTGTTTTTTTATTAGGTGTTTTCATACTATTTCAAAGTTAATAATTTTTGAAAACACTCTCTTAGTTTTTGTCTAAATCAGTCCACTTTTTGCTGACGATTTACATAGATGTGGAAAATAGAAGTTTTATTTTATTTCATCCTGCTAATAATGCTTTGAAAGAATTGAATGGTTGTATTGCTCCGGTGACTAAACTTTCTGGTCCAGGTTTAGGACTATTGTCGAGAAAAGCATTTGAAAAGCTTAAAACGTTAGTTTATCAAGCTTTGGATAATAAAGAAAGTGTTGAATTGATTGTTGAATAGATTCCCATATACATGGGAATAGAAAAATATAAATTATGAAAAAAATAGTAAATAGAGCTACAGCTCCTACTCCAAAGTTTTTTAAAGTGCTTCGAAATGTTGGTTTGGTTTTGGCTGCTGTTGGTGGAACGATTTTAGCTGCTCCAATTGCCTTACCAGTATTAGTTACAACTATTGGAGGTTATATGGCTGTTGCTGGAGGAGTTTTGACAGCAACTAGTCAGCTTACTACAACTGATGACAGCGAATAACCATACATTAATGGGAACTGCTGGAGGCACATTTTTAAGTATAGCACCGAATATTCATTCTGAAGACATTGCAAGAACAGTTATTTTAGCTACTGTTGGAGCTGTCGTCAGTTTTACGATTTCGTTACTGCTTAAAAGCCTACAAAAGAAGCACAAAAAATAAGTTTAGCCCTAGTTGTGGTGACCTTTGGGTTAAACAAAATGAAAGCCAAGTCGTAAGATAGACTGCACCCAAAAGTTTAGACAAATTTATAATTAATTTTGATAATAATGAGCTCGATATTTTATCGGGCTCATTTTGTTTAAATTTGACTTGATTCTTTCGTTGTTATAATAGATTATGTATTTGTCAATTTCTATTTTTAATTGTTTTATCGATTTGAATTTTTGAGTGTAAAACATTTCAGATTTTAGTGTTCCGAAGAAATTTTCAATAATAGCATTATCTAAACAATTTCCTTTTCTTGACATACTTTGTTTAATTCCTTTTTCTTTTAATAAGTGCTGATATCTTTTCATTTGATATTGCCAACCTTGATCAGAATGAAGCATTAAATTTGTGTTGTTTGGTATTTTCTTAAATGCTTTATCTAGCATCATAACAATTTGATTAAACACTGGTCGTTCTGTAAGTTCATAACTAATAATTTCCTGATTAAACAAGTCTATAATTGGTGATAAATATAATTTGTTTCCAGATACATTAAATTCCGTTATATCGGTAGCCCATTTTTGATTTGGAGCTGTTGCTTTAAATTTTCTCTCCAATAAATTTGGAGCAATTTTACCATTTTCGCCTTTATAAGATTTGTATTTTTTCACTCTAATAATGCTTTTTAATCCCAATAACTTCATTAATCTAAGTACTGTTTTATGATTGATAATTATTGCTCTATTTTGAAGTTCATCGGTAATTCTTCTATAACCATAGCGACCTTTATGCTGATGGTAAATGGTTTTAATTAACTCTTTAATTTTTTTGTATTTATCAGGTAAATCAAATTGTCTTTGATGATAATAAAAACTACTTCGTGCCATATTAGTTTGATTTAAAAGTGTTTCTAAATCAAATTTATGCCTTAATTCCATTATGGCTTTGGATTTCTCCTGGCTTGAATTAAGGCGTCTAACTTTTTTAGCAATTCATTCTCACAACGAAGTCTTTCGTTTTCTTTTAATAGTTCTTCCTCTCTTGTTAAGGGCTTGTCAGATTTGCGTTTTTTACGTTTATAATCACTCATAGAAATTGGTCTACCTTTAGATTTAGATTTTAATCCTTCAATTCCAAAGTTAGTAAAATCTTTTTTCCATTTTGAAATTATAGCAATATTGGGGATATTAAATCTTATTCCCGAATCCATCAATGAAAGAGATTCCTTTTTTATAGTTCTGAGTACTTTTAACTTAAATTCGGCTGAATAACTTTGATTTATTCTTGGTAATAAACCAATTTCACCATAACCCCTATAAAAACTAACCCACTTACGAATATTCCATCTTGGAATCTGCTTCAGTTTTGAAACATAACTCTCAGAATAATGTTTCTTTAAAACCAATTCTACACATTCTAATTTAAATGCGTAATCATACTTTACTTTTCTTTCCATAAAAAATGCCCCAAATAGTGTCTAACTTTTTGGGGCAAGTTCAAGACCTGGCTTTTTTTTTATCTATTACAATAGCGATATAAAATGACTTTACGCATATCATTAATAAGATTTAGATTTTCATTGAATCGTTTTTCAGATTGTTCTAAAAGCTTTAAAGTTTGCACGTTTTTAAGGTGTTCCTCGTGGTCTTTTATCTCTTGATTAACTTTGTTTGAAAATTCTTTTCTAACATCGTGTAAGCGTAAAAATGGAATTACAGAACCACAAAGAAATTGATGCCAGAATTTTGTTTTCCAAAGTGCGTAAGCTGTTAAATTGATATTATCAAAATCTTCTTTATTCTCGAAAATGATAACAAAACTATTTGTGAATGGCTCATTTGAAGGCTTTCCACTGTTCAATCCTTTGTTTAAAATGAATAGGTGTGGATTTTTGTAAATCGTTCCTTTAGTGTAGGTTTTAATGACAAATTTTAGCATAACATCGGCTTTTAAAAATTGGTTATATTTTCAATTTTCTACGGTGTTTCTTATGAAATGCAGGTGTGTCTCGCTACGCTCCACCCATAAATTTTTTCAAAAGAAAAAAAGAAAAAAAAGAAAGCCGTCATTTCAAGTGGAAGGTTTCAAAAAAGCAAGTTTTTCGGATAAAATACTACCTGATAAGGTGGAGATTTTATCCGAAACCCGCAGGGCTTGAACTTGCTTTTTTGAATACCTGGAACTTATCTTTGCTTCCTTTTTTTTATTTATTTTTTTTGAATTTCAAATCAATTGTTGTTTTGAAATCGGATGTTGTTTTGGATACGTTCTATCTAACGAGGTTGTGTTTTGGAATGTGGTAGTTCTTAAAAGGGTATTGAATTTTAAAACAGGATAAATAACCATAGGCAAATTATAGATTATGTTTTTATCCTGTTTTAAAATTTAATACTCTTTTGTGGATTTGATTTTTGAGGATGCATTGATAGTGTTCAGTAATCAGTTGGTAGTTTACAGTAAAAATGTGCTTATGGAAATGGGAAGCATCTTCAAAAAACAATGTACTTCGACAAGCTCAGCATAAACTAAACTATCCTAGTGCGATGAGGCAGTAGCGCAGGCAAGTGTGTGATTTTTTATTTGCTTATGGGATTGTTGTGATTGCTTTTATGTTGGATAGATGCCTTTTTTTGAGTGATTAGTAATTTGTGATTAGTGATTAGTGAATTGCTCTTGTGGAAAGGATTAAGGCATCTGGCCAGCGTGAAAGCAATGGAGTTTATGGTTTCTGGCAAATGAAAAATCATACTCTTGCTGGCTCTTTTTGATTTTGTGGGTACCAGAAAGTAATTATGAATGGAGAATTATGAATTGGGTTGTTTTGGAAATGTAGCACGCACAAAAACAATGAAAACACTACCTATTTCTACGGTTAGTTGATAAAAACAGTTCTACTTTTCATGCGATATAAAAATTATCTAACTACTAGAAATATGCTACGGATTATTGAAAGTGGTTTGTGAAGGATGCCTTTTTTAAAAACCGGCTGGTGCGAGGAAGTTTTTAAAAAAGGTGTCCTGGAGCAAACCACACGAGCGTTGGGTGTGCGGCTTTTTTACATAATGTTATTATAGTGCATCCGGTGACTTCTTTTGGAATTGGGATTTTGTTTATGCACTATAATGCCACATTATGTAACTAAGCTTGGGAGAAAAAATTACTGGCATGAGTTGCGTAGCGTACGTGTTTTTGTTTTGAGCGTTGGGCAAGCTCTTTGACTGATGGCTTATTGGATTTTTCATTATTAAACAAAACATTTTAGCCAACAGGCAAAGTGCTTGATGTGCGTTGGGACAAAAACCATGACAGTAATTTTTTTAGGAGCGTTGGGAAGGAGTGGGAATTAATTATGCTTGTTTAGTTTATATCATGTTTAATTGTAGAAAAGGTTCTGTATTCATTTAGTGTATAGCTAATTCTTCCTCTAACAATACATGGATGTGTTTTTGATTTTTTTGCAAAAGCTTTTATACTAGCATCATTGTTTTTGAATTCTAAATTCTTACTGAATTCTTCCCACTCTTTTTTATCAATTAAGCTATTTTGTGCGAAAGTATTTGCTTCCTTTTCTTCTGTTGAATTTTTGTATTCTTCTTCTTCATTTTTGATGTCAAGGTCAATAAATTCAGCATTATTATTATTTATTAAATGCTCATAGATATGCCCTAATTCATGGAATAAGGTGAAAGCAAAATTATCTAAGCGATTGTGTCTTAGTGTCATTCCAATAGCAGGGTTACCTTCGCTCCAAAATGATACTCCATCTACAGGTGTTTTTTCTCCTTTTGTCTGATAAATTAATTTAATGCCATATTCATGCAGCTTGTTCTGTATTTTATTTAAAACATCTTTATTTTTTAAAAGGATTGCTCTTACATCTGAAATTAATTGTTCTTTGTTTTCTTGATTGAAAGGTGGAACAATTATTTCTTTAGATTTATACTGTACTAATTTAACCCATCCCATGATGTTTACTACATCGGTTTTTAATTTTGTTGATTTTTTAAATCTCGTGTAAACTGGTTGGAGTTTCATTACTGCCAATTGGTCTAAATTTGCAACGCCATAAATATTTCTAACAATTTTGTTGTCATGTAGCGGATTGCCTGATAGAATTTTTTCTTTTTTGTAGAATGAAGTGGGGATGAATTCTTTTACTACGTTCCAAACTTCGATGGCTTCTAATTGTTCTTTATGCTTTGCTTCTATTCTTGCTTTGTCTAGATCATAGTTTTTTTGTGCTTCCATCCAGTAATCTGCATCGATGCCTAATGTTTTTTCTAATAGTAAAGCTAAATCAGCGTTGATATTTCGTTTACCCTTAATTATTTCATTTAATTGTGTTCTGCTGAATCCAATCATTTTTGCAAAATCTATTTGAGAGAAATTGTTTGCTATAATTTCATCTAAAAGTATTTCACCAGGATGAGTTGCAATTGCAGGTGTGAGTGTTTTTGTTGTCATTTTTTCAATTGTTTCGGTTCTTACTATTCGTAATGTTTGCTTAATTCTTCGATTTCTAAAATATCGATTATTAATTCATTTGAAGTGGAAGCTACTTCTTTAAAGATTATTCTGTACTGCATGTTAACAGCTACAGAACTCAATCCTTTTAAATTACCTGTAAGTTTTTCATATCTCAATGATTTAATTTGGTACAATTGTTCGATTTGAGTAATAGCTTTCAATTTATTGATAGTTTTGACATACTGGGATACCAATTGTTTGTTTGACTTATACTCTTTATAAGGTTTGGTATTTCCTTGGTAAATGTCTTCTAAATATATTTTTTGAAATTTAATTTCCATATTGGTGGTGAAATGCTTTTGCAAATATACATAATTGTTCACAAATGCGTGAACAATTTCTTAATTATTTTATAGGGGTAGGTCACAGGTTTGAATCCTGATTTGGTCTCAACTCATGCTGTACAAGGAAAGTTTATGACACGGAAGATTTTAATGGGTCAAAAAAAGTTAAAAAAAGCTTTTTTTTAAAAAGGAAAATATAGGTGTATCATTTTTAGCAGCCAGAAGAATGGCTACTATATTTGCTAGGATTGCTATGATACTTTCTATATTCATTGAACCAATTTACAACTAAATTAAGAATAAATATAAATTATTTAAAATAACTTGAAATATTTTCAAGAGTACAGAAAGCGAATTAGCCAACAGGAAAAGTGCTTGTTGTGCGGTGGTACAAAAACCATGACAGTAATTTTTTTAGGAGCGTTGGGATGGAGTGACAATTGGAATGGAAAACGGTATTTTTACCTATTATGGTTTTATTTACCGCGTTGCAAACACTAATATTTATTTTTAATGTTAGAAAGGCACTCGTTATAAACGAGCACCCAAGTGGTTTTAATCCAATTCACAGTATTATTAAAATAAAAATCAAGCATTTATATTTTTTTAGATTTTGAGATTAAAAAGGAATCATAAGTGAATTTCCACCTTTACTATTTGAGTTAAAGAGTCTATTTATATCCAAAACCTCATCTCTAGTATTTTCTTGATATCCTTGAATTTTTATATCATTCTCTTTACTTTTTTCTTTATTAAATTCTATTTGCGATGAACTATCGAATTCATAGTCAGTAATTGCTTCAGAAGCCTCTAATCCGATATCTCTATTAATTTGTTTAGCTTCTTCTTTTCTTTTATTTATTATACCATCTAACTCGTCCTTCTCTATAGTTTTATCAATGCCGTAGACATCGGTCATATAATCATTAGAAAGTTTTTCCCAAGAATCATTAATGTTTTTCTGGATTTCGTAATAATAATTACTATCAGATGTTTTTGAGTTATTAATAAAATCAGTATAAAAAGAATTCTCTTTAATTAGATTTGAAAAACTTTTAATTTGATAATGAGAAATAAAATCTTTTGAAAGAATTTTGATTAATTGGGGTAAATTATTTATCCGCTTAACTAAATTATTTTGAGCTATGTATTTTAAAATTTCACTTAAATTGTCTCGATCTTCCCAACTTAAATAACTTATATCTAAATCATTTATTCTCTTTAATAATTCTACTTCAATTTCACTTTTGCTAAATAATCTAATAAGAATAGATATAATGTTTAGGCTAGCATTACTATGAAATCCCTTAAGATAATCTTTCTTATCGTTAAATGTGTCGTATAATTTTTTTCTGCTATTTTTATTAGAAAAGCATATTCTTTTTTCACCTTTAACCACTGTAGTTGCTATTCGATATTTGAATTGTTCGAAAAACACAGATGATTTAAGTAGTTGTAAATATTCTTCATTAGAATTTTGAAAATATGTAAAAATAAAGTCATCTATTGATGGATTAAAAAAGCTATATCTCGTATCATTTTTGTCAATAGTTCTAATAATAAAAGCGCCTACTAATTCTTTTAAAGTGTACGTCTTCAAACTAAATTGGACTTTTGCTAAGAGAGTATTTAGTTAATAATTCAAAGATAAAAGATTTTTTTGATTTGTTGTTAATTTTGATTTTTGGTACTCATTTCTTCGGTTTAAAATTGT
>NZ_JAXKVR010000010.1:0-7360 GCF_034497725.1 Flavobacterium psychraquaticum
TACACAATTCTGCAACTGACATTTCTGCTCGTAAAGCTTCCATGACAATTTGGATTTTCTGTTCGGAACTAAAGATTCTTCGTGTATTTCTACGAATCTCTTTGATGAAATTCTCTGCTGTTTTTTTATTAGGTGTTTTCATACTATTTCAAAGTTAATAATTTTTGAAAACACTCTCTTAGTTTTTGTCTAAATCAGTCCACTTTTTGCTGACGATTTACAGTTGTTTTCGATTGATATTATTGATGAAATAAAACTACTGTTTGAATTTAAACCAAATTTCTTTGTTAGTAGTAACAATCTATCTATTTCTGATTTATTATTATGAACTAGTTTTTTTATTAGTAAAATATTAAAAGCTATTTTTTCAATATTATCATTCGTTCTTTTAGCTTCATCAACAATTTCTTCTTCTTCTAAATCAATTACTTTTAGCTCTTTGAAGGATTGAACTTTACTTATGTAATTTTCACTTTTAAAAAATTCAATAACTTGACTTGCTATTTTATCTATTAATAACTCTTCATCAATCCAATTACCATTACTTTCATTTTCCAAAAGTTTTAGAAAAGTAGTTAAAGAACCTGTACAGGACATGTGCCAAAATTGTTCTAGCTGATAAAAGTACCATAATGAAAAAGTTTCGTCTATTTCATCTTCAATTAATCCTTTTGAATGGTACGCATCAAATGTTAATCTATAATCAAAAAAAGCATCATCATATAATGTTACTGTTTCTAATAAAAGTTGAATTGTCTTCTTTCTAAATAAATTTGAATTTTCTTGTTTTGGCTCGTCATTACCTGTTAACAAATGCCAAATCAAACTATGTTCTGTAGTATTTGATGGGATTTGAATCATATTGAAAGGAACAATCAATTTATCCATTTCAGATTGAGTTATCCTTCCTCTTTTCATAATCTCTACAAATAGTAATGCTATTTCTAAACCAATATTTTCTTCAAAAGCAACTGCTAATTGGTAGCCAGAAATTTTATTTTCAATATCAAATTCTGTTCTTATAAAGAATTCACTATCAACATCAAATTCTCTAATTAAATTTAGTTGCTTTAATGAACTGACATAATTTTGACCAAAAATACCTCTTGGATTTTTCCAATAGGTTCCATCTTTAGTTTTTTTATCTTCACCAGTTCCAATAGTTAAATTAAATTCATTTTGTGTTGTATTGTATATCTCTAAAGCTTTGGTTATACCTCCAATACCTTGAACTCCTGTTTTAGCAGCTAATAAAGACAGTATAAATTCTGCTCTACGCAAATGATCAAATTGCTCTTTCTTACTTGGTTTACTGATGTATTTGGCATAAGAATGAAAAAACCAACAGTAAAAAGAATAATATCTAATACGGTCTGTTACATTGTTTAATCCTGGTAATACTAAATCAAAAGTTTTACCACCTGTATTTAAAAGACCTAAAGGATCTTGTCCAACAATATGAACTAAAGGTTCTCCTAAAAATGGTGCTGCTATTTTATTTTTTTCGAATTGTTGAACGCTCATTATTATCCTTTAATTATTTTTAATTTTGCTTCGTCGTGTTCTTTGAAGGCATTACTTTGGGTTAAGTGATTTTCTAATGCTTCCATATCGTTTGCCACTAATGTTTCGCTGAATTCTTGGGCTCTTTGCAGCATTCTAATGTAAACAGCTGAATCGTCGTTTCGTGTTAATCTTCTTAATGCTCCCAAATAATCATCGCGATACACCGTAGGTATAATGATTCTTGTTTGGTTTGCTTTCACTAATTCGGCATTCATCATTACTCTTGCAATTCTACCATTTCCATCTAAAAATGGGTGAATTTCACTAATCATGAACATGATGTATGCTGCTTTTGCAAATGGTTCTTGTAGTGCTTGATAATAGTCAAATCCCTTTATTAGAGTTCCTCTTACTAAAGTATGGTCGACAAAGTGGGTTTCGCCTGCTCGGTTATTTTTATCTTTAAATTGTCCTGGTTTTTTAGAAGTTCTGGCTGCTAAAAGTATTTGATGTCTGTATTGCAATATGCTTAGTAGATCATCAGGATTTGAAGGTGTTGTACTCATTTCCTTTTGATTGCTTACTAATTTGTATGTTCCCAAAATGTCGTGTGAATCTTCGTTACGATTTGCAATTGGTGTTTCGGTTTGAATGATACTTTTGGCTTCTTCTATTTCAAAAATAGTTCCTTCGATATAATTAGAAAAATAAGCTTCAAAGAAAGCAAAGTTTCTAAAAGCATTGGTTTCTGTATTTACATCTTGTCGTTCTTTGTATGGTTGTTGCTGTAATTCTACAAACAGTTTTTCAAATAATTCTAAACGATGTTTGTCGTACGGATTTCCCAAAGCTCTTGCCACTGCGATTGGTGAAGTTAGTATTTTGGAAGGTTTTGTTGTTAGCAGAGCACTTATTAGTTTGTTTAGTTTTTCAAACTCCGATTGCATTCCTAGTTTTTCTGCTGTCTCTCTTGCTTTGTCTCTGAATTGGTTTAGCCCTTCTTCTCCTTTTACTTGTACAATTTGCTCTAGTTTGTTTTCAATTTCTGGTAAAGTAATTGTTTTGGAGGTTGGTCCCACTTGACGTGAAGATTGCAAATTTTCTAAAAATGCTCTTTCTTGTTGCGATACAAATAATTCTCCTGAAAATGGATTATCTCCTTCTATTGCTGGCATTCCTTCTATGAAACGAATTGTTATGCCTGGTAACTCTATTTTTTTTGTATAGGTGTAGGTTACAAATATTTGATTCGCTGATGTAGGTTTGAATTCTAAAGCGGAACGATGGCTTAATACTGCTCCTGGATATAGTTTTCCTAAAATGGTAAAGATGTTTCTTCTAATTATTACCTCAGCAGTTTCATTGAAATTAGAAGTATAAATACGAGGTGCAATTTTTCTTATTTTATCTTCCTTTTCAAGCTTACTTAATTGTCGGTTTAAACTACTGTCACTTGTTGCAAAAATGATTTCCTGAAGATGTATTGGTATGTTATTTTCCATTATAATAGCTTTTTCTTCTCAAATGTATTTATTATTTTCCACTAAAACATTATTTTAATCAAAAATTTTCCATTATAAACACATTGTTAATTGATTTTAATTTCCACTAAAATCAATTAACACTATTAAATTGAGCTTAATTTTCCATTAAAAAGTAGTTTTTGTCAATTAATTTCCAGTATAAGTTATGGAAAAAAATGTTATAATGATTAATTGAGCAGTATTAATAAACTAAAATAATTGATGCTTCACAATTATATGTTCCCTTTTTTTGTTTGTTCACGTAACGTGAACAATGCTTTTTTGTGAATACTAGAGTAATGTAAAATTACCCTCGTTTGATAAAGTTACAATTGCATAATAAATCTGATTGGTTTATTGTGCGAAAACTGGTTTATTGTGTTGAATGTTAATAGTTTGATTTTATAAATAATATATGTAAAATAAAATAATACTTTTGACACATTAGAAAAAAACATCCATATATATTATAGGTCAAAATTCATCAATTATCTCAACTGTTTCCATGGCAAAAGGACTTTCATCTATTAGCATTTGTAAAACTCTACGGAAATTATTTAGTTCCCGTTGTTCGATAACTTCCTGGATTTTTGTTCGACCTTTGTAACTTTTCTCTAAAATTAACTCGATTGCATCATCGATACCTGTCAATGTACTAGGCATATCATAAAGTTTTGCTATCGGTGCTGAAGTTGAATCAAGTTGAAACCATGCCGGATGTTTTCTGAACGCGGTTTCAAGTGCATTTTCGACAAAACCATTTCGTTTGTAAAATAAGGCAGCTTTCTCACGAATTCTCCCTTTCAAATTGTCCGGTAGAACAATCTTTAATTTAAAATCAGTATAGGTTACGCCGTCAATTATAAGTGGTGTTGCTTTCCTTGCAGTTTCTACTAAACCTTCCACAAAGTTCTTATAATACCCAATTGCAAGCGCAGTAGTTGGGTAAAGACTTAAATGACCAAGTTGATAATGTTCGTTAATTTTTTCAATATATTCATCACAAGCCGATTTGATTGAAGCATCATCTGAGGCGTTGAATCGTGGCATATATATTCCATTAAAGTCGGATGGAAGTTTAATGTCGTTTTCTACAAGCATGAATGATTTATGCTTTCCCATTGCACCAAGAAAAAGTGCCATTTCTAAAATAACATTATCTCTTGGTTCAATTACAATTTTATTGTTTGTTAAAGTTAAATCATCTGCTGTGGCTACAAAAATTCCAAAATCAAAGTAAGAAGCCATCTTTAATAAATTATCGAATGTGCTCTTATTTGGTTCCCACATATTTGGATCTTGCCAAAGATAACAATCACCAATTCCAGATAAATTAGCACGCACTTTTTCAGCAACAGGCAATCCTGCTTTCGATGAACCAATAAAAATTTTAGGTTTAAGATCAGTCATAATTAGTATGTTAAAATTGCACGTTTAATTACATTACTATTCAGTATTTCTTTTGCTGAATCTTCTATCAAGGAATCTAAATCAGTTTTCAGTTTTAGTAATTCTGGTACTGTTTCATCTTTTTCTAAAGGTTTTTCAATACCATTTGGGCTTTTCACACTTTTACGGTAAACACTATCAGTTATTAAGTGTTGAAGTTCTCTTGAAATAGCTTGTGCAATTTTTAATTCTTCACCCGAGGAATATTTCACGAGTTCATTCTCTATTGAATGTACGATAGTTGTTAATTGAAAACTAGATAGATAAATTTTTGAGTCTGAATCTGCCTTAAGTGTTTTTATCAATCTAATGCCACGTCTCGATCCATCAATAGTAGAATCACCTTTGTGGTTTACATTAGCGATTGTTGCAAATGGATAATCGAGAATTCTGGTTTTGGTTGTAAATTTAAATAGGTAAATACCTTTATAGTGTTCGTCCTGAGTTTCTTTGAATTTTTCAGAATGATACCAAAAGCAAAACACAATATCAACTTTCCTGTTTAGAGATTTATTAAAAATGGAAATACTTTTTTCTCCTGAATCGTCAACTTCATCATATATTTCTTTGAGAATCTTTACAGATTGCTTTCTTAGTTCAACTATATCCGCATTAGGATCGGAATAAGTGTAAGTATTATTTGGGTCTGACTTTTGAGGATAGTGATACCTATCTATTATAACTAGTAAATCAAAATCACTATGTACTTTGATATTTGTTCCTGTTCTAACTGAACCTTGAGTTTTATAGGCTCTGTTAAAATGTAAATTGAATCCATTTTCCAAATGTTTCTGTACACGTAAAGCTGCTTCCAGCGTTTTTTCATTATATTTTTTGTCTATAGGTCGCATAGACTCAATAAGATACTTGACATTATCAGGGATGTCGCGTGAACTGAAAGATTTTGAAAGTAAAGATTCATTTAATTCTGAATCGAATTTTCTAGTCTGCAGATTTCTTAAACGTTGTGTGTAATTTTGAATTGCCATAAGCTACTGTTTTTGAATTAATAATATTAACAGTACAAATGTCAAAGCGAACTGTGTAGTTTATGTGCACAATAAATAAAAAATAAATTTAAATTAAATTACCGCAATTAGGAATAAACTAATTACCTGTTTGTGTGTTGTTGAATTGTTCAATTATATTGAAAATACTAGTAGCTTGTTCTTCATTAAAAACACCATCAATTCCTAGACTGTGATAGTTTTTAAAAGGAGAATCGTATAGTTTTGCTGGATCAATTTTTCCATTGTTTGTAAGGAATAATTTAATGGTATCTAGAAATTGTATTTGAACCGCTGATAATTGGTATTTGTTAATGAAATTTGCAAAAGAAGCATTTACTTTTTCTGAAGATAAACCAATTAGACTCACTATAAATGCTACCAAATCTAAACGATGTCCTATTTCTTTTTCGACCTGTTCTTTTTGGATTTTATTTGAAAATAGAATTGCTTCTAAAGATTTTAATTCTTCTTCTGTAATTGATTCTCCATTTTGTATTCGACTGATGGTAATGTTATTTTTGTTTTCTCGAATTAACTCTTCTAAACGGTATTTGTTATTCGCAAAAGGATTGCCATAAGGTTCTTGAGTTCCTTCTCCGAAAATTGTTGTTACAATTTGATTTTCGAGAATTGCATCTTCAAAATTTGTTGTAACATATTTTTGATCTACAGGGTCAATGTATTTTACTAATTCACGAATGCCTACACGTATTTTTTCTAAATGATTTAATCCATTGTTTTTCCAAAAATCTTCGTTTAGTGGGAGTTTAACTATTTCTTCGTTGTGTTTGATTTCTGGTATTGTGGTTTTCTTTAATAGTTTTTTTGAGATTATGGCTACTTTAGTAATAGGCACATTTAAAGTTGCTAAAAACTCTTCCGTATTAGGAGTTTCAATGCGTTTTAGCATTAATGTGTACATTATTTTGTCGTAAAAACGAGCTAAATCAGAATCATCTTTTGTAGGTCTTACTAATGGTGCTAATATATCTAAAATGGTTTTGCATTCTTTTTTATCTAAGTGATTCCATACTTCTCTATTTGAAAAATCCATTACTGTTTCTATTTTCATCTTAACATCGAAACGGTCTTTGTTTAATTCAATAATGGAATTATGAAGTTCATTTAATAATCGAACACTATAATCTTGTAGCTCTGAATCGTTTTTAAAATTATCTTCTTTTAAGTATAAAGCCAATTGTAATTTTAATCCAAAAACAACTTCGGTTAAACTTTTTTGAGTTCCTGTTTCTATTCCATTAGGGTTTTCTCTGAAGAAATCGAAATTTCCATACAAATCAAATATTAAGAAGTTTTCTTTGTCTTGACCTTCCCCAAATAAGTTTGGACGTAAACGAGAACCTCTACCAATCATCTGCCAAAATTTAGCATAGGACTTGACTGGTTTGTAAAACATAAGATTCACACAACTTGGAGCATCAATTCCTGTATCCATCATGTCTACTGAAATGGCTATTTGTGGGAGTCTTTCTTTTTCTTCGTCGCAAAAACGTTGAATAAATTCTTCAGCTTTAGGTTCACCATGTGTTATTACTTTAACATTGTAAATCGTCAGCAAAAAGTGGACTGATTTAGACAAAAACTAAGAGAGTGTTTTCAAAAATTATTAACTTTGAAATAGTATGAAAACATCTAATAAAAAAACAGCAGAGAATTTCATCAAGGAGATTCGTAGAAATACACGAAGAATCTTTAGTTCCGAACAGAAAATCCAAATTGTCATGGAAGCTTTACGAGCAGAAATGTCAGTTGCAGAATTGTGTAGAAAGTATTCCATTAATGAATCTCAGTTTTACAAATGGAACAAAGAGTTTTTAGAAGCTGGTAAAAAGCGTTTAGCAGGTGATACCA
>NZ_JAXKVR010000011.1:0-9315 GCF_034497725.1 Flavobacterium psychraquaticum
TAATTCAGGCTGCGTAAATTCGGACCGAATTTATGTAAGTTGAATTAAAATAATCAACACAAAGAATTTCCACTAAACTCTTCACGCAAACTTTTTTCAACGCAAACATCTTCGTCAAACTATAATTCCTGTTTTAAAAATGATTTGATGAATAAATGATTTTCAGTTTTCCTACGTTAAAAACTAAATTTTTTAATGATTTAATTTTTTGATTATTTTTTTGAATTTTCGCAAAACAATTCACGCAAATTTTTCGACAAAGTTCAGTTTTAAGTTTTCACATTAAACACAAAATATTCGCAAAATTATTTTCGACAACGTTCAAAAAACGCAAAGTTTTTCAAGTGAATTTTCGGTTTAAAAATAGGGCAGAAGTTGATTTCGAAGCGAATTTATGTAAGTTGAATTAAAATAATCAACACAAAGAATTTCCACTAAACTCTTCACGCAAACTTTTTTCAATGCAAACATTTTTGTCAAACTATAATTCCTGTTTTAAAAATTATTTGATGAATAAATGATTTTCTGTTTTTCTACGTTAAAAACTAAATTTTTTAATGATTTAATTTTTTGATTATTTTTTTGAATTTTCGCAAAACAATTCACGCAAATTTTTCGGCAAAGTTCAGTTTTAAGTTTTCACATTAAACACAAAATATTCGCAAAATTATTTTCGACAAAGTTCAAAAATCGCAAAGTTTTTCAAGTGAATTTTCGGTTTAAAAATAGGGTAGAAGTTGATTTCGAAGCGAATTTTCAAGCTATAACCTACAACGTTTTGCAGCTTGGCGATGTGGCGGATTTAGAAGCACTTACTTTCAATTAAGCACTAATGTTTATTAGAAATCCGAATGTTCAATTTAGCACTGAACCCGCCATTTTGCCAAACTGCTGTTGTGCGTTCGGCTTTTATTCTGTTTTGTTGAATGTCCAAATTATTGCTTTTTCTTTAGTCGCTCTAAAGATAGTATTGTGTTTCTCTTTTGGTTCTGGTGAATATTTCCATTTAATATTAGGTAGATTTTCGGTTTTTAATATGTCAGCAAGTTTGCCCACTGTTTCAGAAATGTCTTCTGCACCAGAACCAGCAAACCAAATTCTTTTTTCGTTTTGTGGAAATTTTTCTAAATGCTCTTTTGCGGTTTTTATCAGATATTTATCATTCCACCAAAGCGAAGGGTCAAATGCAATATAATTATCAAACATATCAGGTGTAAGAAAAAAAGTCTCTACAACAAATAAACCTGACAAAGATTCTCCTATAATACTTTTTTCAGAAGTTGTTCTATATCGTTTATTAATTTCAGGAAAAAGTTCTTCTTTTATAAACGCTCTAAATTTTTCAGAACCGCCAACAATTGGTGCAATTTCTTTGTCTTTTGCAACTTCTGTAAATCCAGTTAAATCTCTTCTTCTTTGTGTATTTTCAATACCAACTAAAATCATTGGCGGTATTTTTTTTGCCTTTATAAGTTCAGAAAGAGTATTAGCAATGTGAGGAAAATCTTCGTCTATTATTCCACCATCAGCCATATACATTACAGGCAAAGAGTCTGTAGTTGTTTTATAATCTGGTGGTGTCCAAACATTAATTTTTCTTGTTTCGCTAACTCGTTTTGATTCTATCGAAAATTCATCGTGAACAGGGATTGGGTCGTTGTATTTTTGTGCGTTTGAGCAACTTGTAAGTGTTACAAGTAGAAAAAGTAAGTTATAATAAATGAATTTCATATTTTCTGTTTTTTATGTTAATGTTTTTGCACGCTGTCGTTTTAAGCTGACGCACAACGTTTTGCGGCTTTGTTTCAGTGGCTTTGATTAGACACTGACCAAAACAAATATAAAACAAAATTACGAATCATAGAGGTTTTTCCGAAGGAAAAACCAAGCCCAAGCCATTGAACAAAACCGCTGTTGTGCGTTCGGTTTTTTATTTAAAACTTATTGATTATATGCTAAAATTATGCCCAAACTAGCAAAATTAAAGCCTAATATAGTCATTATTAATCCGATTATAAATTTTGAATTTGGTGAAGTTTCTTTGACTATTATTCCAATTTTTTCAGTTGATAATTTTTTTTGAAAAAATCTTTTAGAAAACAACATTGATTCTTTTACTTCTAAATCTTCAATATTGATAATTTTAATATTATAAATACCAGGATTTTCAATTTTAAATTTATAGAATTCATTTGCTAGCCTTCCTTTGTAGTGGAATTTAAATTTCGGTTTTCTTTCAACAGTATTTATTTTTAGTCCTTTACTCGTTATTTTTGTTTCAAAATTCCCCAAATTATTTGAATAACCACCACCAACTACGCAGATTGAATACAAACCAATTTTATCAAAATTAATTTCATTTTCAGTTAATTTTAATTCACTGATAATTCTGTTTTTATATATTTCAATAAGCATTTTGCTACCAAAGACTGACATAACTAAACCAATTATTCCAACTAGAAGAAATATTATCTGCATTTTATTCTGTTATTTTCTATTTTGTTTTTCTGCGATTTGTTAAACTGACGCACAACGGTTTGCAGCTTGGCGAAGTGGCGGATTTAGAAGCACTTACTTTCAATTTAGCACTAAACTTCATTTGAAAACCGAATGTTCAATTTAGCACTGAACCCGCCATTTTGCCAAACTGCTGTTATAGCCAGTGGTTATTTATTCAACACTACTAGCAGAACCCCAATTTTATCGTTAAAACCCATTACAGGACTTACAAGTTTTACTGAATTAGCTTCTGTATAAACTGTAGTACTTGTAAGGTTAGAAAAAGCTGATGTTTCAAGAGAAGTTCCTTCAAATTTCTTGTCAGACGATAATAAAACAATATTGTCTTTTGGGTTTACAAGTTGCACCAAGTCTGCACCCGATTGCTGTACAAAAACTGTTAGTAGTTGATTTAGATTTTCAGTATTCTCTCTTAATAATTCGCTTCTTACTGACCACGAGAAAACTTCAGTTGCAAACTCAAGGTGTTTTATTTGCAAACTATCAATTTTGCTTTCATATTGAGTTATCAATTGTGTTTTCTCATTATTAAAGTTTTTCTCGTTTATGCGAATTTTAATGGAAAACCAGATAAAAACTACCAACAACAATACGGTTAAAACTGTTGCAACCTTATTATTTTTGAAAAAGCCAACAATTTTTTCTTTGAATGTGTTTTTGGTTTTACTTTGAGAGGTTTCAACCAAATTATTTTTTTCTACTGTACTCATTTTGTTTGTTTTTAGAGATTAACCTTTCTTGTAAGAATCTTCTATTGTTAGTTTTTTCAGAATTGAAAATATTAAACCACCCGAAATTGCACCTAAAATGTAAATTATAGCAGTTGCAAACGACAAAGGTATAGTAACACTCCATTTTAAAAAAGACAACTGTACGGTTTCTAAGTTTTGTACAATAAAAATAACTGCTACTCCAAGCAGGAGTAGCAGTACAAATGTTTTTATAATCCTCATAACATTACTTATTGAAAGTAGTTCGAGAAATTTCTATCCCAGCTGGGTAATTTAAATTTCCTTGTTCCTCTGCTGTAATGAAAATTTCCCTTACATTAAATGGAGTTGTTGTTTTTAAAGTTGCTTTTTTAGAATTTTTGTTAATTAATTGACCAACATTTTTAGTGGTTCCATTTTCAACTACTATCCAAACACTGTAGTTGTTTTTTGGTGGATTTAATCTACTAGCTTCCGCTAAGTTTCTTGCAGTTACTTCAATAACATAATTTTTGTTTTTGTCCTGTTTTTTTGTCGCTGTAATATCCGCAGCAGGCACTGTACTCGAAACAGGAAACTTGGCTGTGCTTGCACAAGATGTCATCAGTGCCACAACTCCAATAATTGCTAAAATTTTGATTATTCTCATTTTTTTAAATTTAATTATTTGTTCCTACTCGTAAGGCTTTTCAGAATCCGCCCCGTTTTTTGAGTGGTCGCTGGTCTCCACTTTTATCTTTTAGTCGTGGCAGTTAAATCAATAACTGTCAAACCTGATTGTTTTTACTCGTGTGTCCGAGATTGCAATGTCGGCTTTCTACCATTGGCTATAACGTTTTGCAGCTTGCATAAGTGGCGGATTAAGGAAGCCTAAACTTTCGGTTAAACACTGACATTTCAAGTACAAAACCAACTTTAAATTAAACCCAAAACCCGCCATTTTTGCAAACTGCTGTTAGCTGTAGGTTTTATTTTTAAATTTAATCTGCATATCTTATAATTCCATCATTTTCAAACCAGAGTTGTTTATACTTCACTGGAATTATTTCCTTTCCATTTTTGTTTATATATCCAACTTTTCCATCTATTTCCACATAAGCGAGTTCATTAATAAAAGGAAAAGCCTTGTCATAAATTGCTGGAATTTTGATTTTTCCTTTTTTATTTATGAAGCCATATTTTCCGTTTTCTTCAAATATTGCTAAATCATTAGTAAAGAAAGGATATTTAGTTTCTTTCAAGTTGAATTTGACTTTAACCTTATTCTTTGTATTTATACATCCATAATTTTCTCTTTTTTTTACAAAAGCCAAACCATTTAAAAATGCACTAGCATCATCATATTCAAACGGTATTTTAGTTTCATTTTCTCGGGTTATATAACCCCATTTTCCATCTTTTAGTACAGGTATTAAATTTTCATTTATGTTAAATCCAACTTTATCATAAATTAATGGAATAACTTCTTTTCCATACTTATTTATAAAACCATATTTTTTTTTATTTTGTACAATATATAGTTCACTGTCATTAATGAAGAAAATATTTTCGTATTTAGGTTCAATAATAACTTTTCCATCAATATTTACTAGACCATTTAGTTTATTTTTATCTATTGTTTCTCGGAAAATTATAATAGAATCCTTTTCAAAATAATGACTTTGTATATCAAATTCTAGGTCTTTATTAAAAATTATCTTACCATTTGAATCTAAAATATGACTTTTTTTATTTTCAGTTTGGCATTTAAAGTGATTAAAACCAAAATTACTTACCATCGTATATTTGAATACCGTCAATGAATCACCTTTACGATTAATTAAACCATACCTACCATTTTTTTTGGCTATTCCAGTATTTCCATAATAGAAGAAGACATCAGTATAATTTTCGAAGTAGTTTTCTTTACCGTCTTTACTAACATAACCATATAAAGAATCTTTAATTACATTAGCGTAATCATCATAAAATTCTGAACCCATATTGAATTTAGGTTCAATTATTTTTTCTCCTTTGGTATTTAAATATCCTATTTTTGGATATTCTTTTGGCTGAATTTTGTAGTACAATATTCTTAATAGATTATCTGACAAAGAATTACTTTCTGTTTTTTGGGGAATTCTCCCAAGAAAATTAATTATATCAATATCTGCTTTTATTTTTTCTTGCGAAAAAGTCCAATTTATTGAGATTAAAAAAAATAAGATTATCAGTTTATTTTTCATATGATTTTTATTTTAACTTACAGCTAACGTTTGGTGGCTTGTGAATGTTGTTTTCTTATGAAAACTACTTTTAATTTGTTTATCGTAAAAGTAATTAATTACGGTGATTCCACCAAATAAAACAATATTTACAAACCGCGGTTAGCGGTTCGGGCTTTTGTTTCATTGGTCAATTCCACCATTGTCTTTATATTTTTGTCTATATTCCGTTTGTTTGTCTATTTGTCCAAGTTCTTCATAAAGTCCCGCTAATTCCCAAAAAGTATATTCAGAAGATGGTCCATTTTCTTCACTTATTTTAAAGGCTTCAATAGCTTCTTCAATTCGTCCTTCGTCACGCAATATGTATCCAAGGTCTTCGGCAACTACATTTTTGTTTGTCGCTAAGGTAAGTCCACTTTTTAAAATGTCAATGCCGATTTGTGAATTTTCCTTTGAATAATATAGTTCGTAGTCGCCAAAACACTCAGATGCAATAGATGGAATTATAGACTTTACTTGGTCGTAAATACTTTCAACTTTTGTTTGTCCATTTGAGCCTTGTTTAATTACAATTTCTGCAATTCGTTCTGGTGTCATAATTCCGATGTAGCAGTCTGTTTTTTCGTTTTCGGAAATTTCAAAAGCCTTTACGAAGTAATAGTTTTCTTCTTCGGGTATAAGTTCAAAGTCTGTCGCTTCAATTGTCCAATTAAGTTCGTTATCATCGTCCTGTTCAGTAACGATAAAAACATTTGTATTTCTTTCTTTATAAATGTCTTTCAGTTTCATAAGTGCCGTGTTTTAGCCTGACCGCTAACTTTCAGTTTCTCTTTGTTTTTCGATTTCGCTCGAATTTATTTTCATTACTTTTTCAATTTGTTCTTTCCAAATTTCTCTTTTATTCACAACAAATTCTTCCATTACATTATCTTTAGTCTTTATAAATATTACGTTATTTATTAAACCCATTGTTTTTCTAAAATCGGTTTTGTCAATTTCATTCAGTTCAATTATTTTTTGGTGTCTTTGCGCAAAATTTATGGCGTTAGTTTGAAATATAATTTTATTTTCGAGTAGATATAAAGTTCCACCTACTGAAATATTGTCTTTAAAATGGTTTGCTAAACCAGAATAAATAATGGATTTTTTATCTATTTTTTCAAACTCTTCGCTAAAATTAATTTTAGAAAACATTTTGAAGTATGAAATAATACTAAAAGTTATAAAGCAGAAAATTGATAAAACAATTGCTATTTCTTCTTTGTTGGTTACGTAGCAATAAATTCCAATTATAATTCCAAAAACTAAACCTGATAAAAGTGAATATTTAAGTTTCTTCATTTAATATTTATTTGTTTTTCAATGTTTTAGTTCGGTTTCTAGTATGACGGCTAACGTTTTGCGGCTTTAAGAAGTTTGGGAAAAACAAGCCAAAATTTCTAGTTAAAAACCGAATATCAAAAGTACAAAACAAACTTTAAATTCAGCAATAAAACCCAAATTTCTTAAAACCGTTGTTGTATGCAGGCTTTTTATTGATTTATAATTTTTTCTATTTCAGATTGTATGTTTAGTTTTTCTTCATTAGAATAAAAAGTATTGTTGATTAATTCTAGTTTTGCTTTTTCTAAATAAAAGTATGCTCTATTCTTGTTATTTAATTTAAAAAATGAGTTTGAAATACTAATGTTGGCATAAGTAAACATTGGATATTCTTCTAATAAAATTTCCCAAACTTCAATTGCTTTTTTGTATTTTTCATCATTATTATATCCATAGGCAATTCCATTTAAAATGGCTAAATTAATTCCCATTTCATATCCATAATGTTTTTTCATTTTTGATTTAAACGAAGAATATTCTTGTTTTGTTAAAGCTAATTCACTTCTTTGAATTTTCGTAACTTCTTCTGACCAATAATTAAAAACGTCGATTAACGAATTTGGTAAAGCAACCGCAGGAACTGCCATGTGTTGGACTTTATAAAATTCTAACCCTTTCCAATCTAATTTTTCATCTATTTTATTTTGCTCTAAAAACGATTTCATTATATCGTAGTCTTTAGTATCTGTATAAGGATCTCCAGTAATAAACCTATAATATACGTGATTTTTTAATTTTATTTTAGACAAATTTAATTGTAGTGAATCTACAAGATTTACGTTTTCTTGTAAATAAAAAGGACTCATGGAAATTACCGATGTGAGCTCGTTAATTTTATTTGTCAAAAGATATGATGAATAATAACCGAAACGAGAATGACCGATGAAGGTTCTAATTTTGCTAGCATTGTATTCTTTTTCTAAGATTGGTAAAAGCTCATCAAAAAGAAAACTTTCTAGTTTTTCACCTTTTGCATTTTCGTTTGTTGAAAGAAAACTAGTGTCTAAATATCGGTTATAATTAGTTTCAGAATTAATACCTATAATGATAGATTCTGGAAGTTCGTCAAAAGAAACTAAGTAATTTATAGTTTCATAAGTTTGTCTATAAATCCGTTTGTTTTGACTGTCGAAAACAATAATTACTGGAAACTTAGTTGCTTTTTCTTTGGTAAAAGTTACAGGCAAGCTAATTGTTATTTTTCTATTTTCTTTTAACGCATTAGAATAAATAATTGTGTCTTTTCCTTGAAAATAGTATTCGGATTCTGCTTGTCCGAAAAGTGTTGTTGTTAACAATACAAAAAGTAAATGTAATACGTATTTTTTCATTTATTAGGATTTTTTAAGCTTGCATACAACGTTTTGCGGCTACAAGAAGTGGCGAACTTCGGAACTGCGTATTTTCTGCTAAGATAAAATTTCTTGCGGAAAATAAACGTGAATTTAGCACTTTTCTCGCCATTTCTTGTAACCGCTGTTAGCCGCAGTTATTTCTTTTTGTTTCATAATATTCCATCCAATTTCTAATTCTTCCAACATACATTTTGAGATAGTTTTCAGTAAAAAAGATGTTCGACCAATCAAATCTTTGTGCTTGTACACCAAGATAAAATACAAAAATTGATGCTCCAACTTCTGGAATTAATTTAATTTCCTTTTCTGATAAATTTCTTATTTTTTGGTAGCCGTTTAAAAAACTTTCAGTCTTTCGTTCATATTCATTTTTGTCAGATTCTATGAAAAATAATTGTTTGCAAAAATAACCAACATCTAAAATTAACAAACCATTTCCACAATTATCAAAATCAAAAATTGTGATTTCATTTTCATTATTTACGCTCAAATTATCGTACCAAATATCTAAATGAACTACTCCGTTTTTATTGTCTAATAAATTACTTTCTTTAATTCTTTTTGGTATTTTATCACCAATTTCTTTTAAAAATTTCATTTCGTTTAAATCTTCTGAAAAAAATGATGTAAGATGATTATAAGATTCATTTAAAAGAATTTCAGAATCATAGTTTATCCTGTCTATTTTTTTATTTTCGGTTATATTATGAATTTTAGCCATTAACGCACCAATAGAATAACAAGTTTCATTAGACATAAAACGCATTTTTTCGCCTTTAGCAAACGAAAAAAGTACTGCATAACGAATTCCTTCAGGAGCATTTATTTCTTGAATTAAGCTTCCATTTACATCTGAAATTGGATGCGAAACTGCAAGGGATTTTTCTTTTAGTAGATTTAATAGCTCTAATTCTTGTTCAATTTCTATTTTTGTTCGCCATTTATAACAGTATATTCTAAAAACAAATTTAGTTTCATTATTTGAAATAAAGTAAGTGTGATTTACTCCAGTTCTAAATAATTTGCAATTAAAATCTTCGTTTAGTTTGTACTTTTCCTTTATAAAATTCGCTAATTCTATTTCTGATAATGTTGAAGCTATTACTGGAAAAGTTGTCATTTTCTGCGGATTTTTTTTTT
>NZ_JAXKVR010000012.1:0-11265 GCF_034497725.1 Flavobacterium psychraquaticum
AAAAAAAAAATCCGCAGAAAATGACAACTTTTCCAGTAATAGCTTCAACATTATCAGAAATAGAATTAGCGAATTTTATAAAGGAAAAGTACAAACTAAACGAAGATTTTAATTGCAAATTATTTAGAACTGGAGTAAATCACACTTACTTTATTTCAAATAATGAAACTAAATTTGTTTTTAGAATATACTGTTATAAATGGCGAACAAAAATAGAAATTGAACAAGAATTAGAGCTATTAAATCTACTAAAAGAAAAATCCCTTGCAGTTTCGCATCCAATTTCAGATGTAAATGGAAGCTTAATTCAAGAAATAAATGCTCCTGAAGGAATTCGTTATGCAGTACTTTTTTCGTTTGCTAAAGGCGAAAAAATGCGTTTTATGTCTAATGAAACTTGTTATTCTATTGGTGCGTTAATGGCTAAAATTCATAATATAACCGAAAATAAAAAAATAGACAGGATAAACTATGATTCTGAAATTCTTTTAAATGAATCTTATAATCATCTTACATCATTTTTTTCAGAAGATTTAAACGAAATGAAATTTTTAAAAGAAATTGGTGATAAAATACCAAAAAGAATTAAAGAAAGTAATTTATTAGACAATAAAAACGGAGTAGTTCATTTAGATATTTGGTACGATAATTTGAGCGTAAATAATGAAAATGAAATCACAATTTTTGATTTTGATAATTGTGGAAATGGTTTGTTAATTTTAGATGTTGGTTATTTTTGCAAACAATTATTTTTCATAGAATCTGACAAAAATGAATATGAACGAAAGACTGAAAGTTTTTTAAACGGCTACCAAAAAATAAGAAATTTATCAGAAAAGGAAATTAAATTAATTCCAGAAGTTGGAGCATCAATTTTTGTATTTTATCTTGGTGTACAAGCACAAAGATTTGATTGGTCGAACATCTTTTTTACTGAAAACTATCTCAAAATGTATGTTGGAAGAATTAGAAATTGGATGGAATATTATGAAACAAAAAGAAATAACTGCGGCTAACAGCGGTTACAAGAAATGGCGAGAAAAGTGCTAAATTCACGTTTATTTTCCGCAAGAAATTTTATCTTAGCAGAAAATACGCAGTTCCGAAGTTCGCCACTTCTTGTAGCCGCAAAACGTTGTATGCAAGCTTAAAAAATCCTAATAAATGAAAAAATACGTATTACATTTACTTTTTGTATTGTTAACAACAACACTTTTCGGACAAGCAGAATCCGAATACTATTTTCAAGGAAAAGACACAATTATTTATTCTAATGCGTTAAAAGAAAATAGAAAAATAACAATTAGCTTGCCTGTAACTTTTACCAAAGAAAAAGCAACTAAGTTTCCAGTAATTATTGTTTTCGACAGTCAAAACAAACGGATTTATAGACAAACTTATGAAACTATAAATTACTTAGAAAGTGCTAAATTCACGTTTATTTTCCGCAAGAAATTTTATCTTAGCAGAAAATACGCAGTTCCGAAGTTCGCCACTTCTTGTAGCCGCAAAACGTTGTATGCAAGCTTAAAAAATCCTAATAAATGAAAAAATACGTATTACATTTACTTTTTGTATTGTTAACAACAACACTTTTCGGACAAGCAGAATCCGAATACTATTTTCAAGGAAAAGACACAATTATTTATTCTAATGCGTTAAAAGAAAATAGAAAAATAACAATTAGCTTGCCTGTAACTTTTACCAAAGAAAAAGCAACTAAGTTTCCAGTAATTATTGTTTTCGACAGTCAAAACAAACGGATTTATAGACAAACTTATGAAACTATAAATTACTTAGTTTCTTTTGACGAACTTCCAGAATCTATCATTATAGGTATTAATTCTGAAACTAATTATAACCGATATTTAGACACTAGTTTTCTTTCAACAAACGAAAATGCAAAAGGTGAAAAACTAGAAAGTTTTCTTTTTGATGAGCTTTTACCAATCTTAGAAAAAGAATACAATGCTAGCAAAATTAGAACCTTCATCGGTCATTCTCGTTTCGGTTATTATTCATCATATCTTTTGACAAATAAAATTAACGAGCTCACATCGGTAATTTCCATGAGTCCTTTTTATTTACAAGAAAACGTAAATCTTGTAGATTCACTACAATTAAATTTGTCTAAAATAAAATTAAAAAATCACGTATATTATAGGTTTATTACTGGAGATCCTTATACAGATACTAAAGACTACGATATAATGAAATCGTTTTTAGAGCAAAATAAAATAGATGAAAAATTAGATTGGAAAGGGTTAGAATTTTATAAAGTCCAACACATGGCAGTTCCTGCGGTTGCTTTACCAAATTCGTTAATCGACGTTTTTAATTATTGGTCAGAAGAAGTTACGAAAATTCAAAGAAGTGAATTAGCTTTAACAAAACAAGAATATTCTTCGTTTAAATCAAAAATGAAAAAACATTATGGATATGAAATGGGAATTAATTTAGCCATTTTAAATGGAATTGCCTATGGATATAATAATGATGAAAAATACAAAAAAGCAATTGAAGTTTGGGAAATTTTATTAGAAGAATATCCAATGTTTACTTATGCCAACATTAGTATTTCAAACTCATTTTTTAAATTAAATAACAAGAATAGAGCATACTTTTATTTAGAAAAAGCAAAACTAGAATTAATCAACAATACTTTTTATTCTAATGAAGAAAAACTAAACATACAATCTGAAATAGAAAAAATTATAAATCAATAAAAAGCCTGCATACAACAACGGTTTTAAGAAATTTGGGTTTTATTGCTGAATTTAAAGTTTGTTTTGTACTTTTGATATTCGGTTTTTAACTAGAAATTTTGGCTTGTTTTTCCCAAACTTCTTAAAGCCGCAAAACGTTAGCCGTCATACTAGAAACCGAACTAAAACATTGAAAAACAAATAAATATTAAATGAAGAAACTTAAATATTCACTTTTATCAGGTTTAGTTTTTGGAATTATAATTGGAATTTATTGCTACGTAACCAACAAAGAAGAAATAGCAATTGTTTTATCAATTTTCTGCTTTATAACTTTTAGTATTATTTCATACTTCAAAATGTTTTCTAAAATTAATTTTAGCGAAGAGTTTGAAAAAATAGATAAAAAATCCATTATTTATTCTGGTTTAGCAAACCATTTTAAAGACAATATTTCAGTAGGTGGAACTTTATATCTACTCGAAAATAAAATTATATTTCAAACTAACGCCATAAATTTTGCGCAAAGACACCAAAAAATAATTGAACTGAATGAAATTGACAAAACCGATTTTAGAAAAACAATGGGTTTAATAAATAACGTAATATTTATAAAGACTAAAGATAATGTAATGGAAGAATTTGTTGTGAATAAAAGAGAAATTTGGAAAGAACAAATTGAAAAAGTAATGAAAATAAATTCGAGCGAAATCGAAAAACAAAGAGAAACTGAAAGTTAGCGGTCAGGCTAAAACACGGCACTTATGAAACTGAAAGACATTTATAAAGAAAGAAATACAAATGTTTTTATCGTTACTGAACAGGACGATGATAACGAACTTAATTGGACAATTGAAGCGACAGACTTTGAACTTATACCCGAAGAAGAAAACTATTACTTCGTAAAGGCTTTTGAAATTTCCGAAAACGAAAAAACAGACTGCTACATCGGAATTATGACACCAGAACGAATTGCAGAAATTGTAATTAAACAAGGCTCAAATGGACAAACAAAAGTTGAAAGTATTTACGACCAAGTAAAGTCTATAATTCCATCTATTGCATCTGAGTGTTTTGGCGACTACGAACTATATTATTCAAAGGAAAATTCACAAATCGGCATTGACATTTTAAAAAGTGGACTTACCTTAGCGACAAACAAAAATGTAGTTGCCGAAGACCTTGGATACATATTGCGTGACGAAGGACGAATTGAAGAAGCTATTGAAGCCTTTAAAATAAGTGAAGAAAATGGACCATCTTCTGAATATACTTTTTGGGAATTAGCGGGACTTTATGAAGAACTTGGACAAATAGACAAACAAACGGAATATAGACAAAAATATAAAGACAATGGTGGAATTGACCAATGAAACAAAAGCCCGAACCGCTAACCGCGGTTTGTAAATATTGTTTTATTTGGTGGAATCACCGTAATTAATTACTTTTACGATAAACAAATTAAAAGTAGTTTTCATAAGAAAACAACATTCACAAGCCACCAAACGTTAGCTGTAAGTTAAAATAAAAATCATATGAAAAATAAACTGATAATCTTATTTTTTTTAATCTCAATAAATTGGACTTTTTCGCAAGAAAAAATAAAAGCAGATATTGATATAATTAATTTTCTTGGGAGAATTCCCCAAAAAACAGAAAGTAATTCTTTGTCAGATAATCTATTAAGAATATTGTACTACAAAATTCAGCCAAAAGAATATCCAAAAATAGGATATTTAAATACCAAAGGAGAAAAAATAATTGAACCTAAATTCAATATGGGTTCAGAATTTTATGATGATTACGCTAATGTAATTAAAGATTCTTTATATGGTTATGTTAGTAAAGACGGTAAAGAAAACTACTTCGAAAATTATACTGATGTCTTCTTCTATTATGGAAATACTGGAATAGCCAAAAAAAATGGTAGGTATGGTTTAATTAATCGTAAAGGTGATTCATTGACGGTATTCAAATATACGATGGTAAGTAATTTTGGTTTTAATCACTTTAAATGCCAAACTGAAAATAAAAAAAGTCATATTTTAGATTCAAATGGTAAGATAATTTTTAATAAAGACCTAGAATTTGATATACAAAGTCATTATTTTGAAAAGGATTCTATTATAATTTTCCGAGAAACAATAGATAAAAATAAACTAAATGGTCTAGTAAATATTGATGGAAAAGTTATTATTGAACCTAAATACGAAAATATTTTCTTCATTAATGACAGTGAACTATATATTGTACAAAATAAAAAAAAATATGGTTTTATAAATAAGTATGGAAAAGAAGTTATTCCATTAATTTATGATAAAGTTGGATTTAACATAAATGAAAATTTAATACCTGTACTAAAAGATGGAAAATGGGGTTATATAACCCGAGAAAATGAAACTAAAATACCGTTTGAATATGATGATGCTAGTGCATTTTTAAATGGTTTGGCTTTTGTAAAAAAAAGAGAAAATTATGGATGTATAAATACAAAGAATAAGGTTAAAGTCAAATTCAACTTGAAAGAAACTAAATATCCTTTCTTTACTAATGATTTAGCAATATTTGAAGAAAACGGAAAATATGGCTTCATAAATAAAAAAGGAAAAATCAAAATTCCAGCAATTTATGACAAGGCTTTTCCTTTTATTAATGAACTCGCTTATGTGGAAATAGATGGAAAAGTTGGATATATAAACAAAAATGGAAAGGAAATAATTCCAGTGAAGTATAAACAACTCTGGTTTGAAAATGATGGAATTATAAGATATGCAGATTAAATTTAAAAATAAAACCTACAGCTAACAGCAGTTTGCAAAAATGGCGGGTTTTGGGTTTAATTTAAAGTTGGTTTTGTACTTGAAATGTCAGTGTTTAACCGAAAGTTTAGGCTTCCTTAATCCGCCACTTATGCAAGCTGCAAAACGTTATAGCCAATGGTAGAAAGCCGACATTGCAATCTCGGACACACGAGTAAAAACAATCAGGTTTGACAGTTATTGATTTAACTGCCACGACTAAAAGATAAAAGTGGAGACCAGCGACCACTCAAAAAACGGGGCGGATTCTGAAAAGCCTTACGAGTAGGAACAAATAATTAAATTTAAAAAAATGAGAATAATCAAAATTTTAGCAATTATTGGAGTTGTGGCACTGATGACATCTTGTGCAAGCACAGCCAAGTTTCCTGTTTCGAGTACAGTGCCTGCTGCGGATATTACAGCGACAAAAAAACAGGACAAAAACAAAAATTATGTTATTGAAGTAACTGCAAGAAACTTAGCGGAAGCTAGTAGATTAAATCCACCAAAAAACAACTACAGTGTTTGGATAGTAGTTGAAAATGGAACCACTAAAAATGTTGGTCAATTAATTAACAAAAATTCTAAAAAAGCAACTTTAAAAACAACAACTCCATTTAATGTAAGGGAAATTTTCATTACAGCAGAGGAACAAGGAAATTTAAATTACCCAGCTGGGATAGAAATTTCTCGAACTACTTTCAATAAGTAATGTTATGAGGATTATAAAAACATTTGTACTGCTACTCCTGCTTGGAGTAGCAGTTATTTTTATTGTACAAAACTTAGAAACCGTACAGTTGTCTTTTTTAAAATGGAGTGTTACTATACCTTTGTCGTTTGCAACTGCTATAATTTACATTTTAGGTGCAATTTCGGGTGGTTTAATATTTTCAATTCTGAAAAAACTAACAATAGAAGATTCTTACAAGAAAGGTTAATCTCTAAAAACAAACAAAATGAGTACAGTAGAAAAAAATAATTTGGTTGAAACCTCTCAAAGTAAAACCAAAAACACATTCAAAGAAAAAATTGTTGGCTTTTTCAAAAATAATAAGGTTGCAACAGTTTTAACCGTATTGTTGTTGGTAGTTTTTATCTGGTTTTCCATTAAAATTCGCATAAACGAGAAAAACTTTAATAATGAGAAAACACAATTGATAACTCAATATGAAAGCAAAATTGATAGTTTGCAAATAAAACACCTTGAGTTTGCAACTGAAGTTTTCTCGTGGTCAGTAAGAAGCGAATTATTAAGAGAGAATACTGAAAATCTAAATCAACTACTAACAGTTTTTGTACAGCAATCGGGTGCAGACTTGGTGCAACTTGTAAACCCAAAAGACAATATTGTTTTATTATCGTCTGACAAGAAATTTGAAGGAACTTCTCTTGAAACATCAGCTTTTTCTAACCTTACAAGTACTACAGTTTATACAGAAGCTAATTCAGTAAAACTTGTAAGTCCTGTAATGGGTTTTAACGATAAAATTGGGGTTCTGCTAGTAGTGTTGAATAAATAACCACTGGCTATAACAGCAGTTTGGCAAAATGGCGGGTTCAGTGCTAAATTGAACATTCGGTTTTCAAATGAAGTTTAGTGCTAAATTGAAAGTAAGTGCTTCTAAATCCGCCACTTCGCCAAGCTGCAAACCGTTGTGCGTCAGTTTAACAAATCGCAGAAAAACAAAATAGAAAATAACAGAATAAAATGCAGATAATATTTCTTCTAGTTGGAATAATTGGTTTAGTTATGTCAGTCTTTGGTAGCAAAATGCTTATTGAAATATATAAAAACAGAATTATCAGTGAATTAAAATTAACTGAAAATGAAATTAATTTTGATAAAATTGGTTTGTATTCAATCTGCGTAGTTGGTGGTGGTTATTCAAATAATTTGGGGAATTTTGAAACAAAAATAACGAGTAAAGGACTAAAAATAAATACTGTTGAAAGAAAACCGAAATTTAAATTCCACTACAAAGGAAGGCTAGCAAATGAATTCTATAAATTTAAAATTGAAAATCCTGGTATTTATAATATTAAAATTATCAATATTGAAGATTTAGAAGTAAAAGAATCAATGTTGTTTTCTAAAAGATTTTTTCAAAAAAAATTATCAACTGAAAAAATTGGAATAATAGTCAAAGAAACTTCACCAAATTCAAAATTTATAATCGGATTAATAATGACTATATTAGGCTTTAATTTTGCTAGTTTGGGCATAATTTTAGCATATAATCAATAAGTTTTAAATAAAAAACCGAACGCACAACAGCGGTTTTGTTCAATGGCTTGGGCTTGGTTTTTCCTTCGGAAAAACCTCTATGATTCGTAATTTTGTTTTATATTTGTTTTGGTCAGTGTCTAATCAAAGCCACTGAAACAAAGCCGCAAAACGTTGTGCGTCAGCTTAAAACGACAGCGTGCAAAAACATTAACATAAAAAACAGAAAATATGAAATTCATTTATTATAACTTACTTTTTCTACTTGTAACACTTACAAGTTGCTCAAACGCACAAAAATACAACGACCCAATCCCTGTTCACGATGAATTTTCGATAGAATCAAAACGAGTTAGCGAAACAAGAAAAATTAATGTTTGGACACCACCAGATTATAAAACAACTACAGACTCTTTGCCTGTAATGTATATGGCTGATGGTGGAATAATAGACGAAGATTTTCCTCACATTGCTAATACTCTTTCTGAACTTATAAAGGCAAAAAAAATACCGCCAATGATTTTAGTTGGTATTGAAAATACACAAAGAAGAAGAGATTTAACTGGATTTACAGAAGTTGCAAAAGACAAAGAAATTGCACCAATTGTTGGCGGTTCTGAAAAATTTAGAGCGTTTATAAAAGAAGAACTTTTTCCTGAAATTAATAAACGATATAGAACAACTTCTGAAAAAAGTATTATAGGAGAATCTTTGTCAGGTTTATTTGTTGTAGAGACTTTTTTTCTTACACCTGATATGTTTGATAATTATATTGCATTTGACCCTTCGCTTTGGTGGAATGATAAATATCTGATAAAAACCGCAAAAGAGCATTTAGAAAAATTTCCACAAAACGAAAAAAGAATTTGGTTTGCTGGTTCTGGTGCAGAAGACATTTCTGAAACAGTGGGCAAACTTGCTGACATATTAAAAACCGAAAATCTACCTAATATTAAATGGAAATATTCACCAGAACCAAAAGAGAAACACAATACTATCTTTAGAGCGACTAAAGAAAAAGCAATAATTTGGACATTCAACAAAACAGAATAAAAGCCGAACGCACAACAGCAGTTTGGCAAAATGGCGGGTTCAGTGCTAAATTGAACATTCGGATTTCTAATAAACATTAGTGCTTAATTGAAAGTAAGTGCTTCTAAATCCGCCACATCGCCAAGCTGCAAAACGTTGTAGGTTATAGCTTGAAAATTCGCTTCGAAATCAACTTCTACCCTATTTTTAAACCGAAAATTCACTTGAAAAACTTTGCGATTTTTGAACTTTGTCGAAAATAATTTTGCGAATATTTTGTGTTTAATGTGAAAACTTAAAACTGAACTTTGTCGAAAAATTTGCGTGAATTGTTTTGCGAAAATTCAAAGAAATAATCAAAAAATTAAATCATTAAAAAATTTAGTTTTTAAGGTAGAAAAACTGAAAATCATTTATTCATCAAATAATTTTTAAATCAGGAAATACAGTTTGACAAAAATGTTTGCTTTGAAAAAAGTTTGCGTGAAGAGTTTAGTGGAAATTCTTTGTGTTGATTATTTTAATTCAACTTACATAAATTCGGTCCGAATTTACGCAGCCTGAATTAAAATTGCTACAACCTACAACAGCGGTTAGCTAAAACCACAAACGCTTGGTCTTTTTTTGGAAAGTTTCTTAATAATTCAAAAAAATGGTTATATTTGAAATGGTTAGTCTTAAATCTTTGTGGCTTCAGCTAGCCGCAAAACGTTGTGTGCAAGGCTAAAGACCTATTCATCCAAACTTTAGCAAACAATTTTTGAAATAAAAATTAATATGTTTGCCCTACCAAAATGTTTTTTAAGACAACAATATTATGGACATTACAAATTTTCCAGAACATTTATTTGAAAATAACTACAAGGAGACATCAGACCTACAAATTGCTAACTACGAAGTTCATAAACATGTTTCCAAAAATAAGATTAACCTAAACAAAAATGTATTCAGTTTTTTGTTGGACGGACAAAAGAACATTCACTTTTCAAATGACATCGTTTCGATAGATGATACACAATCCTTACTCCTTGCATCGGGAAATTTTTTAACAACAGAAATTGTAGGAGCAAATAGTTATAGTTGCCTACTCTTTTTCTTTTCTCAAAAAAACATTAATGATTTTTTATTGAAATATGGGCATTTTTTTAACCCAAATGACTTTAATAAAGCAGCTACCAGTAGTCCTTATTTCCTTATAGAAAAAGACAATTATATTATCCATTTTATTAATTCTATTCAACAAATTTATGGCTTGAATCAAACAATCTCTCAAAAGATTCTGGAATTGAAATTTGAAGAAATTATGCTGTATCTGGCTGATAAGTATGGGCAATTTTTTTTTGTTTATCTACATTCATTGTTAATCAATGAAAGAGAATTATCTTTTAAAATGGTCATTGAAAAAAATCTGTACACGAGTTTGAATATTGATGAGGTCGCTTTTCTATGCAATATGAGCCTGTCTACTTTTAAGCGAAAATTTATACAATTATATCAAGAGTCTCCAGGAAAATGGTTTCAACTAAAACGGCTCAACAAGGCCAAAAAAATATTGCTTAATAATGAAGCGACACCATCAGAAATCTATATGGACTTTGGTTATGACAGCTTATCAAATTTTAGCACAGCCTTTAAAAATGAATTTGGTTACAGTCCAAAAAACATTATGAAAAGTTGACCTTTTTTCATAAGTTTTTGAACTAAATAAAAAAGCCTCACAATCTAAAATGAGCTATATTTGTTAAAAGAAAATTGGTTTAATTTAAAATTAAAAAGACATGAAAAAATTAGGATTATTAGTTCGACTAAAAGCAAAAGCTGGAAAAGAAAAAAATGTTGAAGAGTTTATTACAAGTGCATTGCCACTTGCTAATGAAGAAGCGGGTACTATTACCTGGTATGCGTTCCGTATAGACTCTTCTACATTTGGCATTTTTGACACTTTTTCAGATGAAGAAGGCAGAGAAGCACATCTTGGTGGTAAGATTGCAAAGGCGTTAATGGAAAATGCACCTGAATTGTTGGCTACTTCACCATCTATTGAGAAATTGGACGTTTTAGCGGCTAAATAAACATACCACAATTATTCTAAAATGGCAGCCTGTCAAAGTTCTGTAAATGAATTTGTACAGGCTTCCTATGTTTAAAACAGCGTGGAAATAAATTAAGCTTAGACTGACGAAGAAGCCCAGCACACAACATGGGTTTTGCAAAAGAGCGGGTAAAGTGCTAATCTCAACGTTTGTGCTTTCTATCCGCAAAAACCATTTTTTATTTGCTCAAAAAGTGTAAATTAGCAAATAAAAAAATGGTTTTGCTTACGTCTGTGCAAAGTTGAAAGTTTCTACTTTCTATTCCGCTCCTTCGCAAAGCCCTGAACCGTTGTGCGTAATCCTCTTCGAATGGACTTTTCCCTCACCAATGCATAAGGCTTTTTTGATACGGAAACGGATTATAATAGCGCTTTAAGTCTTTTCGATTGACATCGTTGAAAGTTTCA
>NZ_JAXKVR010000013.1:0-11889 GCF_034497725.1 Flavobacterium psychraquaticum
TTGATTCCAATCTCCCGAAGTGTTCGATTTACGCCAATTTCTGAACGCGTTACCATGTGAATGATTTCTTGTTTTTCGGATACTGTAAGTCGCATATATTTCTTAAACTTTTCAGTTAATCCAGCATATCCAAGCTTTTTTTTACAATATCGTAGCGTAAAACTAAATCGGCAATCATGACTTTTAAAGCCTGATTTTCTTTCTTGAGTTCTGCTACTTCATCACTGGTAGCTTCTCTTGTGGTATCACCTGCTAAACGCTTTTTACCAGCTTCTAAAAACTCTTTGTTCCATTTGTAAAACTGAGATTCATTAATGGAATACTTTCTACACAATTCTGCAACTGACATTTCTGCTCGTAAAGCTTCCATGACAATTTGGATTTTCTGTTCGGAACTAAAGATTCTTCGTGTATTTCTACGAATCTCTTTGATGAAATTCTCTGCTGTTTTTTTATTAGGTGTTTTCATACTATTTCAAAGTTAATAATTTTTGAAAACACTCTCTTAGTTTTTGTCTAAATCAGTCCACTTTTTGCTGACGATTTACAAAAGCCATCGTTTTCACTTCAACCAAATCTTTTTCCATACTCTTAAAATCGGTGTGCAATTGCTTGATAAAATAAGCCACAATCGAGAGTAGTAAGGTGATGAGTGTTCCAAAAAGTGTAGCGATGATGTTTATGTTTTCCATTTGTGATACTTTTTAAAATTGAAAATTATTTTCAATTACAATTTTGTTGTTTGGTTCTCTTGCCAGTGCTACCAATTTTGGATAAATCATTTTGTAAGCTGCCACACTTTGAGCAACTTGATAATTACCATCAACAAACTGGAAACCAAAACCACAAAGCGGACAACCGGCAGTATCTTTTATGGTATTTCCGGTATGGATATACACAAAGCTGAAGTTGGGTAAACCCGAAATCTCAATCATTCCTTCGTGCAGCTTTCCAAATGCTTTTTTATAATCCACATTTTTAGCTCCAATAGTGTTCAACTTCAAACTAAAAATACCTTTTGGAATGGCAGTTTGAGAAGGTATTTTAACTTCTCTAATTTTATCTTCTAACAAATAACATTGAAAGATGCCGTTAATGTATAACTGGCTCAATGTACTTTCCTTTCCTTGTGCTACTCTTATTATTTTGCTTTCCATAATTGTAATAGATTTGAGTTTAAATAAAAAATCTCTCGTTTTTGGCGAGAGATTTTTTGGAGTTTTTTCTAAAAAGCATCCTCGACTTTCAAACAGTTTCCACTTGCAAACAAGTAGAAATTTCCACCTACTTGTTGGTAGAACTCAATTCCGATACATTGTAAAACAGTAACATTTACTGTTGGAGTTGCTCCACCAGGTAAAGTTGCAGTTAATGTAGTTGCAGGAACTGGAGCATACAAATCCAAGAAACCACTGTATTGAATATCGTTTACCTCATTCAAGTCAGCATCCATAGGATCATAACTGTTTGTGGTAGCGTTGTATTCAAAATCACTCACTACAGAAAGTGAAGTAATCAAACGGAAATGCGTTGCACCAGATGGAGCATTAACCAAATTCGCTGGATTAAAAGCAGCCACAACAAAATCTCCACTTGTTCTGTCAACTTCGTGAGTTAAAGAATAAGGAGCGTTGAAAATTCCGTTGAAAGATGTGTTTTTGTCAAACTCAAAACCTTTCAAGTAACTACGTTGTGTAGTAATTTCAATTTTACGGTAACCTCTGGCTTCCGTTTGGTCTTCAAGGTTGATTTTCTTCATAATAGAAGTTAATCTTCCAGTAACTTGGCTGTCGGCCATTTGTTTCATTACTTGAGATAAACCAGTTCGAACAGATTTCCCGGCTTTGGCACAAGCACCAAATTCGTTCATATTCTCACGAGTTCTCTCAAATTCAGGAGCAGATAATACTTGGTCTCCAGTTGGTCCACCAACCATTCCAGCGAAGTAGCCTTCCTGGCCTTTAATTTTGAAGTGTCGGATATCTCCAAGAGTTCCAACGTACTTAATAACACCTTTTTGTCTTGCCATTTTTTTAAGATTTAAAAAGTTAATAATTAGATAAAATTCATAAGACAAATTTCAATGATTATCTTTGAATATCAATAACTTAAATAACTGTAAATCAATGCAATACAACGCAAAAGCACCGTACATAGTGGAAATCCATTGGCAAATTGAAGAAGTACTTGATGGAGATAGCATCATCATTTGCCATCGTTTCACTCAAATGAAAAAAGAAATCCGACTTTATGGTTTAGATGCACCAGAAGTAAAACTAAATAGGAAGATGATAGAGGATGAAGAGAAAAGCAGTTTACCAGCCCAATTATTGCTCCAATTTGGTTTGCAATCCTTGCACTTCGTTTTATCGGTTGCACCTCCAAAAACGACTGTAACTATCATTACAGAACAGGAGAGCTTCTATGATTATTGGAACAGGCAATTAGGATATGTAATATTACCAGGAGGAGAATGTTTAAATGATTTGCTTTTGATCAATGGGTATGCAAAAGCAACAAATAACTATTACTGCGGCAAGCTCGCAGAATACCAAACATTAAACCGCCAAGCACAGCTTAATCAATTGGGTATTTATAGTTCGGTAAAAAGTTTCTGATTTGTTGTACTTATGTTGTACTAAGGGAATTTTAATTTTCGTGAGTATCAATAAAATATACTTCACAAGCGTATTACGGTTAAACGGCTGTTACCAGCAGTATTTTTTATTCCCAAATGGTTTCGTTAGCTAAATATTTAATTTTTTCTGGAAAATATTCAAAGACATCATAAAAATGTCCACTTGTCATATATGCGTTTGGAAAAATTTCGAAAACAGAATCGTTTTCTAATGTTATTCTCATTCCATTAATTTCGACATCAACATATTTTTCAAACTCAACATTTTTAATTTTTTGATTTACAAATTTTTCAAAATGAATATTTTTAGTTAAATCAACAGTTATAAAAGTATCTATTTCTTGACCATTTAAAATTTCATCAAGAGAAGCATATATTTTATCTTCTATTTTGCCGAATTTTAGTTCTACTAAGTTATTGTCAGCTATTAGACGAACATTATGATTTTCTTTTCCATTAGAAATACTTAAAATTATTTCAAATGAAGCATTCGATAAGTTTAACTTGTTTTTATAAGCAGACAATTCAATATAAAGTTCAGCAACTTCTTTTCCAATAAGTAATTTTTTGTCAAACATATTTTAAAATGAATTTTTCTACGGTTTCCGAAATATTGCTGGTAACGTTTTTCGTCTTGGCGATGTAGCGGATTATTAGCACAAAAGCTCAATAGAATTACTGCCGTTGAACCTTGCACAAATGTTTAATAGAAGCACTTCAGCCGCCATATTGCCAAACCGATGTTAGCGGTTCGGCTTTTTATTGTATCAATTTTTAATTTCTATATTGAGTTGTCGTCCATCATTCAAAGCTTTTTTGTCCAATGACATACCAATGACAAGTCCAATAGCCATTCCAATTGGAAGTCCAAGCCCTAGAAGTCCTATGTTTCCAATACTGAGTCCAAAAGCGACTCCAATTGGCAAGCCAATTCCACTCATTCCAAATAGCATCCACATTGTTCGGTAATAATTTTTGGGTACTATTTTCTGTTCTTTTTCAACTTGTTTTAAGATTGCTGTTTGTTTTTGTTTCACAAGTTTAGTCAATTGAGTTCCACTTAGAGTTGATGAATTTAGATTGTTAATACTTTCATTTATAGATATTTCAACATTTTCGTTTAATTCTTTTTTTCTTAACTCGTTCAAAAGTTCGTTAAATTGAGTATAAATTCTATTTAATTTGTTGTCAGTTGAAATGTCTTGTCTGATATTTAATTCTTTAATAGTCATATTTAGATTATTTAATTATTTTTTAGATGGTTTTTGTTATAAGCTGACTGCTAACGTTTTGCAGCTAAAAGAAGTGGCGACGAGCCAAAACCAAGCCAAAACAAATATAACGCAAACTTTTGAATTTTCGGAGAAAATTCTGAAGTATGCCCTTGCCAAAGCCATTACTTTTAACTGCTGTTGTGCGACGATTAAACTTTTTTGTTTTTAGTTTCTTTTAAAAAATTTAATTATTTTCTAATATGTGAACTTATTACTTTAAAACTCCAATATCTGTTAAAAGTAAACGTAATTCAATTATTTCATTTTCGTTAAAACTACCTAAAATTCTTCTTTTACCATTTTTTAGATCTAGTGAGAATCTTTTATTTCCAAATACATTTTTTTCAGTTAGTTTTTTAATTTCATCAACTTTAATTTTTTCTGCTGTGGATCTTTTAAAGAAATATAAATATAGAGAGATTAAAGAGATAATACCTATTGCTAACCAAAAAAATTCTTCAATTCCAAATTCTGATTTAGTAAATTTTGTTAATCGGATAATAGCATTTATTAAATTCAATATCATTACGACCATTAACATGAAATAATGATTTTTAAGTTCATCTTTTATTTCAATAGAATTTTCTGTTTTGTTGTAATTGATTTTCATTATTTTCAGTTTTTTTCATAAATGTTGCACAACGTTCCCAGGCTTTGCGTGGTTGCGGACTAAAGAAGCCGAAACTATCGGTTAAACACTGAATTCAAAGATACAAAAACAACTTTAAATTAAGCACAAAAACCGCAATCTTGCAAAACCTGTGTTGTAGCCAGTTATTTTTTCAATACGTCTCCTTTTTTCAGGTTTGTTGCTTTTATTCCACCAACAAATTCTATAAGTATTGATTTTAAACCATCATCATTGTTTACAGGTACAAGAGAGCTAAAATGTAAATGTTCTTCAGTACTTTGTCCAGTATTTCCAGATAACGCGATTTTTTGTCCACGATTTACTTTGTCGCCAATTTTTACTAAACTTCCATTTTCTACTAAATGAACATATTGGGTAAAGATACCTGAAGTTGGTTCGTATATTGTTAAGTAATTTGCATAAGGTTTCCATTCTGAACCTTTTCCAGAATATTTGTATTTATCTACAACTCCCACAACAAATCCATCTGTTGCCGAACAAATAGTGTCATTTGTTTTAAGGTCAAAATCTAATGCAAATCTTGACCAATCTGAGTTGTGCGTGAAATTTGTATTATTTTCTTGAATAATTGTATATTTTCTATTTTTAGTAAAAGGTAAATCAAGTTTAATATTTTCAACCTTTTTTGAAATATCTCCCAATCTTGAACTAAATCTAATTTTCTCGTATTTTTTTTGAATATTTACAAAAGTCACAATTGTGTCACTCACAGAGTTTAGTGTTATAGGTATTATTTTATCGAATTCCTTTTGCGTTTGTTCGTCAGAAGAAAAAAACCATACTCTAAGAGGACAATGCAATGGATTTTTCAACTTAATATTTAAAGTATCTTTATTATAACTGACTGATTTCCCAATTTCATATTGATTGTACTTTACGCTTGGCAATACAACAACTGACTTACAGCCCAATAATAACGAAATTATTGTCCATATGTAAATTGAAAATTTTGTTGATTGAGTTCGTTTTTTCATAATTGGCTACAACGTTTGGCCGCTTGGCGAGGTTGCGAACTTCGTAACCGAGATTTTTCCGTTAAAGATAATATTTCTTGCGAAACGGAAACGTGAATTTACCACAAAATTCGCAATCTTGCCAAACGGCGGTTAGCAGATGTAATTATTTTTTTATTTTCATTACTTTGTCTAATAATGGTGCCAAGCCACTTTCTGTTATCGTGTCATTATTCCAAAAACTCATACAACAACTCACATAATTTTCTCGTACTTTACAAGCAACGTAATATATTGTTAGGGTTTTTCCGCCTGACATTCCTGCAAGTAACGATTTTGCTCCTGTAAAATCGTAGATTACTTTTTTAGCTCTTGTTTCAGTTTCTTCAAATATTACGTCAACGTCTTCTTCGGAAAGGACTTTTCCACCTTTTCTACTTTTAGTTACGTTAAATTGATTATCAATTGAGTTTTTTGCACTTTCTGCTGTCTTGTGAACTGACCAATTCATTTCACCATAGTATGGACATTGAACAGTATTTATGTTTGTCCAATTGCAACTATTACCAAGTTCAATTTTTCTACCCGCAAAATCTATACTTTCAATTGTCATTGGCTCAAAAACTTCTTTAGGAATTTCGTCGTTCAATATTAGATTTACATATTTTCTTTCAAAATCTTTATTTTGTTTACCATAATAACCAAACCAAAAAACAGAAACTGTTTTGTTTTTATTTTCAACAAAATAATATGAAATAATCTGATTAATATTTTCCGCTACATTTTCAGATTTTGTTATGAATAAATTGTTGTTTTTTAATGTTTCGTCTTTTGTTTTAACATCACTTTCTTTAATGGAATACTTTCTATAAAGTTTTTTTAATCCTTTTTCTGAAAACTCGTTGCTAAAAGTCTGACTTGAAAAATCAACTCCATCAACATTATAAAAAATGATTGTCTGATTGTTAATTGCTTTAAGTCTTTTTACAAAATCATCATTTTCTTGACTAAAAGAAAGAGTTGAAATAAATGTAATTACTAAAAATAATATCGATTTCATTTTTTGTTATTTTACGATGTTAAAAGTATAAATTGGTTTTCCATCTTTTCCAATAGTTTTAACCCAATTTTGCGGAATTTTTGGGTCATTAAATTCTAAACTGTCTGTTGGAAAAATATTGAATTGAGTAAACCATTTTTCTCGACTTACATCATTTCTCATTGAAACTTTTCTTGCCAAAACACTGTCATTTGATTTTACAGTAAAGCTTTGGTTTATATCGTAAGGACCATTTTGTGAAAATTTCATAACTGATGCGTCAAAGCTAACAGGTTTGTTTGATGTGTTTTTTACATAGAATGTACTCATCGTATAACTTCCACAACTCATTAAAGTTAAAAGTAAAAGAAATGTTGTTATTTTTTTCATTTTCGTCATTTTTGGGATTATATCTGCTAACGTTTTGCGGCTTTGTTTTAGTTTTGCTGATTAAACACAAACCATTCCAAATATAGAAAAATTTTTTAAATAAAAAACAACCAAAATAAAAAAACACTGACCTGCAAAATTGAACAAAACCGTTGTTGTGGTTTCGTAGTAACTTTAATTCAACTTGCGTCAATTCAGAATGAATTTATGTATGTTGAATTTAAAGAATCAACACAAAGAATTTCTACAAAGAATTTCCGCAAAACAATTCACGCAAACTTTTCGACAAAGTTCTGATTTCTGTTTTTAAAATGATTTTGATGAATAAATGATTTTCAGAATCTTTACGTTAAAAACTAAATGTTTTAATGATTTAATATGTTGATGATTTTATTGAATTTTCGCAAAACTATTCAAGTAAACTTTTCGACAAAATTCAGTTTTAAGTTTTCACATTAAAGACAAAATATTAGCAAAATAATTTTCGACAAAGTTGAAGAATCGCAAAATTTTCAAATAAGATTTTCTCCAAAGTAAAGACGCAAAACTTTCAAGAATTCTAGCACAAAGCTTTATTAAATCCAGGTTGAAATTTGCAATAAATATTCATTTGAAAACAAATTTTCAACTATGAACCACAACGGTTTCGGGATTGGCGAAGGTGGCGATTTCCACCACAAATGTTGATGCGGAGAACCAAACTTTGATTAACCACAAATGTGTCTGCGGAGCACTGAACCGCCACTTTTGCCAAACCCGTGTTAGCGGTTCGGGCTTTTTACTCGTCATACTCAATTGCTTTGTTTATGTACTCAATAATTGGTTTTGTTGTTTTAAAAAAGTCCATTATAGTTTTTATACAGTCTTTACTTGTTAGTACCTTGTCCTTGAGCGGTTCTTTAGTGCAAAATCCTTTCATTTTCAGAAATTCACTTGCTGGATTAGTCTCGTTATAGCCGTCTGGTATTTTTTTAAGTTTTCCAACACCTTGTATTCCGTTTGGAAATATTTTTTGAAATTCAGAGGTGGTTATGGTTTTGTTGAAGTCCGTGAATGAATAATCAATCTCTTGACGAATTTTCTTCAAATACTCGGGCGTTGTTTGCCAAACTCCACCACCAACTGAACAATTTTCTGGTTCTATATGAATAAAATATCCTGCCTTGTTAGGCTGTGGGTAATTCTTGTTAAAAACTATTAAGACATAATTTTTGTATGGTGTCTTATCTTTTGAAAACCTTAAATCTCGGTTTACTCTCGTCAAGCACTTTTTAGGGTCTAAGCTGGCTTTTAAAATTGAGTTGTCAATCTTGGATAATTCTTTCAAAAGATTTTCAGTCAATTGAAGTATGTCGCATCTGTAATTTTCGTACAAGTCCCTATTTTGCTCAAACCATTCCCTTGAATTATTTAGTTTAAGATTTGAAAGGAAGTCAAGTGAACTTTGCTTAATCATTGCTTTTGCTTAATTGGTCAATAAATTTCAAAATCACTTTAATTTGTTTGTCTTCCGATTTTGTAGCAGCAATTTTTCCAATGATTTCTTTTTGTTCTTCTTCAGTCAACTTTTTAAAGGTTTTCAAAACTCCTGATTCTTTGAATGTTTCTAAAATTTCCTTTTCGGTAATTTTTTCTTTTGAAGTGAGTAAGTAAAGTGTTACCCTAACCTTGTCACCACCACTTTTATTAATTGCTTTTCTGATTTTGTCATTGATGGAAATTAGTTTGTCTTGGTCTCCTAGTTTTGCGAGGTTGATACTTTCAATTTTATAGTTGTCAATAGTGCCTGCAACTTTCATTGAACCCCATTTGCCAACTATGTGCTTTGTGTTTGGAATTTGGATATGGTAAGTCCAAGCACCTTTGCCGTGTTCATATTTTAACTCTAATATCTCATCTTTTACTAAGTATTCCATTTTGTTACGGGTTGTCTTTTAGCCTGACCGCTAACGTTCCTCGGCTAAGCACAAGTGCCCGCCTCGTCACTATTAGATTGCAATTTAAGAATAATTTTCAATATTCACCTATATTTTCTGATAGGCACTATTTTAGGGCATTTTGCTTAACCGATGTTGTGCGTAGTGGTCTATTAATGAAGTTTGATAATTCCTATCTCAATATTCTAATTCTATTGGTATGTACCACGTAGTCCTCTAGAATGATCCTTAGGCAATTCTTTTCACAATACAGCTCCAATGCAAGTTATTTTAATTGTTTAAAGGTTTCGGCTTTATATTGTTAAAATAGGGGTAAGGCTTGTTGATTATCGCTCGGATTTTAATAGCGCTTGTTTAAGCTAAGTTATTATTGATTATGTTGTTAAGTAGTATTTGTATGAAATTTTACTTGACTTATTGATATTTTTCTTATAACTTAGCCTAAGTCTTTTACGCTGCCAAGCGTTTTGAAATTGAAACTTTCAACGATGTCAATCGAAAAGACTTAAAGCGCTATTATAATCCGTTTCCGTATCAAAAAAGCCTTATGCATTGGTGAGGGAAAAGTCCATTCGAAGAGGATTACGCACAACGGTTCAGGGCTTTGCGAAGGAGCGGAATAGAAAGTAGAAACTTTCAACTTTGCACAGACGTAAGCAAAACCATTTTTTTATTTGCTAATTTACACTTTTTGAGCAAATAAAAAATGGTTTTTGCGGATAGAAAGCACAAACGTTGAGATTAGCACTTTACCCGCTCTTTTGCAAAACCCATGTTGTGTGCTGGGCTTCTTCGTCAGTCTAAGCTTAATTTATTTCCACGCTGTTTTAAACATAGGAAGCCTGTACAAATTCATTTACAGAACTTTGACAGGCTGCCATTTTAGAATAATTGTGGTATGTTTATTTAGCCGCTAAAACGTCCAATTTCTCAATAGATGGTGAAGTAGCCAACAATTCAGGTGCATTTTCCATTAACGCCTTTGCAATCTTACCACCAAGATGTGCTTCTCTGCCTTCTTCATCTGAAAAAGTGTCAAAAATGCCAAATGTAGAAGAGTCTATACGGAACGCATACCAGGTAATAGTACCCGCTTCTTCATTAGCAAGTGGCAATGCACTTGTAATAAACTCTTCAACATTTTTTTCTTTTCCAGCTTTTGCTTTTAGTCGAACTAATAATCCTAATTTTTTCATGTCTTTTTAATTTTAAATTAAACCAATTTTCTTTTAACAAATATAGCTCATTTTAGATTGTGAGGCTTTTTTATTTAGTTCAAAAACTTATGAAAAAAGGTCAACTTTTCATAATGTTTTTTGGACTGTAACCAAATTCATTTTTAAAGGCTGTGCTAAAATTTGATAAGCTGTCATAACCAAAGTCCATATAGATTTCTGATGGTGTCGCTTCATTATTAAGCAATATTTTTTTGGCCTTGTTGAGCCGTTTTAGTTGAAACCATTTTCCTGGAGACTCTTGATATAATTGTATAAATTTTCGCTTAAAAGTAGACAGGCTCATATTGCATAGAAAAGCGACCTCATCAATATTCAAACTCGTGTACAGATTTTTTTCAATGACCATTTTAAAAGATAATTCTCTTTCATTGATTAACAATGAATGTAGATAAACAAAAAAAAATTGCCCATACTTATCAGCCAGATACAGCATAATTTCTTCAAATTTCAATTCCAGAATCTTTTGAGAGATTGTTTGATTCAAGCCATAAATTTGTTGAATAGAATTAATAAAATGGATAATATAATTGTCTTTTTCTATAAGGAAATAAGGACTACTGGTAGCTGCTTTATTAAAGTCATTTGGGTTAAAAAAATGCCCATATTTCAATAAAAAATCATTAATGTTTTTTTGAGAAAAGAAAAAGAGTAGGCAACTATAACTATTTGCTCCTACAATTTCTGTTGTTAAAAAATTTCCCGATGCAAGGAGTAAGGATTGTGTATCATCTATCGAAACGATGTCATTTGAAAAGTGAATGTTCTTTTGTCCGTCCAACAAAAAACTGAATACATTTTTGTTTAGGTTAATCTTATTTTTGGAAACATGTTTATGAACTTCGTAGTTAGCAATTTGTAGGTCTGATGTCTCCTTGTAGTTATTTTCAAATAAATGTTCTGGAAAATTTGTAATGTCCATAATATTGTTGTCTTAAAAAACATTTTGGTAGGGCAAACATATTAATTTTTATTTCAAAAATTGTTTGCTAAAGTTTGGATGAATAGGTCTTTAGCCTTGCACACAACGTTTTGCGGCTAGCTGAAGCCACAAAGATTTAAGACTAACCATTTCAAATATAACCATTTTTTTGAATTATTAAGAAACTTTCCAAAAAAAGACCAAGCGTTTGTGGTTTTAGCTAACCGCTGTTGTAGGTTGTAGCAATTTTAATTCAGGCTGCGTAAATTCGGACCGAATTTATGTAAGTTGAATTAAAATAATCAACACAAAGAATTTCCACTAAACTCTTCACGCAAACTTTTTTCAAAGCAAACATTTTTGTCAAACTGTATTTCCTGATTTAAAAATTATTTGATGAATAAATGATTTTCAGTTTTTCTACCTTAAAAACTAAATTTTTTAATGATTTAATTTTTTGATTATTTCTTTGAATTTTCGCAAAACAATTCACGCAAATTTTTCGACAAAGTTCAGTTTTAAGTTTTCACATTAAACACAAAATATTCGCAAAATTATTTTCGACAAAGTTCAAAAATCGCAAAGTTTTTCAAGTGAATTTTCGGTTTAAAAATAGGGCAGAAGTTGATTTCGAAGCGAATTTTCAAGCTATAACCTACAACGTTTCGCGGCTTTGTTTCATTTTTGCTGATTAAACACAAACCATTCCAAATATAGACAAATTTTTAAATAAAAAACAACCAAAATAAAAAAACACTGACCTGCAAAATTGAACAAAACCGTTGTTGTGGTTTCGTAGTAACTTTAATTCAACTTGCGTCAATTCAGAATGAATTTATGTATGTTGAA
>NZ_JAXKVR010000014.1:0-17444 GCF_034497725.1 Flavobacterium psychraquaticum
CATGGCAGACCCAATCATCCGCAAACACAAGGAAAAATTGAACGCTATCACAGAACCATGAAAAATGTTGTGAAACTTGATAATTACTTCGCTCCAGAAGAATTAGAAGCTGCTTTAGAAAAATTTGTATATGGGTATAACAATGAACGCTATCATGAATCATTAAACAACTTAACTCCTGCAGATGTCTATTTTGGGAGAGGTGAATTGATTTTAAAAGAAAGAGAAAAACTAAAGAAAATTACAATTTTAAACCGAAGAAATGAGTACCAAAAATCAAAATTAACAACAAATCAAAAAAATCTTTTATCTTTGAATTATTAACTAAATACTCTCTTAGCAAAAGTCCAATTTAGTTTGAAGACGTACAGGCACCCACATTTGGGTCGCTTTGTATCATTTAATGATACATATTTATAAGTTAGCGGTTATTTTTGACAAACAGCATGAAAACAAAAAATACAATAGTTATATTAATTGGGATTTTAAGCTTTTTTGGTTGTAAACCTGAAGTACATAAGTCTATCTCAGAAAATCTAAAAAATGATATGGTACCCAAAAACATAAATTACGAAAAACAAATTGAAATTTTCAAATCATTAGGTTACGAATTTACAGAGGGTGTTACAAAAGAAATGATTTTAACTGATGGATATGCAGAATCTTCGTGGGAAGAAATCAAAATAGAACAATTAAAAAAAATTGAAGCTAATCCATTTTCTCTCTTGTATTACTATTTTGGATGGAGAAGCCCTGAAATTAAAAATTATAACTTTAGCAATAAATGTATTTGGTTTGACCTTGAATTTATTGACCCTAGTGACCAATATATTTGGTTTATGGAAAGAATGGGAATAATAACTAATGAGGAATTAAATTTCACAGATATAACTATTGAAGTTGATAAGAATAACTTCGAATGGATAGTTTTTAAAGTAAATGGTATTGATAAAAGGTGGAAGCTGGAAAAAGTAGGTTATATTTCCGATTCATTTTTTCAGAGATTCTCATATTTACCAGCTGAATTCAAAACTAAAAGACGATACACTTATTATAGCGATGGAGGTCAGCAGTTTGTTATAGATTTTGCAACCGAAATTGAACAACAAGAGTTTATAAAAAGTACGAATTTAAAACGAGAATGGCTTGGAGAAGGAAATCATTTTTCTGAACCAAAATAAAACAACCGCTAACATCGGTTTTGTTCAATGGCTTAGGCTTGGTTTTTCCTTCGGAAAAACCTCTATGAGTCGAAAATTTGTTCTATATTTGCTTTGGTCAGTGTTCAATCAAAGCCACTGAAACAAAGCCGAGAACCGTTCAATACGTTTAAAATTCACCTTCAAATTTTCATAGAAAGTATTTGCATTGTTTTTTGTCAATGTCATTATTTTTCAGCACACAACCACTGCAATCTCAACACTGCGTCTGCCCACTAGTTCAGGCATTCACAAAAATCAATCCCAATAAAGCGTATCAAATTTCCCAGCCGGATAAAAAGCGTTGATATTGTTTTCTTAGTTTTTTTATCCGTCCTACAAAAATTTGATACCCTTTAACCACGCCTCCATTTCATAATTAGGTAAAGTCTTAATTAATCATTTTCAAAATAACTGAATTGACGTAATCAAAATCAAACAAAAGACACCATTTTCATCATTATATATATTTGTACAACATATTTTTATACATTTGAACATGTAATGAGAATGATATATAGGCACCCAGATTCGGGTCGCTTTGTATCATTTAATGATACATATTAAAAAGTTATCGGTTATTGCGTAACAGTCTTCCGTTAAAAACTACAACATTAACTTTTTAATCATTTCAAATTCTTCTCTAAATGAACTACTCACAAAAAAATCCTTTTCGCCTATTGAAAGGCTACTTGCTGTATAAGAATTAATTTTTTCAAAATTTACGATTTGAGACCGATTAACCTGTAAAAATAAATTTTTCGGTAAATAAGTTTTTATTTTTTTTAGAGTAATCAACGGAATAAGTGGCTTACGCTCATTTTTCAAAAAAATCTTTACATAATCCCCCATACTTTCTAAATACAAAACATCTTGCGGAATTATTTTCACTTGCTCTGCTTCTACTTTTATGAAAAAAGGCTCTATATTATTCAGTGATTTTCGTTGGATAAACCCCGCCATTTTCACTTTTTCTGCAATATCATTAAAATCATCAAAACTAAAAGGCTTCAATAAAAAACCAATCGATTCTATTTGATACTCTTTGATTGCATATCGATTATATGCAGTAACAAAAACGACTTCGGGTTTGTTACTAAATTGATTAATTATTTTAGTAAATTCTAAGCCATTAAAGCCTGGCATTTCAATGTCTAAAAAAACACACTCTACCGTTGTTTCTGCCAAATATTTGAGAGCCTCTGAAACAGAATGGAAAGATTGAACTAAATCAAGATAATCAACTTTTTTAATTGCCTCTTTAATCATTTCTAATGCTAAAGGCTCATCGTCAATGGCAATACATTTGATTTTCATTTTAAACTAATTTTTAGCGTAGTGAAATACTTCCCGTCAATAATGGTTTGCTTCAAATTATACCCCTCGTTATACAAAATATCTAATCGTTTTATAGTGTTTTCAATCCCTATTCCTTTTGATTTTTTTCGATTTTCAAACCAAGGATTTACTGTTTTTAAAATAAAAGTATTTCTCTTTACGAAAGCGGAAATTTTGATTAAACAATCTTCTTCTGAACTGATGCCGTGTTTAAAACAATTTTCAATAAAAGTAAGCAATATCATCGGTGCTATTTTGGCTTCTGAAGTATGTTCTGAAATATGAAATTCCAAAGTTACATTTGAAGACAAACGGTGGGACATTAAATCTAAATAATTATGAACAGTAACTAATTCATCTTGTAAAGAAACCAGCTCTAAATTTTCTTCATTCATAGCATAACGCATCATTTTGGAGAGCTTTAAAATGGCATTTTGTGACTTCTCGATGTCCTTGTGCGTCAAAGCGTAAATAGTATTCAACGTATTAAAGAAAAAATGAGGATTAATTTGTGCTTTTAAGTTGCCCAACTCTGCTTTTGATTTTAATTCCTGCAAAGCTAATTTTTTACGCTCCTCAATGTTCCATTTCGTAATAAAATAATTGGCAAAACCTATCATTAAAACAATAGCTGTTAAAAGAAAGACGTAATAATTTACATACGATTTATGCTCAGAAACAATAAATTCGTTTTCAGGATACAAACGGTTATATACTTCTTCTTGTAAATTCAAGTAGGTTGCTACAAAACTCATTAGGCAGACCGTTAAAGCGCCCATTACGAAAAATAAAATTATATAATAAAAATTGATCGACCTGTGAACCGTCTTTGGAATAATTAAGCGAATATTTAAATAATAAATACCAATCAAGACAATAAACAAAACCAAATGATAAATGTGATAAACCAAAGGAAGATTTGCTGGATAAAGCATAGGTATTATTAAAAATAAAGTGATACCCAAAATCGACCATCCCATAATATCCATTCCAATATTTCTATTATAAAATGCTTTCATTCTATCTTTATCTACTTTTATTTACAAAGTAAATCATTAATAACCAACCAAAAAAAGAATCCATCGAGAAAAATTCCTGATTCAACGAGTATATTTTAAAAACTAAAAAAATAGCAGCAAATTTGACGAGTAATAATTAAAAAAAAATCTATAAAATGAATCTTACAGTTACTATTATGACAGTTGTGTTGATTATCACACTTTTTTCACCTTTTGGCGTATATTATGGCGTGAAATTAGCAAGAAAAAAGGATTATAAATCACATCGTAAAACACAAAATACAATCTTTATTGTTTGTGTTGTTGGAGTTTTAACATTGGAAGGACTCATCACTTCTACTGGTGGCTCCGGAAGTTTAGCGTCTGAAAGTATGTATTATAATACTAATTTTTTTAGATATACTTTGTTCTCGCACATTATTGTTGCAATTTTATCATATCTAATTTGGGCTATTTTAATTGTGTTTTCTAATATTGCCTATCGTAAAAAACTTCCTGGAAAATTCTCTAACTTTCACAAAAAAACTGGGTACATTATTTTTGTTGGACTTATGTATACAGCTGTAACTGCATTAATTGTATATTTAATGAGTTTGAATTTAGTTTAAAAAATTGCAACAAACCGATAACAGCAGTTTGGCAAAATGGCGGGTTCAGTGCTAAATTGAACATTCGGATTTCTAATAAACATTAGTGCTAAATTGAAAGTAAGTGCTTCTAAATCCACCACATCGCCAAGCTGCAAACGTTCAATACGTTTAAAATTCACCTTCAAATTTTTATAGAAAGTATTTGCATTGTTTTTTGTCAATGCCATCAGTTTTCAGCACAATACCACTGCAATCTTTCAACTGCTTCTGCCCACTAGTTTAGGCATTCACAAAAATCAAACCCAATAAAGCGTATCAAATTTCCCAGCCGGATAAAAAGCGTTCATATTGTTTTCTTGGTTTTTTTTTCCGACCTACAAAAATTTGATACCCTTTAACCACGCCTCCATTTCATAAGTAGGTAAAGTCTTCATTAATCATTTTCAAAATAACTGAATTGACGTAATCAAAATCAAACAAAAGACACCATTTTCATCATTATATATATTTGTACAACATATTTTTATATATTTGAATATGTAATGAGAATGATATATAGGCACCCACATTTGGGTCGCTTTGTATCATTTAATGATACATATTTACAAGTTAGCTGTAATCTTAAAAAAACCGAAACGTATTATGAAGATAATTAAACTTTTAACATTTTTAATGTTAATTATTTCATGCTCTACTCAAAAGAATTTAGATAAATTCACTATTGAAGACGGAGTTACTGTTGAAAAAAAAGACAGTACAAAACAATACGATGAAGTTTATAATGCTAATAATGAAATTTACAATGTTGGTAAAAAATTCATTTACTCCTATTTTTATCAAAATACAAAAGGAGAAAAATTTTTAATTAAAAGAGGTAAACCAATTTTACAACCACAAGGTTATAGCACTTATGATTGGGAATTTATTAATCTCGAAAAAATAGATAGCGAAACTGTTAAGCATTTAATTTTAAAACCTAATTTGGGAAATCCGTTTGGTGAAGATGATCCCGAATATAATCAAACTGCAATTGGTTATGAATATTTAATGGAAAATGGAGAAAAACTTGCAAGTGAAATTACTGGTGCAATTGAGAATGAAATGAATTTATGGATGCATCCTCCAAGAAGTAACTTTTTTAAAATTTTAGAGTTAAATCCATTTCCATATATAAAAGCACCTTATAAAACTGGAACTAAATGGGATTGGAAATTAAGCATCGGAGACCATTGGTCGGACAAAAGATGGTTAGAATGGAAAGGTAGAATTGATAATGTTTATAATTATGAAATTAAGGAAAATAAAACTATTTCAACAAAATTGGGCAATTTGGAATGTTATATTGTCCAAGCAACAGCAAAAAGTAGAATTGGCGAGACTGAACTAATTTCTTATTTTAATCCTAAATTTGGTTTTGTAAAGCTGGAATACAAAAATATTGACGGCACAAAAACAGTTCTTGAATTAGAAAATGTGGAATAAAAAGACTACAGCTAACAGGCGTTTGGCAAAAAAGCGGGTTCAGTGCTTAAATGAAGCTTTGTGCTTCGTATCAAGTTCAGTGCTGAAAGAAAGTTTGGTGCTTCGAAATCCGCTTCTTCGCCAAGCGCCAAAACGTTCAATACATTCAAAATCCACAAATTTCTATTTTTCATAGAAAGTATTTGCATTGTTTTTTGTCAATGCCATCAGTTTTCAGCACAATACCACTGCAATCTTTCAACTGCTTCTGCCCACTAGTTTAGGCATTCACAAAAATCAAACCCAATAAAGCGTATCAAATTTCCCAGCCGGATAAAAAGCGTTCATATTGTTTTCTTGGTTTTTTTTTCCGACCTACAAAAATTTGATACCCTTTAACCACGCCTCCATTTCATAAGTAGGTAAAGTCTTCATTAATCATTTTCAAAATAACTGAATTGACGTAATCAAAATCAAACAAAAGACACCATTTTCATCATTATATATATTTGTACAACATATTTTTATATATTTGAATATGTAATGAGAATGATATATAGGCACCCACATTTGGGTCGCTTTGTATCATTTAATGATACATATTTATAAGTTACCTGCCATTTGACCAACCCTATGCTAAATAGAAAAATATTTTTAATCATAGCTTTTTTTTGTGTTTTAAAATTAACACTTCATCTAATTGCTGACTCAAATTCAGGATTTCAAGGAGACGAATTATTGCACATAGAAACTGGAAACTATCCAAGTTTGGGATATATGGAATTTCCACCTGTAATTGGTTGGTTGACTTTTATCCAAAATCAATTTCATTCCCAATCCGTATTTGTACATCACATATTTTCTCATATTGCCGCATTATTGATTTTAATATTAATCGCACTTACAACAGTTAAATTGGGAGGTAAATCAAAAGCGGTTTTTATTGTACTTCTTTGCATTTTGACCGCACCAGCTTTTGGAAGAGGCCATCAACTCTTACAGCCCGTAGTATTTACCCACTTGTTTTGGCTTCTTTCCTTTTATCAATTGGTAAGATATGTTACAAGCTTTGATAAAAAATATTTACTTTATCTAACAATCTGTGTTGGTTTTGGCTTCCTTACAAAATATGATATTCTTTTCTTTATTGCAGGACTTACAGGCTTGCTATTGAACAAGCCGACACGAATAGAAATTTTGCAAAAAGACATTTGGAAATATATTCTCTTGTTCATTTTAATTATAGCCCCAAATGTTTTGTGGCAATATAAGCACGGATTTCCAGTACTTGATATGTTCTCACGCCTTTATGAAACCCAATTGGACCAATTGACAATTTTGGGAGTTCTTGAAAGCATAATCATATCCTTAAATCCAGTAACAGTGTTTTTTTGGGTTGGTGGTTTCATCTTTATGTTTAGAACAAAGAACAATCCAATCTATTATCGCCCAATTGCATTTACAATCATCATTTCCTTAATGATCTTGGCGTTGAACAAAAGCAAGGCTTACTATATGTATCCTGCAATGATTACGTTGTTAATATTTGGGAGCATTTGGTTTGAGCAAAGAATTCTGTCAAAACGACAATGGATTTTATATCCAGCAACGGCTCTTCTCGTTTTGTCGGGAATTGTGTTGATGCCATTTGGGTTAGCCGTCTTGCCGTTGGATACATTTATTAAATTCGCTGGAATAGAAAAAAAAGACGATCGTTACGAAATAGAATACAAAGAGTATTACTCGAAATCACAATGGAAAAAAACTATGGAAGGACTTCAAGTCGTTTACGATAGCCTTCCAATGAACGAAAAAGAGGATTGTTTGATTTGGGGCAAACATTATAGTCAAGCAGGTGGAGTAAACCTTTATAGGGAAAATTACGAAATTCCAAAAGCAATTTCATACCACGGCAGTTTCTACCTTTGGTCACCAGAAAAAGGCCAATTACCTAAAACGATTATAGCGTTTTCAAATGGAGAAGCAGGAATAGATTTTTTTCAGTCGTTCTTTAATTATGTTGTGGCGGTAAAACAAATTTATAATCCGTATGCTGATGACGAAAAAGATTTGTGGCAAACAATATATATTTGTAAAAAACCAAAACTAAATTTTGAACAATTGCGGACTGAATTTAAAACAAGGATTTTCGAATAACTATGGAAATAAAAACGGCAGGTAACAATGTATATAAAAAATAGGCGAAATAGCAATAAATTCAAGGCTTTTCGCTCGTATCAAACTGTGTGCTTAACCGAAAGTTTCGTGCTTCGTAATCGCCTACTTTTCATATACTAAACGTTCAATACATTCAAAATCCACAAATTTCTATTTTTCATAGAAAGTATTTACATTGTTTTTTGTCAATGCCATCGGCTTTCAGTACACAACTCTGCAATCTGAACACTGCTTCTGCCCACTAGTTTAGGCATTCACAAAAATCAAAACCAATAAAGCGTATCAAATTTCCCAGCCGGATAAAAAGCGTTGATATTGTTTTCTTAGTTTTTTTACCCGTCCTACAAAAATTTGATACCCTTTATTCACGCCTCCATTTCATAATTAGGTAAAGTCTTCATTAATCATTTTCAAAATAACTGAATTGACGTAATCAAAATCAAACAAAAGACACCATTTTCATCATTATATATATTTGTACAACATATTTTTATACATTTGAACATGTAATGAGAATGATATATAGGCACCCACATTTGGGTCGCTTTGTATCATTTAATGATACATATTAAAAAGTTAGCTGCTATAATTCGCACCGCATAAATTTAGAAGAATGGATTGGAGATATAACACAATATGGTTTGAGCAATTAGAAAAGGAAAAGTTCTTTGTAAAAAACTTCAAAGAAAATTCTATAGCAACTGAGAATACCAATTTTGAGAATTCTGAATATGCAATCGCTTGGTATCTTAAAGAGAAAATAAACGCTTTTGACAATTTATCTGAAACAGATAAGTTGTTATACCTTGAACTTAATTGTGCAAATATTAAAGATTTCACTGGAGTTGAAAAATTCAGAAGTTTAAAAAGACTTGAATTACATTACTGTGTGAAGTTGGAAAGTGATAAGGAATTAAGTTTATTGAGTGAAAATCTAGAATTTTTACACATTAATCAATCAAAGAAATTCAAGTTTACTGACGAAATGTTGAAACTCAAAAAACTGAAAGTTTTATGCTTAAATACTTGCGCACCAATTGAAAATCTTGATTTTCTAAACAACTTTCCAAATCTGATAGACTTTCGCTTTGTTGACACAAATATTTTGGACGGTAATCTAAAGCAAATATTAGAACATCCAACGATAAGAAATGTCGGTTTTTTAAACAAGAAACATTACAATATAAAAGACAAAGACATTGAAAATGAACTTAGCAGAAAATTCAATGATGAATATAAAACGTTAGCTCATAAAGGTCAATATATGACTTATAGATATGACTATGAAGATAATTACAGCAGCTAACAGGCGTTTGGCAAGATTGCGAATTTTATAGTAAATTCACGTTTACATTTCGCAAGAAATTTTATCTTTAAAAGAAAATAATTAGTTCCGTAGTTCGCAACCTCGCCAAGCGCCGGAACGTTCAATACGTTTAAAATTCACATTTATATTTTCATAGAAAGTATTTGCATTGTTTTTTGTCAATGCCATCGGCTTTCAGTACACAACACTGCAATCTGAACACTGCTTCTGCCCACTAGTTCAGGCATTCACAAAAATCAACCCCAATAAAGCGTATCAAATTTCCCAGCCGGATAAAAAGCGTTCATATTGTTTTCTTGGTTTTTTTTTCCGACCTACAAAAATTTGATACCCTTTAACCACGCCTCCATTTCATAAGTAGGTAAAGTCTTCATTAATCATTTTCAAAATAACTGAATTGACGTAATCAAAATCAAACAAAAGACACCATTTTCATCATTATATATATTTGTACAACATATTTTTATATATTTGAATATGTAATGAGAATGATATATAGGCACCCACATTTGGGTCGCTTTGTATCATTTAATGATACATATTTATAAGTTGGCAGTAATAATCTCCGAAAATACCTGAAAACAAGACTTTATGAAGATATTTAATCTCATTTTACTATTATTACCTTTACTTTCTCAAAGTCAAAATAAATTTGAAAGTATAAGAGAGAAGTTAAAGCAAAATAAAAAATATGAGTATGTCTATGCTTTTGAAAATAGTTTTGCGGTTTATAGAACTTTTGACAATAAAATGGGTGTAATTGATAGCACGGAAAATATAATCATAAAACCAATATATTCATACATAAACAACAAAAAAGAACTAAAAAATCTATTTGAAGTTGGAAACAATTTAAATAAAAAATTTAAACGTGGATTTATTGATTTAAAAGGAAATATTAAAATTCCAATTGTTTATGACGATGTTTTTTATATCGACAATGGATTAATACGAGTTTCAAAAGACAATAAAATTGGAATTATTGATACTTTAAATAACGTAATTCTACCAATAAAGTTTGATTACATTTCACTTGACAATAATTTAATAATTGCTGAAAATAAAGGAATAAATTCACTTTATAATCTAACCGGAAAACAAATTAGTGATTTACAATTTACTCAAATTTCCGAATTTAGAAATAATAAAGCAATTATTGTATTGCCAAATAAATCAAATTCAATTATAGATAATAATGGAAACGTTATTTTAAAATCTATAAAAAACCATAGTTTTGAAAGAGTTTTTAACGATAATTTATATCTAATAAAAAATAATTTAACTGCAAAAGAAGGAATAATAAATTCAAAAAATGAATTTATTATTAAATGTAAATATGATGAAATCAAACAAGTAAATTCATTTTTTATTGCTAAAAGCAATAAAAAAAATGGATTTATTTCATCAACAGATTCAATAGTTAAACCTTTCATTTATGATGAAATATATTTTAGTTATTTTGATGATGCAGTAGGTTTTGGTGACAATAATCTTGGAGATAATTACATCGTTAAAAAAGATAATTTATTTGGCGTAATCAATCCAAATAGTTTAGATGAAATAATACCAATTAACTATAAAAGCATTAGAACTTCATTTGATAACTATTATGTAGTCCAAAATAATGAAAACAAAAATGGTTTATTCACTCAAAACGGAAAAAGAGTTTTAAATGAAGATTATGAGTTTTATAATATTTTTAAAAACTCAATTTTTGGAACGAAAAATAACAAACGATTTTTAATCTATTTGGAAGGAGAAAAATTTACAGAAAAAGAACTTTCAATAAATAAATTCATAAAATATAAAGACGTTCAAGAATTATCTATAAGTGAAAATCAAATATTCAAAAGCGAAGAAAAATTTGGAGTTATAAATTCATCAAACAAAATCGTAATTCCAAACGAATATGAATTTATAGAAAATATTTACCTTTCAAAACAGTTCGTTGTTAAGAAAAATAACAAATTTGGAATTGTAAATTCTGAAAATAAAACTATAGTAGAAATTGAATACGATGATTACAAAAAGTTAAAAGAAGTAATTCTGTTTACGAAAGATAACAAAAAGATTAAAAAATATCACGAAATCACATTTAAATAATTACTACTGCCAACAGCGGTTTTGCAAGATTGCGAATTTTGTAATAAATTCACGTTTACGTTTCGCAAGAAATTTTATCTTTAACGGAAAATAATCGGTTACGAAGTTCGCAACCTCGCAAAGCCGCGAAACGTTCAATACGTTTAAAATTCACCTTCAAATTTTCATAGAAAGTATTTGCATTGTTTTTTGTCAATGCCATCGGCTTTCAGTACACAACACTGCAATCTGAACACTGCTTCTGCCCACTAGTTCAGGCATTCACAAAAATCAACCCCAATAAAGCGTATCAAATTTCCCAGCCGGATAAAAAGCGTTCATATTGTTTTCTTGGTTTTTTTTTCCGACCTACAAAAATTTGATACCCTTTAACCACGCCTCCATTTCATAAGTAGGTAAAGTCTTCATTAATCATTTTCAAAATAACTGAATTGACGTAATCAAAATCAAACAAAAGACACCATTTTCATCATTATATATATTTGTACAACATATTTTTATATATTTGAATATGTAATGAGAATGATATATAGGCACCCACATTTGGGTCGCTTTGTATCATTTAATGATACATATTTACAAGTTAGCAGAGATTTCACAAAATCCGTATCAAAATGAAATATTTTTTATTATTATTACTTTTCAATTTTTCATTTGCTCAAAAGGATATTTATCCTGTTGAAGAAAAGCATCAGCACCTTATTAACAACCCAAATTATTCAAATGAAATTTTTAAGGATATTAATAATGTTCTCGATAAATTTTTAGGACGTTGGACTTATTCTGATTTGAATAATGAAGTTGTAATTGAAGTTTTTAAATTCTTTGATGAAAGCAATCAACAAGATGCACTATACATAAATCTAAGGCTAAATAAAAACGGAGAAATGTTATTAAATACTTTAGATCGAACTTTTCCTAATATTATTGTCGGAGCTTCTTTTATGGATTCAAAAAACACAAATTCATTGATTGTTTACTTTTCAGAAATTCAAACAGAAAAAGTATGGCTTTGTGGTCATAGTTCAGCAGTTCACCTAACACTAAATGATAATTATTTATATTGGGAAATTGAACCAAAAGAATTAATGTTTAATAAAACAGCCAAGTTATTACCTATAAAAATGACATTCCAAAAAAAATGAAACCTCTGCTAACAACGGTTTGGCTCAATAGCTACTAATCAATAAAACAACAACGTTCGATTTTCCGCTGGAAAATCTAACTTAACAAGAAAATAATCGTTCACGCAGCCGCTACTGCGCCAAGCCGCGGAACGTTCAATACGTTTAAAATTCACCTTCAAATTTTCATAGAAAGTATTTGCATTGTTTTTTGTCAATGTCATTATTTTTCAGCACACAACCACTGCAATCTCAACACTGCGTCTGCCCACTAGTTCAGGCATTCACAAAAATCAATCCCAATAAAGCGTATCAAATTTCCCAGCCGGATAAAAAGCGTTGATATTGTTTTCTTAGTTTTTTTATCCGTCCTACAAAAATTTGATACCCTTTAACCACGACCATAATTTCAATCACGTTTATGGGTGTAGTTACCATTTTTCCAATTCATATTTGGTTATGAAATTTTATACAAAATAAAAAAGGAAAAAAAAGAAAACAAAGCATTGCTCCAGGTATTCAAAAAACAAGTTCAAGCCCTAGCGGGTTTTTCAAAAAATCTCCACCCTCATTTTTTCAACTCAATAACCCACTGAATACTAAAAACTGCCCACTGAGAACTATTCGGTAGGGTAGTATTTTGTTGAAAAAAACTGGTTTTATTGAAACCTTCCACAAAAAATATCGGCTTTCTTTTTTCTCCTTTTTTCTTTTGCTAAAAATTTGTGTGATGCTTCGCGTTTCTCCAGTTTTTCAGTTCATATCCCAAAAAGGCGGAAGAAGGATGTTAACCTTTTAAATCCGATAGTATGAATTTTATCATCAAAACCCATTTTAGTGGAGTAGTGTACCAAAAGCCTTGTTTATTTGTCTTAAACAAAGGGTTGAACAGCGGAAAACCGCAATTTGAGCCGTTTACAAATTCTTTTGTCATCATTTTTGAGAAGCAGGAGGATAGGGAAAATTTGTATTATGTGGCGTACAGTTTATGGCGCTCAAAATATTGGCTGCAGCATCTGGTTGGTTCGGTCATTCCGTTTTTACGAATCAAAGATTTTAAACACGAATTTTCGGTCAAAGCAAAAGTGATGATGGAGGAACATGAAGCGCACATCAAACACGTGGCAGCTTTAAAACTTCTAGAGGCCAAAGAAAAGCAATTTCACGAGAATTTGAATCTCATTAATGATTTGCGCCGTTCCATTGTGCACCGCTTTAGCAACAAATATGCGGAATACCCCAAAAAAAAAGCCTGGTCTAAAAATAGACTAGGCTTTTACACTCGGAAAAGGTTACCAATCATAACCGAGTTTATTTTTCTTTGGAAGTAAATCGTTTCAACAACAGGGTTACTCCAAAACTGACTACTGCTCCAATAAAGGCCAAAACAATGGTTTTTAAGACATCGGCTGAGGTTAAATTGGGTAAAACACTCAAAGCCAATCCGCCAATTGTTCCGGTTTTCAAAGATAACGAATTATCCACTCCGTCCAACAGACTTGGTGGAACTTGCTTTATATTTTTCATCAGTTGCTTTTTGTTTTAAGGCGCTATCTTCAACGGTAATTTGACTTACTGCGGATAAAACACCACCAACAACGGCTGCATAACCAGCAACTGCAACAACTACAGCAGGCAAAGCTACTGGAGCAGCTACAATGCTTCCGCTTACTGCTAATAAAGCCAATCCTATGGTGCGAAGTACTTTAAAAAACTTCGGTGTGGGTGCTTGTGCACGTTCTAGTACATTCATATTTTCTCTTTTTTTGTCATCCTGTTAAGGATCTATTGAACAATCAATTCGACAACTTCTTTTCGGTCTAATTCCGGATAAACGAAGTCTTTTAAAGCAGTAAATGCTTTGCGGGACAGCAAGCCTAAACCAGGACCAGAAAGTTTTGTCACCGGAGCAATACAACCATTCAATTCTGTCAAGGCATTATTTGCTGGATGAAATAAAATATAACTTCTATTTTTTACCGAAACAACTTCTAAATGCCATTTGAATTTCGGACTGTACCGCTTTCTAATAAAATATTTCCCTTCCGGAATACAGGAAACGCCTCTTTCATTTTTCTTCCAAGGCAATTCAATGGTTTTACAAATGATTTTGCCCTCACATTGGAGTATTCCGTTGGTTCCGTCGGGGAAATAAGTTCTAGTTAAAAATAAAACCATTTTTCTAAAATCTAATTTCAGAATCCTAATTTCATCTTACACGCCAGATACCTTAGCAATCGATAACGGGTTGAAAGCGCCGTTTTTAAGCGGATACATTTGCCCATTAATCTCTTGATAAAACTCAACACCCAATGTCAAAAACAAAGGTTTTGTGGAGTTCGCAGTAACCACATTCACTTGACTAATAGCCGTTGTTGGAGTAGAATCCCACGGTAAAATCGCAGTTTCAGAAGTTGCAACCACATAGGTTTCCGCTTCAAAATCTACTTCAGCACCGCCAGAAATAATCTTAAAGTGAGTAGTTCCTGTTGGTGCAGCCAACATATTAGCGGGTACAAAAGGAGCAATGTCAACATTGATTTCTCCCGCAACGCGGTCAATATTGGCAACAAATGGCGCAAATAGGGAAGTCCCTAATTTACCACGAATATTGAATTCAAAACCAAATAACAATTCAGCTTCGCCATCAATAACGTTACGCAATCCTCTCTCACTCACCAAATCCGCCTGGATAACTTTCACCATTCTTTGAGTCAAACGGCTCACCATTCGACCATCCGCAGAATTCAAAAGCAAAGGCCTAAAAGCAGTTCGTAAAAGCTTTCCAGCTTTCCCTGCTCTTCCAAACTCAGAACCATTCTCACGCGTTCTCTGAAACGCAGGATCACTAGCAATTCTACTAGCGTCAATACCGCCTTTCTCACGAGCCAAATGCCCGTCTTGGGTCTTGTAAAAAGTAATATCTCCGATAGTACCTTTTAATTTAATTATGCCTTTCTGTCTAGCCATAACATTTAAAATTTAGATTTAATAATCAGTTAAAACTCCCTCAATCATCATCCTGTTGCAACATTTTCAATTGATTTCGATTCAAAATTCATACTTAAATAAACAATTTAAAAGGTACTACCATTCCAAATGACAGTTAGTGGTATAAATGTCATTTATGAACTCAAATGTCACTCTAAACAAATAAAAAACAGCTGTAAATTGCATAAGCGAATCATTAAAAAAAAATCATTAATTTTAATCCGAGTCAAAAGTTACTCAAAGCCAAATCAAAAGTATAGATAGTGTATGAAAACCGAACAGAAGAGAGTATGTATCTACCCGAAGGACATACAGCGCATTACAGGTAAAAGTTATCGTCAAAGCATCAGAATGTTGCAGAAGATTAGAACAGACCTTAACAAAGGTCAAAACGAGCTCTTAAGCAGAGAGGAGTTCTGTCAATATACCAGTTTAAAATATGAACAGGTTGAGCCATTAATTGTGGGGTAATTTTAAGATGAAACGACACTAAATTTTGAACCTTTTTAGTTGATTATTTGTTGAATTTTTACTAAATTTGAGTTTGTTAATGCAATTGATAAATACAGTTAAATTTAAAGGTGCACAATTCGGTGCACTCATTTTGAAGGAGTTGAAAGTCCTTATAAATAAAGGCGTTGTTAAGAGAATACAAATCCCTCTTTCTCCGCTGGGTTTCTAAAAAACCTAATCAAAACCCTTTAAATCGTATGATTTAGAGGGTTTTTTAATTTTACCCCTATTCAAATTATTCATAGTTTCCCATAGTAAAGGAGTACATTTCGGGGTACTATACTACTTGTTTAAAATAGGTACCCCTATCTCTCGTACACCTTTAAAAACAAGGGGTTCAAATAACAGACATCTTGTTTTGTGTTGGTAATAAATTTAAATTAATTACTAATTAAAAAGGTCACCACCATGAACACAACAATCACCATTCTTTTTTACTTAAAAAGAGCCAAAGCCAATACACAAGGCTTAGCACCAATTTTCCAAAGAATAACTATTGATGGGAAAAGATTAGAAAGCAGCACAGGTAAATTTGTAAACCCTGAAAAATGGTCCACAGAAATGTCGAAAATGAAAGGCAATTCAGAAGAGACCAGGACGATAAATAGTCATCTTGAAATGTTACGAGCTAAAGTTTACGAAATCGAGAAGAAATTGTTCATGAAACAAGTTCCATTAACATATGAAAACTTCAAGAATGAAATACAAGGCAAAAAAGAACGCGAGCGAATGCTTGTTCCAATCTTCGAAGAACACAACCGCAAAATCAAAGAACTAGTTGGACAAGAATATGCACCAGGAACATTAGAACGGTATCAAACTTCTTTAAAGCACACAAAAGACTTCCTCTTCTGGAAGTATAACATTACAGATATCAATATTGAAAAGATAGACCATTCATTTATTATGGAATACGAATTCTATTTGCGTAGTGTCAGAAAGTGCGCTAATAACACAGCTGTAAAGTACATCAAGAACTTTCACAAAATCATTAACCAATGTTTGGCCAATGGATGGTTAAATAAAGATCCTTTTGCAAACTACAAAGCCAAAATCAAAGAAGTAACTCGTGAATTCCTAACAGAAAAAGAAATTGAAACAATATTAAACAAAAGGTTTGTTTCAGAACGATTAGAATTAGTTCGCGATATTTTCATTTTCAGCTGCTTTACCGGACTAGCTTATATAGATGTAAAGCAATTAACCTTGGATAATATTTCGTTGGGTATTGTGTACGTCTTCAAACTAAATTGGACTTTTGCTAAGAGAGTATTTAGTTAATAATTCAAAGATAAAAGATTTTTTTGATTTGTTGTTAATTTTGATTTTTGGTACTCATTTCTTCGGTTTAAAATTGTAATTTTCTTTAGTTTTTCTCTTTCTTTTAAAATCAATTCACCTCTCCCAAAATAGACATCTGCAGGAGTTAAGTTGTTTAATGATTCATGATAGCGTTCATTGTTATACCCATATACAAATTTTTCTAAAGCAGCTTCTAATTCTTCTGGAGCGAAGTAATTATCAAGTTTCACAACATTTTTCATGGTTCTGTGATAGCGTTCAATTTTTCCTTGTGTTTGCGGATGATTGGGTCTGCCATG
>NZ_JAXKVR010000015.1:0-19211 GCF_034497725.1 Flavobacterium psychraquaticum
TTTTTCTATATTCATTTTTAGTTTTATCTAAGTATTTGCCATTTTTACTTACCTACTTACCTAAACCAGTAAATTCAAGTGTTCGCAACATTTTTATAAATTACCTAATACTTACCTACCTACCTGAGTTTTTTAGGTAAGTATAGGTAGGTTAAATTATATATACTTACCTAAAAAAAAGTCTTATTTTATAGGGGTTTAGGTAAGTAGGTAAGTTAGGTAAGTACATTTTCTAATTATTCATAATTTCAACAGGACTAATATTGAACTTTGGCTTTGCCAAGTAGCCATATACTTGCTTTTGAGGATGTTTTATCCTAGAAAATTTGAAACCACTCAGTGCCTTACCAATTTTCTCTCTGCTCAGTTTTAATCCCAATGGAATTAGTTTTGTCATGATTTCAGTTGATGTATTGAAATAGATTAAATTCTCCGTTTTTTCGAAGTATTTAATTACCATTTCTTGCTCAATTGTCAGACTGGTATATTTTTCATTTCTCTTTTCATTATCAATAATATCCTGTTGCGTTAATTCCGGCTCAAAATTTTTGTCATGATAAGCCAAAAAGTATGATTGTGACCACACATCGTCCATGTCAATTTCTTTAGAGTAATTAAAATCGATTCTTCCGATAACATCAAAAATTATCCATCGAACCGAACCTGTTTCATCAGTAAGGAAATCGACCATATTTGTTGAACCAACAAATGAGCAAATACGAGGTAAGTTCTCAGCTCTGCGTTCGTACGGGAGTCGTTCATTAATGAAAACCTTACTGATTAGGGATTTCAAGTAGTTTACTTCAGTTTTTCCAATTACAGATAATTCCTCCAGGTTAATAATTAGGTTCTTACACATCTTAACCCGAGAATCCTTGTCGGTTCCAATATCTTCAGCAATGTAATTAGACAGCTTTTTTGGAATGAATTTTTGAAAATAGGTTGATTTTCCAGCGTGTTGGTCACCATTTGCGAGAACAAGGCAATGTTTATTTATTTTATCTTTTTCAAAAGCACAAATAACCGCTCTCGCAAACCATTTTTTCAAATGATAGGCAAATGCTTCATCATCATTAGTTTTTACATAAGAAGCAAGCTTTTTGATGTAATCAACTTGATTATTCCATTTTGGCAACTCTAAAAAATATTCTTTGATGGGATCATATCGTTCAATAAGGTTCGATTTGATTAAAATTTCGAGCTTATTATAATTGGTTTCTATGTTGTTCCTGGTTAACTCAATTAAGAGCGAATTAAGGTTTAACGACTCCCAATTATCATTTCCATTGATATTTATCTCATAATCCAAAGAAATGGTATTGAACCGAATTCTATATTTAGAATTGATGTATTTGATAATTCTATCAAATATGGTATTTGATGCTATATCAGACTGATAGAGCAAATTTTGTGGTTTGTTTTTCATACAATAAAAGAATTATTGTATATTTGCAACGCAGATATACAAAGAGATATACAAAATATAAGCACAATTGAACGGCGAATTCAATTGTGCTTTTTTACTTTCTGAAAGTTGTAGTGTAACTATTCGCTTTTTGCTCTAATTGAGATATTGAGCTTGATTTATTTTGTAATAACCATTCGTCAATTTCATTCTTTTGAAAGAATAGTGTTTTTCCATTTGGTTTGGAGTAAGGTAGTATGCTCTTATGAACCAATTTGTAAATATAACTGCGTGAGAAACCTGTGTAGTTAATTAAATCTTCTACAGTTAAAATTTGTTTTGCCGTGCTTACAATTAAAATTTCTAATTGATTTAGCTTTTTCAAGATTACGTCGTTGCTTTCCATTGCTGTCTTTTTTTAAGATTATGAGAGTAAAGGAAAGGATTTGCAGAATTTTAAAAGTTGATACATTAACAATGTTAATCTTTCTTTCTAAAATGTTAACCTTTTAAAAAAGTTGATTTAAAATTTCAATATTTTTTGGGGTTTCAATTTTAGAATTGCTTTTAGAAGAGCTAATTGTTTTAGACTTAGCATTCTCGTTTTTATTGCCAAAAATCTTTAAAAATTTTCCAAGTGTTAATGATTTGCTATTTATTTTAATTTTTTCATATAAGTATTTTGTTTGAATATTGTCTAACTCTAATTTAAACACCTTTTCCTCGGGTAATTTTCCAGAGATAAGAATATCAACAAACTTTTCTTTATTTGGGATTGCATCAAGATCGTTTATATTTTTAATTAAATTATTTTCTTTTAGTATGTCAAAGGTTTTTTCTAAAACTACTTTTTCTAAATCAATTTTAAAATCATAATTTATTTCATCAAGTTTATTTTCAATTTTAGGAATAATTTTTGATTTAAAACTTTCTGACCAACTTAAAATCAATATTCTTGAAGAAATTAAAAATAAGAAAATAAGAATTACTTGTTTGAAAAATTCAGTATTATAATTTTCATTTAGTTTGGAATAGGAATCAGTAAAAAATAAAATTGATGATAATATTATGGGTAATAATGTAATGTGTACAGCTAATCTTGGTCTTTCAACCATTTTATCATAAGATTTATTTCTTGAATTGAACATGAAATAAATAAAGTTCTTGACGTACAACATTACTATCCTTGATATAAAGTAGGTTAAGATTACAGATTTTATAAAAATTAAAGATAAAATATAGTAAGCTAAAAAGGTATTGTCTGAGTAAAAAAAGTAAATATGGATAATGAAAATTAGTAATAAAGAGATTATCCAAATTCTGTTTTGATTTATTATTTTTTTCATTTTTTAAAATTTTAATTCAGGAATTAAGTTAGCAGCTTCTTTCATTTTTTTGTCAACGATCTTAGCGTAAATAGCTGTTGTTCTTATTTCTCTATGCCCCAATAGTTTTGATACCGTAAAAATATCGGCTCCATTTTCAAGTAATTGAACTGCATTCGTGTGTCTGGCACTGTGGAAAGTGATGTGTTTTGAAATTCCAGCTCTGTTACACCAACGAACAATTTCACTGTTGTAAACCGCTCCATATTTCAAACCTTTAAAAACTCTTTCAGATTGATGTTGTCTTTTATCCAATAATCTTCGTGCTTGTTTTGAAATGTATAAATATTCGACACCATCAATTTTTTTCTGAATAAAATTTAATTTACTAACATCATCATCTTCATCTCGTACTTCAGACCAAACCAATTTGTTAATATCAGACCATCGTAAACCACATAAACATGAGAATATGAACGCTTTTTTTAAAACTTCGTATTTGCAATTAGTACTTGCTAAAGCTTGCAATTCTTGATGTGTTAAATATTCTCTTTGACTTTCAGCTTGTTCAAATGACTTTACTTTTGATGCATAATTGATTGATAGGTATCCTTCATCAAAAGCAGCTCTTAAACTCGCTTTAAATTTATTGAAGTATGAATATTTTGAGTTTAATGATAAAGGGGTGTCACTTTTAGTTTTAGCTTCTTGGTCAAAATAATTGCGAACTTTTTTTACAAAATTCTCATCAATTTCTTCAAATTGTAAATTTGGATTTATACATCTTTTTAAATGCACTAAAGTTGCAGTCCAATTGCCATAGTTTTTAGGTGAATTAATTTTTTCTTCGGCTTTTTCAATGAAAAAATCGAGAAAACATCTCTTTGATTTTGAGGTGTTTTTAATATCAAATTTCCCTTGAAAAAATTCTGCTTTTCTAATAAAGAAGATTTTTTCAGCATTTATTTCAGATTCTTTATTCTCTCTCTTTTCAGTAGCATTTTTAGGATTTTGATGAAGATAAAGTTTTAAATATTCAAAATCCCTTATATGAATTCTTTTTCCGTTTTTGTCTAATTGTGAACCTTTGTAATATTCAATGTATAGACTGTACTTGTCGTTTTTTAGTTTTTTCTTTTTAAGTGTAATTTTCATAGGTGTACATTTTTACACCTTTTTTGTTTGAAGGTGTACATTAGATGAAACAAATGTATACATATGAGAAATCAAAAACAAGTATAAATATCCTTAATTTATTGACAGTCAAGCAAAAGAACGCAAAGGAAACTAAAGAAAAGTTAAATTATTTCCCGATACAGAAATTAGCAAAAATATTCCCAAGCAATTCATCATTAGAAACCTGTCCCGTAATTTCTCCAAAATGGAACAACGCCTGGCGAATATCAATCGCCATTAAATCCGATGAAATTCCGGAGTCTAATCCCCATTTCACTTTTTGGATTTCTTCTAATGCTTTTAAGAGCGAATCATAATGACGCGTGTTAGTTACAATCGTTTCATTATTACGGAGTGCTCCTGTGTTTACAAAAGAAAGCAAGGTGTTTTTCAATTCTTCGATTCCTGTTTTTTGTTTGGCAGAGATGGTTATCAGTTTTCTGTTTTCTGTTTTCTGTTGGGCATCCGTTAATTGGGTAATATAATCGTTTGCCTTTTCGGCACTTAAAGTGTCCACTTTATTTAAAACGATGACAAGCGGTTTAATTGGAAATTTGTTTCTTATTTTCTCAATTTCGATTTTAACTTTAGGCAGACTGTCAACTGACAACTGAGAACTGTCAACTAAAAGTAAAACAACTTGTGCTTGCTCAATTTTTTCAAACGTTTTCTGAATTCCAATGCTTTCCACAACATCTTTGGTTTCACGAATTCCAGCGGTATCTATGAATCTGAAACTCATTCCCTCGATGATTAATTCGTCTTCAATCGTATCGCGAGTAGTTCCGGCGATGTCGGAAACGATGGCACGTTCTTCATTCAATAAAGCATTCAATAAAGTCGATTTTCCAACATTCGGTTCACCCACAATCGCTACTGGAATTCCGTTTTTAATCACGTTTCCAACCGCGAAGGAATCAATTAGGCGTTTCAATACAAATTCAATGCGTTCTAATAATTCGTGAAACTGTGTTCGGTCGGCAAATTCGACATCTTCTTCAGCAAAATCCAATTCCAATTCAATTAAAGAAGCGAAATTCAATAGTTCTTCCCTAAGTTTCGCTATTTCATTACTAAAACCACCACGCATTTGCTGCATAGCTATTTGGTGCGATGCTTCGTTATCGGAGGCAATCAGATCAGCAACGGCTTCTGCTTGTGATAAATCCAGTTTGCCGTTTAGAAAAGCTCGCAAGGTAAATTCACCAGGCTGGGCCATTTTCGAACCCTTACGAAGTAATAATTGAATAATTTGCTGTTGGATAAAGGTGGAACCGTGACAAGAAATCTCCACCACATTTTCACCGGTATAGGAATTCGGACCTTTGAAAATAGAAAGTAAGACTTGGTCATATATTTTTCCAGCCTGTCCTGAGCTTGTCGAAGGGTCCATAATATGTCCGAGGTGAAGCGTATGCGTTTTCTGTTTGGTAATATCTTTTCCCGAAACCGATTGAAATACTTCAGCTGCAATTGAAATCGCGGCTGCTCCGGATAATCGAATAATAGCAATGGCTCCGGCTCCCGAAGGCGTGGCTAAAGCAACAATAGTTTCTTGTGGAATCATAATTTTCATTTAATAGTGCAAAGATAGAAAATTAGATGCAATAGTGGTGGATCATTTTTGGAAGTATGGCACGCGTTGTGAATGGCACGCGGATGAGACGGATGCTACGCAACGCAGATGTTGGCGGATTTTTTTGCAACACAGATTGGAGGAATTTAAAAAAAATTAAAAATCTTTGTGCTTAACTTATATGACTTATATGATGGAACGCGGATGAGACGGATGCTACGCAACGCAGATTTTGACGGATTTTTTTTCAACACAGATTTTAAAAATTTAAAAAATCTTTATAATCATTGTGCTTAACTTATATGGCCAATATGTTGGCACGCGGATGAGACGGATGCTACGCAACGCAAATGGGTACGGATTTTTTTGCAACAAAGATTTAAAAAACTTATATGACTTATATGTTTAAAAAAGATGCTGAGACGAGTTAAGCTTAGTACTATTTTTTTTCCTTGTGAACTTTGTGAAATCTTAGTGCCTTTGTGGTTAAGTAAAAATTAAAAAACCACTATCGCAAAAGCTTAGTGGTTTTTAAAGTTAGTTTGGTTTGGTCATAAGATCTTCAGTTGTGAAACCGTAAAATCGAATATTGTGAATTAGTAGCTGATTAGAAAGCAATATTCTAAATTCTAACTTCTAATTTCTAAATTTTTTAATTACTCAACATTACCGGCATAACCAGCATCGTAACAGTTTCCCCTTCGTCTAAGCCATCTACTGGTGTTAAAATTCCAGCTCGGTTTGGCATTGACATCTCTAATTGGATTTCGTCACTTGTTAGATTATTCAACATTTCAGTTAAGAAACGCGAGTTGAAACCAATTTGCATATCGTCACCTTGATAATCACAAGTCAAACGTTCGTCTGCTTTGTTAGAATAATCAATGTCTTCTGCAGAAATGTTCAATTCGGTTCCAGCAATTTTCAAACGAATTTGGTGCGTAGTTTTGTTAGCAAAAATCGCCACACGACGAACCGAGTTTAAAAACTGAACTCTGTTGATTAATAATTTATTTGGATTCTCTTTTGGAATTACCGCTTCATAGTTTGGATATTTTCCATCAATTAAACGACAAGTCAATACATAATTTTCAAAAGAAAATGTTGCATTCGAATCATTATATTCAATAGAAATTTCAGAATCAGAAGCTCCTAAAATTCCTTTTAAAATGTTTAAAGGTTTTTTTGGCATAATAAAATCAGCTACTTGCGATGCTTTTACATCCGTGCGAGCATATTTCACTAATTTGTGTGCATCTGTTGCTACGAAAATTAATCCTTCTGGTGAAAATTGAAAGAAAACACCACTCATTACAGGGCGTAAATCATCGTTTCCAGCAGCAAAAATCGTTTTATTTACCGCAGTAGCTAATACTTCAGCCGGTACTAATGTTTTTGAAGGATCGTCTAATTGTACTGCTTTTGGAAACTCATCTCCAGGAGCATAAGCAATTGCATATTTTCCTGAATTTGAACTAATTTCAACAGTTGAATTTTCTTCTACTGTAAAAGTTAACGGCTGCTCAGGAAATGTTTTTAAAATATCTAATAATAGTTTGGCAGGAATAGCTACACTTCCTTGACTTGTAGAATCAATTTCTAAAGTCGCTGTCATTGTAGTTTCTAAATCCGAAGCGGAAACTTTTAATTGGTTATTGTCTAATTCAAAAAGGAAATTATCAAGAATTGGTAAGGTGTTACTACTGTTGATAACACTTCCTAAAACTTGCAATTGTTTTAATAAATACGAACTCGATACTATAAACTTCATCATCTTGTATTTTAAAATCGTTATTTGATTTTATATTTCACAAATATATTCTAATTCTGCTCAAATGCAAAAACAAATTATCAACATCTACTTACTATATTTCCTTTTTCGTAAGAATGTGAACAAAAATCCAAAAAGTGCTAAGATAACTAGTGGTAATCCGACAGTTACCAGTTGGGCCATCGTATAATTTTTATAAACTTCTTCCTTATTAAGTAAAGGCAAATTAACGTCTTTACTTCGGATGTTAATAAGTCCGTTGTCATCCAACAAATAATTGACACAATTCATTAAGAAATCTTTGTTACCATATAATTGATTGGTAAACTTGTCAAAGCCTAATTCTAAAGGCATTCCTTTGTCTAATTGATTCTTAATTACATCACCATCAGAAATTACAATCATTTTATTCTCTTTTCCTTCGGCCTGAAAACTTTTATCGGCAAACGGCAACACTCTATTTTGGTAAGCCGATTTAAATTTGCCTTCCAATAAAACAGCCATTGGTAACAAGCCTTTTCCTTGATATTCTTCCGGAGTTGTTTCTTCCGTTACGATGTCCAATGAAATAGGTGTTGGTGTGCCCACAGTTTTTGAATATTCAGACGAACTCAATAAAACCGTTTTCTTGATGTCGTTTTTTAACAATTCAATGGGCGAAGCAAACTCAAACTTGATGCCTTCCATATTTTTTACAATCGGATGAACCGAAGTAGGATAAGCAAAAGGTGAAAAACGCCATTTATATTCTTGAAATTGGGTTTCACTACCTTGATTTCCCGAAGCCATTTTAATAGGTGTCGCGTATTCGTCCTTCACCAATAAAGGATTAATTCGAATGCCGTATTTGAAAAACATATCAGTTAAATTCAGTTCACGATTTACCGCTAGAATCGTACCGGTTTCGTTGTATAAACTATCCATATCCGCAGCAACAGCATCAACCATCCAAATGGTTTTTCCACCGTTCATAATGTATTGATCCAAAACCAATTTCTCTTCCTCGCTAAAGGCTTCCGTAGGTTTGGCAATTACGGCTAAATCATATTTTTTTAAAGCTTCTAAGGTTTGATTGGGCTGTTTTCCTACTGAATCTAAAGTGAAAGTGCCAATGTAATAACTCTCACGAACCGATTTCACGAAATCAGCAATAAAAGGATCTTGCATTTCGCCATTTCCTTTGATAACGGCTATTTTCTTCTTTTTGTCCTTGGTGATTTTAGTAATCGCTTCGGCAAACCCAAACTCTAAATGTTGCACCGAACTAATTACCTTTTCTTCCGTAGAAGCACCCATTAAATTTTTTAACAAACTTACTTTAGTAAATTTATCCCCATAGGTGGCTTGTGCCCAAGGAAAAACAACTTCTTGCGACTGTTTTCCTTTGTCTTCAACAGTAATATTCAACGGTTGCATACCTCTTTGGTAGAACTGTTTCATAACTTCCACACGCATTTCTTCCTTTTCAATTGGATTCTTGAATTGGAAAATAATGTTGGTATTATAAGCTGAAAATTCCTCTAAAAGTTGCTTGGTTTCGTTTTGAAGGCGTGTAAATTCAGGCGGAAAATTTCCTTCTAAATAGACGTCAATATACAACGGACTGTCGACCGTTTTGATGATGTTTAAAGTAGTTTCAGATAAAGTGTAGCGTTTGTCTTGCGTTAAATCGAAACGTTTGAAAAAGAAATTACTTAAGAAATTAAGGGCTACGATGGCTAAAAAAACAATTCCCAATTGTTTTAAAGCAAGTTGTTTGTTGTTTTTCATTACCATTTCAGCGTTTTAAGTTTATAAACGGTAGCCGATAAAAACAGAAAAGTAATACTACTGAAATAAATAATATCTCTAGTATCTAAAACGCCTCGACTCATACTTTTAAAATGATAATCCATTCCCAATGCAGCAAATGTGGAACTGTAAGTATCAAATAACGAGGCAATTCCGTCAAATCCAAAATAGAAAAAGAAACAGCAAAATACGGCAACTATAAAAGCCACAATTTGATTGTCCGAAAGTGTGGAAGCGAAAATTCCAATCGCCGTATAAGAAGCAATTAAAAATAAAAGCCCAAAATACGAACCTAAAGTACTTCCCATATCAATATTTCCCTGCGGATTTCCAAAGTGCGAAATCGTTAAAACATAGATAATTGAAGGAACTAATGCCAATACGATTAAAATAAATGCTCCTAAAAACTTCCCGTTAACGATGTCCCAATTAGATAGGGGTTTGGTAAATAATAATTCAATCGTTCCTTGTTTGATTTCATCTGAAAAACTTCGCATCGTTACCGCCGGAATTAAGAAGATTAAAATCCAAGGCGCTAATTTGAAAAACGGACCCATATCGGCAAATCCCGAATTTAAAATATTGAAATCGCCATCAAAAACCCAAAGAAATAAGCCGTTGAGTAAAAGGAAAATAGCGATAACTAAATAACCTATTGGCGAACCAAAAAAGGATTTAATTTCTCTTAATAATAGTGCTTTCATTGGTTTTGTTTAATTTTTTTAAGAAGAATAATAACTTCTAATTTTAGTCTAAAGTGGCTAATCGATCCACGCTCCAAGCTTCTGGTTTGTCGCTGAATAATTTTTTTGTAAAACTCCAAACCCCTTTGAAAAGTTCGGAATTTCTGTAATTTTCCAAAGCTTCTTCATTATCCCAATAGCTATAAGTAAAGAAAATACGGTTGTCATTTTTGTCTTGATACAATTCTAAAAAACGATTGCCTTCAAAATTTCGAATCAAGTGTTTTACTTCTTCAAAATTATCTAAAAAAGTGGAAATATGCTCTTCGTGAAAACGTAATTTTACAATTCTTATAAACATTTTTTTAATTTTTAAATTCGATAATAATAGAATCTCTAAAACGCAAGCCCAAAAGAGTAGAAGCAGCCCCAATTGTTTTCGGATTACTTTTATAAATAGCAATTTCTAACAAACCATTTTCATTAAAAATTGCTAACAAATCACCTTCATAATCTTTGATGGTGCGATTATCAACCATTGGAAAATCGGCATAACTTCTATGAATACGCGTAATTTTTTTGTTTTTGACCTTTATTTCGAAGGATTTATTGCGTGATAAATCAGTGAATTGTTTCTGCGAAATATTAGTAACGCAATTTCCGAAGGAATCAATATAAATAATTTGACCAATTAAAGATTCCGAATCATTAGAAAGTACGGTTGAAAAAGTGTTTTTTGGTTTCAATTCGAAAATTTCTTTTCCAATAACATTCAGCAAACCACCACGGGAAATATGCCCGGCAACAGCCGCAAAAACGTCCATATCGCTAGCGTTTTTCTGCAAGCGGTCATGAATATTAATTGACACCATTTTTTGTGCTAATTTCTTTTGAAGTAACACACTTAGAATTCCATTATCTGCGCATATAAAATAATGATCGTCCCATTGCATAGCAATATGTTGAATTTCTTCCGTACGCTCGCTATCCACAGCAATAATATGAATCGTTCCTTTCGGAAAACTATTGTACGAGGCTTCAATACAATAACTAGCTTCCACCGTATTAAAAAAGTCAATTTCGTGTGAAATATCAACAATGATTGCTTCTATATGTTCAGATAAAATTTTGCCTTTCAAAGCGCCTACGAAATAGTCTTTGTGTCCAAAGTCGGTGGTTAGTGAAATTATTGACATTTTTTTGTTTATAACTTATTTGGAAAGCAACGCTTGTTTTTAGTAAATTTGATTGCAAAGCTACTATAATTTTAGCGTTTCAAAAATAATTAAAAAAACAAAGCCTTTGAACGAAAGAGTCATAGAATTAATCGACATTGCTCCAAAAGATTTTTGGGGTGCACAAGATGCTCATCTTGAAACTATTAAAAAGTATTATCCGAAATTAAAAATTGTAGCTAGAGGCACCACTTTGAAAGCTTTTGGCGAAGCAGCCATTTTGGATGAATTTGAAACCCGTTTCAAAAGATTGATGCAACATTTCACGCGTTATAATAGTATTGATGACAATGTGATTCTAAGAGTTTTAGAAGCAAGTCATCAAAACGATGCGCAACAAATGCATGATAGAGATAAAATTTTAGTGCACGGAATAGGAGGAAAGCTAATTAAAGCCATAACGCCAAACCAACAAAAGTTAGTGGATTCCATTAATAAAAACGATATGGTTTTTGCTATTGGTCCCGCCGGAACAGGTAAAACTTACACGGGCGTTGCCATGGCGGTGAAAGCTTTAAAAGAGAAACAAGTAAAGCGAATCATATTAACCAGACCGGCAGTTGAAGCAGGTGAGAATTTAGGATTTCTTCCAGGCGATATGAAGGAAAAACTTGATCCGTATATGCAACCTTTATATGATGCTTTGCGCGATATGTTACCGCCTCAATCGTTAGAAGATTATATCTTGAAGGGAATTATTCAAATTGCACCTTTGGCTTTTATGCGCGGTAGAACGTTGGATAATGCTTTCGTAATTTTAGACGAAGCACAAAATACAACGCATTCGCAAATGAAAATGTTCCTTACTAGAATGGGAAAAAACGCTAAATTTATGATTACGGGTGATCCCGGACAAGTAGATTTGCCAAGAAGAACCATTTCGGGATTGAAAGAGGCCATTTTAATCTTAAAAGATGTAGAAGGTGTTGGTATAATTTATCTTGATGATAAAGATATAGTTAGACATCGTTTGGTAGGAAAAATCATCGAAGCTTATAAAAGTATTGAAAACATTGAGTAAAAATATTTTAACGAAAAAGACGCTTTACTAGCGTCTTTTTTTTACTTTTGCGCAACACACCCGAGGCGAGCCGAACTGTATGGAGCGTAGCGGAATAAAACAACAACACAACAAATGAATACAATTACCACTACCGACTTCAATTTTCCAGGTCAAAAATCAGTTTATCGTGGAAAAGTTAGAGAAGTTTATAACATCAATGACGATTTATTAGTAATGGTGGCTACCGATCGTCTTTCAGCTTTTGATGTGGTTTTACCTAAAGGAATTCCTTACAAAGGTCAAATCTTAAATCAGATTGCTACTAAATTTATGGAGTTGACTTCGGATATTGTTCCGAATTGGTTAATTGCAACGCCAGATCCAAGCGTAGCTGTCGGGCATTTGTGCGAACCTTTTAAAGTGGAAATGGTAATCAGAGGTTATTTATCAGGTCACGCCGCTCGTGAATATGCCGAAGGTAAAAGAATGATTTGTGGTGTTTCGATGCCAGAAGGATTGAAAGAAAATGATAAATTTCCAACACCCATAATTACTCCAACAACAAAAGCTGACAACGGTTCGCATGACGAAGATATTTCGCGTGAAGCGATTCTAGCAAATGGAATTGTTTCCGAAGAAGATTACCTCGTTTTAGAAAAATATACTAGAGCTTTATACCAAAGAGGAACTGAAATTGCTTTATCTCGCGGTTTAATTTTAGTAGATACAAAATACGAATTCGGAAAAACGAAAGAGGGCGTAATCGTTTTAATTGACGAAATTCACACACCTGATTCTTCCCGTTATTTTTATTCAGAAGGATATCAAGACCGTCAAGATAATAAGGAAGAACAAAAACAATTGTCTAAAGAATTTGTACGCCGTTGGTTAATTGAAAACGGTTTTCAAGGAAAAGAGGGTCAACAAATTCCAGACATGACAGACGCATATATCGAAACGGTTTCAGAACGTTATATTGAATTGTACGAAAATATATTGGGAGAGAAATTCGTTAAAGCTGATATTTCAAACATCAACGAACGCATCGAAAAAAATGTTTTAGATTACCTTCAAAACAGATAAAACACAAAAATCCCAAATCAACTGATTTGGGATTTTTTTTATAACTAACCTTTTTAATTTAATACGCAATAATCTCACCCGAACCTGCTACAGTTTTGTTCATAGTTGCAGGTTTATTTTTGTATTTTACAGTACCACTTCCGGTTACTTTTGCTTCTAAATTATTGGTGCAATTCACTTTTAAATCGCCTGAACCTGAAACAGCTACCGTTGCATTTTCAGAAACTAATTTTCCACAATCAATATCGCCAGAACCCACAACTTTAGCTTCTAACTCTGTTGTTTTTCCTGAAATATTAATATCACCAGAACCTGATAATGAAGCAGTTATTTTCGTAGCGTTTACATCGATGTCAACATCACCTGATCCGGATAATTTCACATTAAAGTTTGTAGCATTTAATGTCGTTTTTGAAACAATATCGCCTGAACCTGCAAATGTAATTCCGCTGATTGTTTCAACTGGAACCGTTATGGTTATTTCCGAACGATAAGTAATGCTTAAATTCTTCTCGAAGTAAATATGCAATTCATTATTCTTGACTTCTGTTACAATGTGAGTGATAATATTCTCATCACCTTGGATTGTAATAGTTCCTTCTTTTCCCGAAACTAATACGACTTTAAAAGAACCGCCCGCATTAATTGCATCGTAAGTTTCAGTGGTGCGATTCTGAGTAGTTTGAACGCCACTTTCCTTAATTCTTCGGTTATTCTTTTTTTGTGCATTGGCAAACGTGAAGCACAATAATACAAGTGTTAAAGCTAGTTTTTTCATAATTTATTTAGTTATTAGTTGAACAGATCCGTAATTGGTATTTATATTAATTTTTGATTTCCCTTGGCTTAAATGATAACCTGAATAAGATTTCGAAGTACCTTTTTCCGTTTTATCAGTGTATTTTACACCTAAATTATCTTTAAAAGAACCATAATTCATAGCAATTGCAAAATCAAAAGCAAAGTCGGAAGCACAAGCAATTTTTGAATGGGTATAATTGCCATCAATCAAGATTGAATTTGTTTTCGAATTTGCATTCAAATAAATATCGCTATAATTCGAATTGATTGCAGTTGCATTTTTAATTTCGCCTAATTTCACAGTCAGGTAGTTTCCATTTATAGTCGATTTAGTAAGCGAAGTGGCTTTTATCTTGGTATAATTTGAAGCAATATTTAAATTTTCAATAGTTTGAAATGCGAAAGTATTATAATTTCCATTAACACTTAATTGATTGGCTTTCCCAATTTCAACAGTCGAATACTGACTTTTTAAACTCAATTTATCAATGGAATTGATCGTTGTGCTGGGCGAATAAGCCAAAGTTATAGTGTTTGATTTATTAGTGAATTGGCCTAAAGTCAAACTTCCATATTTGCATTCAATTATTGAACTACCATTTAATTTGTCAATGGCGATGTTTCCGTATTTATTTACTAAATCAATGCTTCCGTTTCTTGGTATTTTTACCACATAATTAATTTCGTAACTAATATTATTGCCACTTCCGTTTTTAGTATTTAATTCGGTAGTCGCTGAAACTTTACTCGAATTTCCTTTAAAATTCACATCAATTGCTTTCAAAAGTTCATTGACTTTGTCCTCTTTATTTCCAGAAACAGCAATGTTTACTTGAATTGAAATTTTATTTTCATCCCACAAATACACATTTATTGCACCGTATTTATTAGTTACATTTAATAAAGCATCCGCATTTACTTCGTAAGTTTTAGAAAGCGATTTTTCTTTGTTGAAAGCCTTTTTCTCGTCATAAGCCCAGATCAATTTCGGAATTAAAATTAGTAAGAATAAGAGTTTATAAGTGGTTTTCATTTGTATCGGTATTAAAATTATTGAGGTGTTCTACTTGTTCCATAACTTGTTGCAAAAAGGAAATTCGAGTTTGCATATTGGTAATCATTGCAAAGACTACTTGCTTGTTTTCCCCATTTTTTGCTATTTCTTTTTTCAGTTTTTCATAATCGGCTTCTAATTTTTTCATTTCTTGCAGTGCATCCGTAATCAAAACTGTAGTCATCGGATTTTTCTGCTCTTTTAAATTTTTCAACTCCGACTGAATAACCGACGAAAAATAATCCTGCGTTTCCTGAACTTGTGGTGATAACTGAATTTCTTGTTGCTGAAAATTCGAATAGAAATACATCAAAACCCCAAAACTCAAAAATAAGGAAGCCACAAGCGATAACGGAACCCAATTTCTTTTCTTCGGCTGAGCAACGTTTAACTTTTCTGAAAATCGCTTTTCGTGGCCACTTTCCGGATTTTCGAAATCCCAGTTTGTAGTTCCTTCAAACAATTCTTTTATATTTTTATGCTCCATATTCATTCGCTTTTTTTCTTAAACTTTCTTTTGCTCTACTCATAATCGTTCTACAATTTTCATTCGAGATATTCAAAATGCCTGAAATCTCTTCTAAATCATACCCTTCAATAAAAAACAAAGTCAAAATAACTTTATAATTCGGCTTTAAGCCTTGCATAATTTTCAAAACTTGTTCGGCTTTTAATGAATTTACGGCTAACGATTCTTCGTCATTTGGGTCAACCAACTCAAAATTCTCATTCAGACTTTCCGTGTGATAATTCGAATTTTTCTTTAATTCATTAATACTTCGGTTCACTACGATTTTCTTCAACCAAGCACCAAATGTTACAGTACCACTATACGAATCCAATTTCGTAAAAGCACTCAAAAATCCGTCTTGCATTACTTCTTCGGCCAATGTTTTATCGTTCACAATTCTAAAAGCCACATTAAACATCGCACTATAATATTGATTATAGATCGCAAGTTGTGCTTTCTTATTGTGCTCTTTACATTGCTGAAGCAAAAAAGCTATTTCCGAATTTTGATTTTTCAAGTTGATTAGTTAATTCATCTACACAAAAGACAACACAATTTTCATTATGTTACAGTTTGGTAAAAATATTTTCATAAAAATAAAAAATCCGAACGGTTAAATTCGGATTTTAGAAAAGCTTTTCGCAATTATATATTATTTAAAGTAAGAAAAATCGTGATTATTCTCTAATTTCAATAAAGTTTCATAGATCAATTTGATCACATTTTCCACGTCATCTCTGTGAACCATTTCCACAGTCGTATGCATATAACGCAAAGGAAGTGAAATCAATGCCGATGGAACTCCACCATTACTATAAGCAAAAGCATCCGTATCAGTGCCAGTCGCTCTTGAAGAAGCGTGACGTTGGAACGGAATATCATTTGCAACTGCTGTATCAACAATCATCTCTCTCAAAACATTTTGAGTAGCTGGAGCGTAAGCAATAACCGGTCCTTTTCCCATTTTCAAATCACCCTCAATTTTCTTATCAATCATTGGCGTATTGGTATCGTGGCAGACATCGGTAATAATAGCAACGTTCGGTTTGATGGTTTGCGTAATCATTTCAGCACCACGTAATCCAATTTCTTCCTGCACCGAATTCACTATGTACAAGCCAAACGGCAACGTTTTCTTATTTTCTTTTAGTAAACGAGCAACTTCGGCAATCATAAAACCACCCATGCGGTTATCAATCGCTCTACAAACAAATTTATCGTTGTTTAAAATCTCAAAATTGTCAGGATAAGTTATCACACAACCTACGTGAACGCCTAAAGCTTCTACTTCAGCTTTAGTCGAGCAACCACAATCAATGAAGATATTACTAATTTTTGCAGCTTCTTCTTTATCTCTATTTCGAGTGTGAATTGCGGGCCAACCAAAAACACCTCTTACAATTCCTTTTTTAGTATGTATATTTACGCGTTTAGAAGGTGCAATCATGTGATCACTTCCACCGTTTCTAATCACATATATTAATCCTTCATCTGTAATATAATTCACATACCACGAAATTTCGTCAGCATGACCTTCGATGACAACCTTGAAAGGCGCATCCGGATTAATAATTCCTACTGCACTTCCATAAGTGTCTGTCATAAAAGTATCCACATACGGTTTTAAATATTCCATCCAAAGCTTTTGGCCTTCAGCTTCATAACCGGTTGGAGAAGCATTGTTCAAATAATTTTCCAAAAAAGTCATTGAGGACTCTTTTAATATCGATTTCGTACTCATTTCAAATATTTTTTTGCTAAATTAGAAATAACTATGCAGAATTACATAAAAATTCGATATTTTTGGATTACTTTTTGATACTATCATTTTTTAGTCAAGTTAAAATATATGTTTAAGATAAATTTTTCGTGCTTTCTATTTCTATTTTTTAGTTGTTATTCCGTTTCACAAACGAAAAAGGATACCCTAATTATGACCGCTCAGGATTCGTCTATGATATATTCTATGGAATTGCGAGAAATTATTGTTTCCCCTGATGGCGTAACTACATTTAACGACGAAGAACGAAAAGCTAAATTAATTTTGAAGAGACGTATCTTCAGAGTTTATCCGTATGCAAAACTTACAGCAGATAAATTAACGAATATGAATGCCACAATGGCGAAGTTAAAAAATGATAGAGATAAAAAGAAATACTTCAAGATTGTAGAAAAATATTTAGCAGAAGAATTTGAACCGCGTTTAAAAAAATTATCGCGTAAAGACGGACAGATATTAGTAAAATTAATTCACAGACAAACCGGAACCTCCACTTTTGATTTAATTAAAGAATATAAAAGCGGCTGGAAGGCTTTTTGGGCAAATTCAGCAGCACAAATGTTTGATATTAATCTTAAAACGGAATACAAACCTTATGATATAATGGAAGATTATCATATTGAAGGAATGTTGGATACCGCCTTCGAGTTAAAACAATTGATAAAACAAGAAGCTAAAACACCAATCGACTTTACTGTCTTAAATAATTATTGGTCAAAGAAGACCAAGCCAAAGCAAGAAATTAAAGAAGAGTAGTATTTCCAGCAGCACACATTTAGGATTTCATAAGACCATCCGTCCCGCTGTGCGTTCTATCTTTTTACAAACCCACCAGGTTTTTGAACCTGCTGTTTTTCTAAAAAGGATGCCACTTCCATCGGGGCTATAATACACTAGTATTTTTTCAATTCACTTTCCTTCCAAACTTTGTCCTGCTATCCCGATATTTCGGGACTCGTTTCAGCGTCTCAATTCCTAGTCCTATATATAAGGAGTAAATTTCCCCAACCATTTCGCCAATCCTTATCCTGCAATCCCGATCCTTCGGAAATCGTTTCAGTATCTCGTTTTTTCCAGACCTATATATAAGGAGAGCTTCTCTCAAATTCTAACTTAGGGACTAAATTACTTTCCATTTAAGAAACAATATAACCGTACTTTAAATATTATGATAAAATATACACCTAGATATAAGGAGCGCTTCTTTCAAATCCAATCTTGGGAATTAAATTCCTTCCCATTTAAGAAACAATAAAAGCGTGTTTTAAATATAATAGTAAAATTCACACCTATATATAAGGATTGATTTTTCGAAACAACCAAAATCAAGCGTAATTCCATAATTTAAATCTGCATTAAAATAAAAATGCTAAAAAGCTTCACGGCTAGAATTGTGTAAAAGCAACCAAAAACGACGATTTTCAACAAAATTGCTTTTATTTTTAAATTGACACAACTAATTTGAATAGGAGTGGGCTTATGTGCTACGAGCAATAGATCACAAAGATTGCTTCTTTATGATGCAAACATAAAAAAACTTCAAAAAAACTTTTGTATATTAACTTCTTGTTATCAGAGAGTTAAGGCAACGGGTTAAAAAAGATTAAAAATAAAGTACTAAAAGGCTTGTGAGTGCGAAATATTTTTCTACTTTTGCACCCGCATTAGAGAAGAAGTTCAGACACATATTGAGGATTAAACAAGGCTAAAAAAAACTTTCAAAAAAGTTAAAAATAGATTTGGATAATAGGAAATAAAGGTTGTATCTTTGCCGACCCGTAACGAGAGAAACGGGATTGCAAGTTCTTAAAAATACTGGGTTAGTGATTTAGAAAAAAAAAATAATTTTTTTTCAAAAAAGCTTGCCAGATTAAAAAAGAGTTGTACTTTTGCACCCGCTAATCGAATGAGAGGCGAATAAAAAAAGAATGACACGTTCATAGACATATTGAATTGACAGCACAACTTTAAGTACTGATGTGATTTATCACATTAAGATTTGAAGTTGAAAATAAGA
>NZ_JAXKVR010000016.1:0-20586 GCF_034497725.1 Flavobacterium psychraquaticum
GTAGAGCTAAGTTAAAAGTGGCGGTTTTCAGCCTTGCTTTTGATCGAAAATTCAAGAGAAAACTAAGCGTGTAGAAAGCTCTTCGATTGCTTGTTTGGACCCGAGTTCGATTCTCGGCGACTCCACAATCAACACTGATTGTCAGTGATTTACAAAATTATCACCCTGTTTTACTCCCAGTTATGTAAAATCGGGTGATTTTTTTTAAGGGGATGTTTTGATGGTAATATTTAAATTTTATGTTTATAAATAACTTTTAATTATTAATTAACCTTCCCCCCATTTTTAATTGTTATACTTCTTAAAATTCTCAGCCTGTTCAAAAATCTCTTTATACACTTCGTCCCTATCGACTGGTGGATAATCGTTTTCCGCTAGGAGAATTATGAGGTCTACCTTAAGTTCTGCTTTAATATCATCTCGTTTACTCCAATCCGTATATTTTGCTTTGTCATCAACAACGGTTTTTACTTTTTGAGCTAGTTCAATTAACTTGTCATTTGGATAACTGAAATCATATTTAATCGCTAATGCTTTTAAAATATCGTAAAAGGCTTTTTCTTCAAAGTCAATACCTAAATCTTTGAACGACTCTTTTTCATTTTTAAGCGCATAATACAAATCGATAATTTCATCCGTAAAATCTTCTAATACTTCGCTTCGTAAAACATCGCTTTCTTTGCGTTCATTATATTTATCTACAATGGATTGTAAACGTTTTGAAAAATCAATTCCTGTGATTTTATTAATCTTTTTAACGTCATCAATGGCTTTCGCTAAAAGCTTTTGCAATAGTTTAATTTTGGTATTAGGTAATTTGATTTTATCAATTTTTGCCATGTAATCATCCGAAAAAATATCAATTTCGGTTTGACTATCATCTCCTAATTTGAAAATTTCTTCTACCCCATCACTCTCAATTGCATCTTGAAGCATTTGCTTTACACGATTATTCATTTGAGCTGTATCAGGAGCTACACCTTTTGTCAATTTGAATACTATGGAACGAACGGCTAGGTAAAAATGGATTTCGTCTCTTTGCGTTTCAGTAAAAGCCCCACTTCCAGAACAAATATCATAAGCCGATTTTAAACGTTTTACAATGTACATGAATCGTTTTTCCAACTCTTGTGTCAATTGTACAAACTCAGCTGCTTGATTTAATGTTTTTAATTGCTCTAACGGAACGCCTGACAAATATCCTGAAATATTAAACTTGTGAAACAGTTTACCCAGTAAATCTAACTGGTCTTTAACTACTACAATAGATTGCTCAATATCTTCAATATTTTGATTGTCGGCATTGTTGTAATGCGCTAAAGCTAGATTCATTTGCTTTTTGATACCGATGTAGTCTACCACCAATCCTTTTTCTTTGCCTTCAAATTTTCGATTGACACGAGAAATCGTTTGAATCAAGTTATGGCGTTGAATAGGTTTATCAATATACATGGTATCTAAAAATGGTACATCAAAACCTGTTAGCCACATATCTACTACGATGGCAATTTTAAAATTAGATTTCTCATTTTTAAATTGTCGGTCTAGTTCTTTGCGGTCGTCTTTAGTTCCTAGCGCATTATACAAGTCTTCCTCATCATCTTTCCCTCTGGTCATCACCATTTTGATGCGTTCCATTGGTTTTATTTCTTTTTTGTCTTTATCGGATAACTCAACTCCATCAGCGGCAATTTTAACTTCGCCCCATTCTGGTCGTAAGGTTAAAATATTTTTATACAATTCGTAAGCAATTGGTCGGCTACTACAAACAAACATGGCTTTGCCACGAACTGTTGCTCCTTCAGCTATTCTGTTCTCATAATGGGTAACAAAGTCTTCGGCTACTGTTTTCAAACGAGTTGGGTCGCCTATGATGGCATTCATTTGTGCCATCGCTTTTTTACTTTCTTCTATTTGATTTTCATTACTACCTTCTTCCGAACATCGATTGTAGTAAGTTTCAATCTCCTCTAATTTATGATTATTCAATAAGATTTTTGCAGCTCTTCCTTCATAAACAATACGAACCGTAATCTCATCTTTAACCGATTCGTTCATCGTGTAAGCATCAACAATTTCTCCAAAAACATCAATGGTAGCATCGATAGGAGTTCCTGTAAAACCAACGTAAGTAGCATTAGTTAACGAATCATGTAAGTATTTAGCAAATCCAAATGTTTTTCTTACTCCATGTTCTGAAACGACTACTTTTTGATCTAAATTCGTTTGACTTCTGTGTGCTTCATCTGAAATACAAATGACATTCGTTCTATCGGTTAGCAATCTTGTATCTTCGGTAAACTTATGAATGGTCGTTAAGAAAACACCACCACTGTTTCTTCCTTGTAACAATTCTCTTAAATGCGTTCTGCTTTCTACACTAATAATCGATTCGTCACCAACAAAACCTTTTGCATTGGTAAATTGACCTGATAACTGGTCATCTAAATCGGTACGGTCTGTTATGATTATAATTGTTGGACTTGAAAAATGAGTACTTCGCATTAATAAGCGACTTAAATACAACATCGTGTAACTTTTACCACAACCTGTTGTACCAAAGTAAGTTCCTCCTTTACCATCGCCCAAAGGCTTTTGATGGTTTTTTATATTTTCAAAAAGTTTGACAGCTGCATAATATTGTGGATAACGACAAACGATTTTTTCATTCTTTTTAGAACTATCAGGTAGATAAATAAAGTTTTGAATAATATCACGTAAACGCTTACGGTTAAACATCCCTTGAATGAGTGTAAACATAGCATCTATACCATCCACTTCATTAGGCATGCCTTCTATTTTTCTCCAGGAATAAAAGAATTCATAAGGTGCAAAAAAGGAACCTGATTTGGTATTCACACCATCACTAATCACACAAAAAGCATTGAATTTGAATAACTCCGGTATATCTCTTTTGTAACGTGTAGTTAATTGCACGTAAGCATCATGAATGGTGGTGTTTTCCTGAATGGCAGTTTTAAATTCAAACACCACTAATGGTAATCCATTGATGTATAAAATCAAATCAGGAATACGCATTTCGTAGCCTTTGATGGCTAATTGATTCACAATTTTGTATTCATTATTATCCTTTTCGGTATAATCAATCAATTGGATAAATATATCTTTTTGATTACGGTCTTCACGTTTTAGCAAAAAGCCATCACTTACCATTTTCATAAAAACTTTATTGCTTTCATATAAATCGGAAGATGGTAATCGTTCCAAATCACGAATAATCGAATTTACTTCTGAATCTGTAATGTTATCCTTAGCGTAATTGGACTTCAAATAGTTTTTTAAATCCGCATCAATCAACACTTTTTCAGTAACGATATGACCGTATTGTGTGGGTGGTTCTGATACGCCTTGAAACTCATTTTTACGCACTTCACCACCTACAAGATGCGTCATTTGCTCTTCTTGCAATAAGTGAATAAAGGCTTGTTCTAATTGTGCTTCTGTGAATTTCATTCTATTATTTTCTTAGACTTATTCGATAGCTTAGTCGTTTTTAAAATTTTCCATTATATCTTTCATCCTCTCTAATAGGATTGAAAATGATTTTGAATCCCCAATAATCATATTCTCTTGCATTACTTTATAATCTTGTTCCCATTCTTTGCTTACAGCATCTGGTGGAATAATTTGTAAACTTTTCCTATTATGATTGTCGTACGTTATTCCTCGTAATGGTGTGATGGTTTTTCTATGCTCCACAATATGCTCAAAAAGTTCTTTATTCTTGTAAGCACTTGTTGCATATTCGGTATCCATTAATCGGTCTAAATCATATAAATGACGTGATAATCTCTCGCTTCGTATTGCCTCTAATGGCTTTGAAAACTCTTCATGTAGCAGCAATACTTTTTCAATAAAAGTTCTAGTCGGAACTACAACTTTTACTATTGTCGGTTTTTGAGCAAATGGTAAATGTGCATATTCAGTATCAATAAACGAAATTACTTCTCTTTCTTCAGCAGGTTCTGTTAAAGAACGAGCACCCATTTCTATTAAAACTCGAGGTTGTATATATGGATTATCGTTTGGAATTACAGGATTATAATACACTTCTAAGGTGTTTGGATCACTAGTATCATCCACTTTATCGTTGTATTTAATAGTGTACATATCTGGAGCAATACCAAGATTTGAAAGTTGATTTATCAACTCTACTCTAAAATCATTTATGATAAACTAACCTGATGCTTCTCTTAATCTTTTAACTGCCATTTTTGAAGGTAATTCTTCAAAACCTAAAAACTTCCTATCAATTATTAAATCGACATCTTCCGAAAATCGATTGATTATATTGTAGGCTTTACTTAATGAGGTACCGCCTTTAAAAATAATATTTGTAGCATATTCCGATTGAAAAACAGCTTGTAAAATAATACAAACCCACCCATCTTTTTCTACTGCATAAGCAGGCAATCCTGTTTTAACAGCAGTTTGCGTTATTAAATTTTGCTTTTGCTCCATTGTAAGGTTTACCCACATAGTTTAGTTTCTTAATTCATTAATTCTTTTCTGTACCCAAACTGGAGCAAACTTTAATTGCGACTTTAGTATCTCATGATCTAATTGCAATGAAAAAGGTTTTAATTTTTGCAAGTGCAAATCCGTTACTTTGTCCTGCCCTATTTCTTTTAAGGCTTGTGTGATAAGCAGTAACAATTGATCTTTGATAGCTAAATTTCGAGGTGTTGTCTTCTTAAATTGAATGGTGCGATTTCCTATGGTTATTACACGTTGTGCACCATCTGTCAAATAAACTGCTTTTAAAGGTATTTGCGTTGTGATTCCTAATTGATACAAAGCCAATGAACCCGTTGGTGCTATACGAGCTTTATCTCGCTTGGCAATTTCTAAAGCAATTTCTTCTGTAGTTGGATATAATGTACCTAACAACACATCCTTCTTAGGCACTAAATAAATACCTTGTGCCAAACGTTCTAATAAACCTTCTTTTTCTAAACGTGACAATACTTTTCGGATGTTCTCTGAAGAACCGAATTTTACAAAATCATCTGCGAAAAAAATTTTACCCTTAGCAGATTTTTTAATCTTTAATTCTATCTGATTATGTGAGGATTGCACGCTTTTTATTTTTTAATTATGTCACAAATTTAGTAAATATTTGTGACATAATATATCTTATTTATTTTCGATAATTTGATATTTTAAATTACATCTAATTCCTTTTTAAAAAAATCAAGGATATTTTTCTTAAAATTCACTTCTCTTTGTTCAATATCTTCTTTAACCCAATCATTTTTTGGATAATTGCTCAAATCAACAACGCTCGCTATTTTAGATTGACTATATTTTTGCTTCTTATTTCCAAAATATCCATTGCCTGCTTGAATATTCAACTTTTTTTCAAAAATGATTTTATTTCCAAATCTATCAAGATACAAATCTGCATCTTTTTTATCCCAACCATTATAATTGGTTTCTTGCCATTTTTTAGGAAAAATATGTTCAATATCAAATGTTACTGGTATAAGTTCTGATTGATTTGAATTCAAATATGCATCAAGTAATAATAATGCTCTAGATAACCTAGAAGATGCGTGTTCGTCTATTTTTTTAAATAATAATTCTTCATTAAAAATTATTCTGTATTGAAGTTCATTCTTATTTTGAGTAGAGATACATGACGAATAAATATCATCTTTAATTGCATTTACAGAAGGAGCATCAATAAATTTTGCAAATAAAAACGCAATTAACTTTGGAAGAATAACACATAAATCTTTATCAAAGTTTTCATTTTCTCTGTTTTTTAGAAAAAACACACTTGTTACATATTTCCAAAACTCATTAGGATAACAAGATAAACAGTGTACATACTTTCGAACTTCTTCAGAAATAACGTAACTAACTTCTTCTTCGGGTTCTATATTCGAATTAATATCACGCCAAAAAATAGCCAATGCCATTATTTCATTAATAAGATTATCATCTTTTAGACGTTTGTAATTATCATCTGCATAAAATTTTCTTAATCCTACCTCTTTAGATTTATCATTATTTCTTCCACGCAATACATGTGTATAATATCTAAACACATCATCTATTGAAATATGTGCTTGTTTACATACTTGAGTTAATTCTTTCCAAGTAGTTGTAAACTCTTTTCGTTCAGCTTCTGTTTCAAGATTACGATAAATCTGTGCTTTAAAAATATCCGAATCAGCTAATGGCATTCCTCTATCATTTAGTGTAGAGAAAATAGTTAAAGCAGTTTCTGGAGTATCACATTCAATTGGTAGAATTATACATTTTTGTATAATAGTAATACACAATTGTTTCCATTGCATTGGATTAGTTTCAGCATAAGAATCACATTGTTTTTTGAAAAAACGATAGTTATTACTGTAGTTATCTGTTGCAACAGCATCACAAACTCCTGTTTCTAGAATGTTATGAAAAATATGATTATCCTCTGCTGTTGCAACTTGTGAATTGATGTGTATTTTCTTTTTATCAGTAACCTTCTGTGATATTGCATCAATATCCCACAAGCAAGGTGCTAATTGATTTTTTAAACCAACTACATGTCCTTCTTCATCTTCTAACATATCTTCAAGCTTTCTGAAGAAAGCTCGTAACAATAGAAAAAAAGAAGTAATACGTTGTTGACCATCAATAATTTCCTGGTCTTTATCACCATTTACATAAGAAACAATAGTTCCTAAAAAATAATCGGAACCTGATTGTGCTTCAGTAATTGTAAAGTTTTCAATATCGTTCCAAAGTGTTTCACATTTCTCTACATTCCATTTATATGGTCTTTGATAATCTGGAATGATAAATTTTTTTCCCTGCATTTCGCTAAACAATTTTCCAATTGTTTTTTTACTTACGTGTAATTCTGGCATTACTTTTATAATTAAATGATTTAACCTTTGTTTTTGATAAGCATTGTAAATTCTATAATTTCAATCTAATCAATCCCTTGAACTGAATTAGAAAAAGACGGTTAAAATTATTTTTTGGGTTTTAGTTTTGAAACCTTTGAAATTTTTTGATCTATTTCGCCTTGATTTTTTGAACTATTCAACTTATATTCTTGTTCTTTTATATATCCCTTTATTTTATCTTCAAGACTTTTATTTCCATTTACTTTTAGTGCTAAATACATATAAAGCTTAATTAAGGAAGTATTTTTTAACACCCCAAGTGATAATACACTTATAATTTCGTTTATGTAATGATGATTTTGTTTTAGATTCAAATCAATTAAAGAAAAATAAAGTACAAGAAGTTTAAATTGATTATTCTTAGAGTCAATCTTTAATTTTTCTATTTTTTCTTTCAAAATATTCTCCAGATTATTCTGAACTAATGCATCATAAAAGAAAGTCTGAACAACTAATGGAATAAACTTAGTTAATAACCTCATTAATTCATGTTCATTAGTTTTTTCACTTAAATAATCAAATTTATTTTCTTCAATTTCCTCAACTAATTGAAAACCTAGAGTACAAGAAGAATTTAATATAAAATCAAATACTTCATCTTCTAATTTATTGTCTTTAAGTTTTGAATTCCTAAAAACTCTTGATAAAATGAAAAGTGCCTTCTCTAAATTTTCAGAATTACTTTCAATATGTTCATAATACTTTTTTGTTTGAATACCTGACATTCTATCATTTAAGCCATTTGAAACCTCCTCAAACAAAACATCTTGATTTTCTATTGATATAGGTTTTATCCTATCTTTCAAGATTTCAGGCAATTTTAAATCAACATTTAGCTTTTCTTGTATGATATTTTGTAAGTGAAAATCGACCTGGTCTAAATTATAAGTAGAATTTAATTCTTTAAAAATATCTTTAGTTCTCTCAAATATTTTCTCTACAAAACTTTTTTCTCTGCTTATAAATCCTGCACAAATCTCAAATTCATTTCCAAAAGACAAATAGTAGTGACCATCTTTAATTATTTCATCTCTAAATTCTTCATTGTCCTTCATATAATAGGCTAAAAAGTATTCAAAAACACCATTTAACCTGAATGTATATGAATCAGTATGAGCTTTTTTGAGAACCCCTTTATCAATAATTATTCTTACAATGTTTTCAACATCAATTACAAATTTTCTATTATGTTTTTTATAATTACTTGTAAATGATATTAATTCAGAATAAGGAATAACATAATTTTCTGAATTGTATTCCTTTATTAAATGATATGCGAGCTCGCCTAAATAAATCTTAAAATCCTCATAATCAATCTTATATATTGACTCATTTAAAATGAAATTTTCTTTATCTAATAGATTATCAATATAAGATTCAATTAATTGAAAATTATTTTTAATATTAGCATCTGCATTTTTTTCAAAAATCCATATGAATAATGAAACAGTCCAATAATTAGATGGAATGTTTAATTGATTAAAAACTTTGTGAATTTTTTCTAGTAATATTTCTTTGTTATCATCATTTATTCCTGGCCATTTGTTAGTCAAAGTCCTAATTTGTTTTCTACCAATATCCCAAATAAATTTATTATTAAAACATGTATTATTGATTGTCTTTCCTGCAAAACTATTCAGCAAAGTTTCTTCTGAAGTTGCAATAATTGAACAATTAGGATTTTTCTCCATAAATTCATTTAAAGGATTTAAAACATATTGTTCGTTTCCTTCAAAATTATCAAGTAAAATCTTAAAATGATATTTCTTAGATAAACCTTCAGCATCAGAATTATTTAATTCATAAAAATTTTGAATCTTCTTTAATAAGTTTAATTTTCTTTGAGATTTAACAATTTCCTTGCAGTCAATATAGATGGATAGGATTTCTAAGCTACTAAAATCATTCAATATATCTAAAAATACTTTATATAAAATAGCTGTTTTCCCACTCTTATCTCTTCCAAACAATATTTCATTCATTTTGGAATTTATAAGTTCATCAATTGTAAAAACAGAGTCCACTTTATTTTCTCTAATGTTGGTTTTAGATCCGCTCTTAATGACGGGTTCTGTAAACATCTCTATAAAATTACTATAATCTTTATCCGTGTATGATAGAAAAAGTTCGTTAGCTTTTTCTAACTCCTCATTGAATCTTTTTCTAATTGTTCGTCTAAATTTATTCTCATTCTGTTTTTTCTCACTCATAGGTATTTGTCCTGTGAGGGGTGTTTCACTTACATAAAACACTTCATCATCTGATTGGTAAACTTTATTAAAAATTCTTAATGAATAATCATTTAAATCTACTTCAACTATTGAGTATCCAATTCTTGATTTTCCATCATTACTTAAAGCCGCTGGCGATGTACAACTATACATACCTATTTCGGGAACGACATGTATTGTATCTCTATTTTTATGTGAATGACCAGAAAACATCATGTGGTAAGATTTAAAAATAACATCTTCCATCGCTTGATAATTCCAATATTTAAAATCTGACAAAGGATGATGCATTAACATGATGTTTAATAAACAATTATCATTTTTCTTTTCATTAACCTCCTTTAAAAAATGTATTGGAAACAACAAATTACCTGAATCTGTATTTGAGTCAATTGCTCTCCATGCCGAATTTATTGTTGTAATGTTTATTTTTGCTTTTTTGATTTCTCTAAAGTGATTGGTATATAATGGTTCGATAATATCTTGCTCAGAATAGCTATAAAAATCTTTCTGAAACTTTAAATAATTAACATGATTTTCCAAACTAGCTTTTAAGGATTTACCTTCTTGTTTTAGAACATATTCATCAAGCCCTTTGTTATCTTTTATTTTCGCAATAGATTCTCTAACGTCATCCAGTTCTTGGTTTCTATTAACATCATGATTGCCTGCACATATAAAAATATTTTCTTTGTTGATTTTTAAAAAATCAGACAAACTATCCAATAATAATTCTCTTGCTTCTATAAAATCATTATAATCCGAACCACTATTTACCAAATCACCAGTGAAAAAGATTAAATCAATTTCTTCAACATCATTTTCTAACGACCTTTTTAACGAATCTACTAATCGTTTTTGGTCTAATTTATCTTTTGGTTTATTCGAAAAATGAAAATCCGTTAAATGTAAAATTCGTAACATATTTTATAGTTGTAATTAATTATTTTCTATTTGTTTATTATAATCCTTTCTCAAATCATCAACAGAATATCCCGAAGACCATCATTCAATATGATTTCTAAATCCTAAAACCTCTTTTTTTTTATACAGTCTCATATCGATTATGTATTTAGCGAATGATTAAATAGCAAAAAGTTAGGTTTAGCTAAATTTATCTAGACTTTAACCAATCTTTAAGTAACATCATTTTATTATTTCCGTTTACAGATGGAAATAAAACATAAGTTCCACTAGCTCTATATTCACCTTTATAATATTGAAGATTTTCCAAATTAATGATATGGGGATAAATCTCTAAGTATTCATTTCCTGAAAAATCTGAATAATCTTTCTTAATTGGAAGAATAGCTATATTATTGATATACTTTGCTGCATCACCTAATCCTAATTCCCAATTACACCATTTTGAGTTAATGGCTCCTTCAGTAGCTAATAATATAAACTTATCGTTCTCTTTAATTTTTTCTTTTATTCTTACAGCAGTTTGACCTGAAGTTGTTTTGGGCATTCCTTCATCAAGCCAATCTACATAAACATCAACTCCATTATCTTTAAGGAAAGATACCGCACCTTCAAGTTGTTCTAGTTCATCATGTTTATGAGATAGAAATATTTTAGTTTTTAAAAATTTAGATTCGTTTTTAAAATTTCTCAAACTTTCGTTTAAAGTAAGATTATAAGTTTTAGTTGACTTTCTAAAACTTCTTAATTGAGATTCATTAATAAAACTCATGATTATTGTAAATTTATTTCAAATTTATATAGACCCTTGTTATCTCGAATTTCTAAAGCTTTTTCTATGTAGTCATTGTAATTATTGCCTTGCATAAAAGTATCCCATTTCACAGTTTTAATATATGATGGTTCAGAAGTAATGTGGATTTTAATCCCGTTACATTCTTTATACTTTTTATCTATAATATTAAACATATTAGCTCTAAGTATTTTGAAAAGCTTACTTGTATGATGAGTTGTGCAATTACACTCTTGGTTAAAGGAATAATACCAATCGTAAGAATTATTTTCGTCAGGCAAAACAACCCCTAAAACAGCATTCATAAGACTTTTAGAATCCCCTCTTTTCACAACACGAAGAGAATAAGAAATTTCCCAAGGAATCCATTGATCTTTTTCTTCCATTGATGAATCTTTCATCCCCTTTGAAATCATAACAATAGTTGTACTGCTTTGATATATTTTATTCTTTAATGTTGACTCAATATAACCTTCGGAAAAATCCTTTAAACTTTCTCCGTCTTTTTCACCTAAATTAATATTATCCTTTCCAATTTTTGTTTGAAGTTTATCAACGTAGTCTCTAACTCTCGTTTTACGAGGAACAAGAGCTAACTCATTATTAACAACACCTATTGTTTTCTTTCCTAAATCCGCAACTAATTCATCTTTATATTTATATGATACAAAAACCTTTCTTGCCATAATACTATATTTTATCGATTAAATACTTTTGAAATAAACTCATGTAACCATAGTCTTTCAAAAACCTTTCGTGTTTTGCTTCATCTTCTGATGCTAAAGAATCAAAAACAATTGTTGTAGCAGCACCTGTACTTGCAATTGGTAACATTAGAGCTTTTGGATGTAATTCTTTAAACATATTATATTCAACTTCAATTCCATCCATACCTCCAATAAAGACAGCAGCAGAGAATTCATTTTCAGTAAACATTTTATGTCTCAAATATTTAATGCTTGTAGGTAAATCACCCTTGTTTTCTGTTAAACGAACATTTTGAAACATTTCATTCTCTGGAGGAAAATCGTCTTTAAAAAATAATGATTGGTAAAGCAATACATGTTCCTGTATTTTGCCTTTAAGTTCTGAAGCTACCCATTCTTTTTCATTATCAGTCAGAGGAAAGTTCCAATCATCTCTTTTAAGATTATTTACGATCATCTTTTCAATTACATAGTAAATCAATGGTGTGATTGATGGATGTCCTCCCCAAATAATTCTGTGCTTACCTATAACTAAACTTGCTAAGGCAATTACAGCATCTCTAATCGCAATAATATCTGCTGTGTCATAATATCTAGGGTGCCTTTCTGGTAATGGGACACTTGCTGATAAAAAAATATTTTTCATACTTACTTTTTTTAAAATGCTTTACTGAAATCAGATTTTTTAAGTGTTTTAATTTCTAAATATTCATTTAACCAATCTAAATGTTCTAACCAATTATTACGAATTGATAATTCATCATAAATTAAAGTAATTGATTCAATTTGTTTATCTTCAATTTTTTCAATAAGTTTTTGTGAATTATGGCAATTGATTGATTGTGGAATACCTACAGTTGGTATAAAAACTTTAAACTTACCACTATCTAATTTTTGAGTAATATACCTACTATATTGTAAATTAACATCTGCATCTTTATCATTTGCAGCCTGAGTAAAATCTGTAATCAACCAGTCTTGACGTGATGCCAAATTTCTAGCTCTAGAACTTTCAACTAAATTAAGAATTGGAGATAAAATATCTTCTTTTAACTTTCCTTTGGTGACATCTGCCACAGGTGAATTATCAAAATCTTGATATTTTAATTTTATTGAATGAGCTATATGTGCAAAATCTGCAAAATCACAATCAGGCCAAATCAAGTGTACAATACCAATTCTTTTTAAATGAGCTTTATCTAATTCTTGCTTACACCAGTTGCTTTCTAAAAATTCTTTGGTATTTAACATCAATATTAAATCACAATCTGTCATCCTATGCCATAATTCTTCTTGAAATTCTTCACCTTTATCAATTGAATGTGTATCTATAAAAACATCGAAATTATGCCGTTCTAGAAACTCATACAATTGAATAGCTATGTTACTTGATTCAGATCGTTTATAAGAAATAAATAATTTTCTATTTTTTCTCAATAATTCAAAACCTTCTAAAACAATATTTTTAATTTTTTGAACATTATCGTTGAAATTAATTCCGTTTTGATTTGATAAAAATTCAGGAATTTCATCAGTGAAATTTTGATTAAAAACAGGTAAGATAATATTCCCATCTAATTTTTGTTTTTCTAATATTTCTTTTTGTTTTCCTGTAAAATTATTTTTATGTCCAGCATATATAACAAATGCAGGTTGTCCACCAGAATATTCTTCAATATCAATTTCACGAATAATTTTTAAAGAATCACTAATGATTTTAAGATCATCAAATCCTTTTTTTAATTCTATTTCAAGAGATTTAAACAAATCTTCGTTTTCTCCTATGAGAATAAGTTGGTATTTATACTTCATAAATATATTTTTTATAATTTCTAATTCTCAACCCTCGTCATCTTTGCCAACAACAAATCCTTCAATTCCTCTAGTTTTTGATTTTGATTGAAATACAATTGTTTTGAAGTATAAATCTTTTGGATGATATTTTCAAAATTCTCGTTGATATTTACATTAGGAATTATAATCGTAATTGGATTAAATATTTGCATAGTCAAAAATTTAGTTGCAGTTCCAACAGAAGATTCTCTCATTTCATCCAACAAACCCTTAATTCTATAAAAAATTTGCTTATTTGAAATTCTTTTGTTGTTGGAACTAATTACATAAGTTCTTTGATAAGCATCAAATTTTCCTTTAAAATATTTCAAAGGGAATTTACCTGTAGCATTATTTCCACCAAGTAAAACTGCTTCTTGATCAAAAGCAAAACTATCAACTTTAAAAACTTCTTCAGAGCATGTGAAAAAAGGATATTTCCCATTTTCTATAGATGCATTAGAATCTAATTTTCCAGTTTTAAATATTAAATCTTTTTGGAAATTACCAACTTCCCACCCCTCCGGAATCTCCTTTTCCAATTCCTCACACCAAACCATTTTACCACCATTACTTTTATAAGGCATCTCGACTCCGCTCGATGTGACAAACGGAAACTCAAAATCTACAAACCACTGCTTATAAATCGCCTGCGCCGTTTCTTCTAGTTTACTAATCAATTGGTTGTTGAGTGCAATACGGTTTTGAATGGTGTTGTATTCTTTTACAATTTCTTGTTGTTTTTCAATGGATGGAATTGGCAACATACAATCACATAAAGCATCCCAATCAAATCCACCTCTAATGGCACTATCACATTTAAAATCTGCGTATCTATCAAATTCACTTCTTCTAAACCACATCATCAAGTATTCTGGATTCAGTTCATTTTCGTCATTTACTTCAAAAACAGTGTAGGCAGGAGAAACCAAAACAGGATCATCATCCGTTTTTAAAACCACAGGAAATTTATGAACTCGAATCACTGACATAAAGTCGCATGAAAATTGCCATTTATTTACAACTTTGTAAACACTCATATCAGTTCCAACAATGTTGGAAGTTGAAACTCTAAATTCTTTGGTCATACTAAGACCAACTAATTTTGAAACTTTTAAGTCTCTGTTTCTATTTTCAACTTTATGTATGTAATCGCCTAAACGCTTATAATTCGATGGCATAACCTAATTCTTTAAATACGGTTAATAAATCGTTTTTCGATTGCGCTTCTGCTTTTAACAATTCAGAAAACTCGGTTTGTAATCTTTTCATTTTATCTTCAAAATCGATGTTTTCATCACGGTTCACAAACGTTATGTACTTACTTGGTACCAACGAAAAGTCTTTCGCTACAATTTCATCAATAGAAGCGGCATAACAAAACTCAGGTACGTCTTGATATTTTGTCAAATCCGTTTGCCAATTATGGTAGGCTTCGGTGATTTCAATAATATTTTCGTCTGAAAATTGGGTGTATTTTTTCTCAAATGGGATGCCTTTTTCTCTTAAATCTAAAAATAGAATTTCGTGTTGTCTGTCACGGTAGTTTCTAACTGCATCAGGCAATTGCACTGTTCTGGCTTTTTTGTTTTTATTCAAAATCCAAAGTGTAACCGAAATATCAGTGGTATAAAACATGTTTCTTGGTAAAATAACAATCGCTTCTACCAAGTCGTTTTCAATTAGTTTTCTTCTAATTTTATATTCTTCACCACCGCCAGAAAGTGCACCATTAGCCAAAATAAAACCCGCCACACCATTTTCAGAAAGTTTCGCCACCATGTTTAATATCCAAGCGTAATTGGCGTTACTGGTTGGAGGTACATCGTAGCCTCTCCAACGTGGGTCGTCGGTTAGTTCATCACTAGCCCTCCAATCTTTTTGATTAAATGGTGGGTTCGCCATGATGAAGTCGGCTTTCAAATCAGGGTGTTGGTCTTTGCCAAAAGTATCAGCAGGCACATCACCTAAGTTGGCGGCAATACCTCTAATGGCAAGATTCATTTTGGCAAGTTTATAAGTCGTAGCCGTATATTCTTGTCCGTAAATGGAAATTTCTTTTTTGTTTCCGTGGTGGTTTTCAATAAACTTAATACTTTGCACAAACATCCCACCCGAACCACAAGCAGGGTCATAGATGACTCCTTTGTAGGGTTCAATCATTTCTGCAATTAGGTTTACAATGCTTTTAGGGGTGTAGAATTCGCCTTTTCCTTTTCCTTCAGCTAAAGCAAACTTGCTCAGGAAATACTCATACACACGCCCCACAATATCTTGCTGTTTGTCTTTGATGGTATCAATATTGTTGATGGTATCTAACAAAGCCGCTAGCTTGCTCACGTCCATATTCAAACGAGAAAAATAATTATCAGGTAAAGCACCTTTTAAAGCTGGATTATTTTTTTCTATGGTGTGTAAAGCGGTATCAATTTTTAAAGCAATATCGGCTTGTTTGGAATTTTCAATTATAAATGACCAACGTGATTCTTCTGGCAAGTAAAAGATATTAGACATATTGTAGAATTCCTTCATTTCAAGGAATTTCTCTTTATTGTCGGCAATTAGCTCTTTTCTGCGCTCTTCAAATTTATCACTGGCAAATTTTAAGAAAATTAAACCTAATACTACGTGCTTATACTCAGATGATTCTACGGTACCACGCAATTTATTTGCGGAATCCCATAGTGTTTCTTCAATGCTTTTTTCTTTTACTGCTTTTGCCATTTTGGATTGTAATTTTATTTTATTTTTATTGTAAAGTGTAAAATTTGCATTGCAATTTACAGTTGTTTTACATGAAAATAGTACGGAAATCCGTAATCATGAACGATATTCATCAAATTTAATACTTAATAATATCTTTTGTGTGTAAATACATATAAAATTATCAACATAATAGTAACAAAGAAAATCATACTAAATCAAGGACTATCAAAAAAAAGATAGTTTTTTAACTCCATTTTTTTTACCTAATTTTACATCAGAAAAATATATTTAATCGCGTAAGCTATTAATCTTGGGAATAGAAAACTAGGAATCTTCTAAACAAACCAATAAATTAATAGGCTTACGCCTGTGCATAATACTTGCGTGGGCGTAGTCTTCTGTTTGTTGGGTCTCCTAGTACCTCTATTTCGGTTGGCTAATGTCTCACGCATTTTTTTTGTACTGATGAAAGAAAAAGCAACAAAAAAAAGCAGTAAACCTGCTTTTCAAAAAATCCTTAACTATTTATTGTTTCAAGATTTTACTACTCCGGACTTTAGTTCTGGGTATGTTAATCTGTCAGAAAGTTTTATTGAGAATAATAAAACTGGAACAACAACAGAAGAAGCTTTGAATTATAAATTAATTGACATATTTAAAATTCAATTACTTAACCTGAACTATGAGGATAGAGGCGAAATCATTGATACCCTATTAGATGACAAAAATAGTTATGATGTTTTATTGTTTTTATTTACAATGGAAATAGAAAAACATTTCAAAAATAAACCTGATAATATTCAAGCTGAATTCTTAAAAATGTTGCTTTATTATCAGTCAGACAACCAATTAAATACTCTTATTCTTATCTATTTCAGATTATATTTCGTTGATTTATTCGAAGTACAATTTTCAAAAAGTTCTCAAATTTCGGAACAAGAATATGAATCAGTTTTGAAAGTTTATACAACAAAAAAATCATCAATAGATTAAAGTTTTATTAATTTTTATTGTTCAACCATTCTACATATTTATCTTTTAATTTTTCATCATTAAGAAAACGAATAAATTGAGTTTCAGTTTTTTGTTTTTTGTAGTGATTACTAATAGCATAGTAAGAACAGAAAACAGTAATTGCAAACATTACAGCAATTGACAAACTAAAATAATAGAAAAAAGAATCTTTTTGCTTTCTCTGTTGTTCTAGTTTGTTTAAATACAAATTCATTGCAGCTTCAATTTGAGCATTTTTTTGAACAATTAAATTAATCTGTTTTTCGTTAATTGTTTCCAAAGGCTCAAAATTAAGTTTTGGTTCATATTGATAAAATAAATCCATTTTGGCATCTATACTATCGCTAATTTTTTGGAGTGAAGCAGTACTCTTTTCTATGTTTTCGATTTGTTCAATAAATACAGATAAACTATCTGCAATTTTTGGTTGTGCTTTTTTGTATGACATAATTTTTTAAATTATAATTATTTAATACCCCATATCATTGCTTTTACCAATCAACTTTGCAATTTTAATAATAGGTTCTAATGGAGTGTAAGGTTTCATTAAAGAGCTAAGACCAAGATGTCTATTTATTTCAGATGCTTTAAAGATTTGTCCTGAAAGTTTATCGGTTAATTTATGTCCTTGAACAATTCCTTTTTTATTAAAAACTGTATCCACTTTAATTCCTAACTTCTCCATTCTTTTTTGATACTCATTAAATCCTTTAGGATTCATTTTAATAACTGATTCATGTTTGTTAAAAATCTCTTTACGAAGACTTTTAAAATTGTCCTTTTGTGATTCAACACTCTTAACATTATCAATCATTATTTGTTTGGCAGAAGTTAACCCTCTTTCCTGTGCAACTTCATGCGCCGCCCATTGTGCTCGTTTTCCAATATGATGATCTGGAATTAATTTTCCATTGGTTTGAACCCTGTTTGCAATAATATGAATGTGTTTATGTTTCTTCTCTGTGTGCACAAAAGCAACAAACTGCTGTTTATCGGGATCAATTCCTAATTTACCCATATACTGACGAGTAATATCTTTTAATTCCTTATTGGTTAGTTTTTGACCGTCTTTAATATCAGGTGACAAAACCAAACTAAATGTTTTATTGGAAGCTCTTTGATTTAATTCTTGCATAGACTTGATTTCCTCCATAATTTCTTTTGGATTATCTCCACAAAGTAAATTTCGGTCGAGTTCATAACCTTTTTCTTTATCCATAACGTAATTACCAAGCGTTCCTCCTCCAGAACATGCTTTTGCTAATCCAATCATAGTTATTTAATTTTCATTAAATGTTCACGAATTAATTTACTTGTTACAAGTGCTTCTTCTTTTACTCCAGTTGTATCACCAAGTTTAAAAAGATTAGAAATTCTTCGAAAATTATCTCCGTATTTTGAAAGTAATTGATAGCATTCAATTTCTTCGGGAGTTAATTTACTTGATAATTTGTAATTAAATGCTAATGCTCTCATTAGTTCAGAAATACTAATTCCACTATCTTCTGCTTTCTTTTTTATTATCAAATATTCTACTTTAGAGACTCTGAATTTTATAAAATAGTTTTTCATTTTTTTTCATTTTTGAATGTTTACTGAGTTCTGCTCTTCCTTTTTGCGACCATCGGGAGAAAAAACGAGATGCTAATTTGGACCAAATGCGGAGCAATTTGTGTCCACATTGGCACATCTCGATTACTTACAACTTTAAATCATTTTTTAAATCACTCCTTTAAATTAAAATCGCCATTAACTAACCATTCATTCAAATCCTTATATCCAAAAAACAAGCTCCTCATATCTATAACATTCAAATACTTACTCTTCAGCATTTCCGTATATTTATCTCCCGCAGAATCATAATCTAGATATACTTCTATTTCATCGTAGTTTGATAAAAATTCACAACGACTTATTAATGCTACTGAATTCAGAATTAAATAATCACTTGAATTTTTTTCTAAACTTTTAAAAGAAATATAGTCAGTGAAGCCTTCAAATATTCGGATAGTTTTTTTGTTTTTATCACCTTTTACAATTAAGGTAATGTCTTTTTTTCCAATACATATCTTTGCATATTTAGAACGAATTTCGAATCCATTGCTTCTGTTTTGAAATCCAATTCCGAAATATTTTTTGCCGTTAATTTCATAATGGACTTCTTTTAAATTTGGTTCATTTTCGTAATGATAAATTTTTCTGCTTTCCAAATATTGTTTTAACGCATAATGCTGAATTTCAATTACTTTAATTATGTTTACTTTAGTTTCAGTTTCACTAAAATTGGATACAATATTTTTTTGCTTTTGAAAAGAAAAAATAGAGCTTTCTTTATCAAATTGTTTTAAAAATTGTAGTGCTTCAGAAACTGAAAACCCATACATTTCAATAATAATATCTAAAGCATATCCTCCTTTCTGTATTCCGAAATCGTAGAACTTATTTTCAAGGACATGAAGAGAAGCAGTTTTTTCTGTTCTGTAGGGAGCGATGTAATAGTAATTATTTCCCGATATTTTAACTGGACCAATATTCAACTTTTGTAATAGTTCAGGAATATTAATTTGTTTTGATTTTTCTATATTCATTTTTAGTTTTATCTAAGTATTTGCCATTTTTACTTACCTACTTACCTAAACCAGTAAATTCAAGTGTTCGCAACATTTTTATAAATTACCTAATACTTACCTACCTACCTGAGTTTTTTAGGTAAGTATAGGTAGGTTAAATTATATATACTTACCTTAAAAAAAGTCATATTCTATAAGGGTTTAGGTAAGTAGGTAAGTTAGGTAAGTACATTTTCTAATTATTCATTATTTCAACTGGACTAATATTGAACTTTGGCTTTGCCAAGTAGCCATATACTTGCTTTTGGGGATGTTTTATCCTAGAAAATTTAAAACCACTCAGTGCCTTACCAATTTTCTCTCTGCTGAGTTTTAATCCCAATGGAATTAGCTTTGTCATAATTTCAGTTGATGTATTGAAATAGATTAAATTCTCCGTTTTTTCGAAGTATTTAATTACCATTTCTTGCTCAATAGTCAGGCTAGTGTATTTTTCATTTCGTTTCTCATTTTCAATGATGTCTTGTTGAGTTAATTCCGGTTCAAAGTTCTTGTCATGATATGCTAAATAATAAGCTTGCGCCCAAACATAGTCCATGTCAATTTCTTTAGAGTAATTGAAATCGATTCTTCCAATAACATCAAAAATTATCCATCGAACCGAACCAGTTTCATCAGTAAGGAAATCGACCATATTTGTTGAGCCAACAAATGAGCAAATACGAGGTAAGTTTTCAGCTCTGCGTTCATATGGGAGTCGTTCATTAATGAAAACCTTACTGATTAGGGATTTCAAGTAGTTTACTTCAGTTTTTCCAATTACAGATAATTCCTCCAGGTTAATAATTAGGTTCTTACACATCTTAACCCGAGAATCCT
>NZ_JAXKVR010000017.1:0-30328 GCF_034497725.1 Flavobacterium psychraquaticum
ATCTCCTTGATGAAATTCTCTGCTGTTTTTTTATTAGATGTTTTCATACTATTTCAAAGTTAATAATTTTTGAAAACACTCTCTTAGTTTTTGTCTAAATCAGTCCACTTTTTGCTGACGATTTACACTCATTACATATTCAAATATATAAAAATATGTTGTACAAATATATATAATGATGAAAATGGTGTCTTTTGTTTGATTTTGATTACGTCAATTCAGTTATTTTGAAAATGATTAATGAAGACTTTACCTACTTATGAAATGGAGGCGTGGTTAAAGGGTATCAAATTTTTGTAGGTCGGAAAAAAAAACCAAGAAAACAATATGAACGCTTTTTATCCGGCTGGGGAATTTGATACGCTTTATTGGTTTTGATTTTTGTGAATGCCTGAACTAGTGGTCAGATTGCAGTGTTCAGATTGCAGTGTTGTGTACTGAAAACTGATGGCATTGACAAAAAACAATGCAACTACTTTCTATGAAAATATGAAGGTGGATTTTAAACGTATTGAACGTTCCCGCGCTTTGCGAGGTTGCGAGCTTCGTAACCGAGTATTTTCGGTTACTACTAAATTTCTTGCGAAAGATAAACGTGAATTTACCACATAATTCGCAATCTCGCAAAACGTGTGTTGGCAGTAGTTTTTATTTTTCGTTTTCTATTATTTTAAACATTTCAGGATTTCTTTTTGATATTTTCAGGTTCAAATTTTGGTTAAGTTCATATTCGTCATAATAATTCTCAAACCTTTGAATGAATTGTTTGTTTTCAAACTCATATTTGAAAGTAACGTAGTGTCTTTTACTTCTACCTTTTCCTACTTCAAAACCGATAACTTTTCCAACTGCATTTTTTCCATATTTATTTATTTCTTCTTCTAAATATTCCTTCTTTTTAGCAATCGTTACAATTATAATAATAATACCTATAATTACCATTGGTACAACATAAACATATTTTTTCCATTTTGAATTCTCATTAATGTTCAACCAAAGCATTGGGAAAAGGCTAATTGAAATTAACATCATTACATTTCCAATCGTATCATTATTTGATTGATAACTAAATGATTTGTAAACCGCTAAATAATATCCAATAAAAATTAGAATTGTTGCAATTACTGAAACTAAAATTTTATTATTTTTTGAAATTGTTATTAAACTCATAATTTAATTTTAAACGAACAAATTAACAATTTTCAGAATCAGTGATATTATTCCAATAATAACTAAAATTTTCCACCACTTTTTTACATTTTGGTAGTTTACATTTTCAGTATTTTTTATGAATATTCCAAAGCCAATCATAATTATTGGAATTAATAAGCTTTTTATGATTTCAAATGTCATAATTATTTGTTTTTCGGTTTTTTTGTGTAAAATTACTGCCAACTTAAAAATATGTATCATTAAACGATACAAAGCGACCCAAATATGGTTGCCTATATATCATTCTCATTACATGTTCAAATATATAAAAATATGTTGTACAAATATATATAATGATGAGAATGGTGTCTTTTGTTTGATTTTGATTACGTCAATTCAGTTATTTTGAAAATGATTAATTAAGACTTTACCTAATTATGAAATGGAGGCGTGGTTAAAGGGAATCAAATTTTTGTAGGACGGATAAAAAAACTAAGAAAACAATATGAACGCTTTTTATCCGGCTGGGAAATTTGATACGCTTTATGGGGTTTGATTTTTGTGAATGCCAAAACTAGTGGGCAGAAGCAGATTGCAGTGCTCGTGTGCTGAAAAGAGATGGCATTGACAAAAAACAATGTAAATACTTTCTATGAAAAATAGAAATTTGTGGATTTTGAATGTATTGAACGTTCCCGTGCTAGGCCCAGTGCTGCCTTTTGGGGCAGTATTGGGCTTAGCACGTGTTGTGTGCTGTTATTATTCTCTGCTAAGATAATAAAAATCAGTTTACAGTTGGTCGAAATAAATTTAGATAAATGATTTAAAAATATTGTTCTTATCAGACCGCAATGATAGGTACAGTTTTTTTAAATCTCAGTTGATATTTTTTGCTAAATACTAGAGTTAAACCAATTACAATAAATAAAATTTGACTTAGTCATTTTTTTCTTATAACTTTGGCAAGCCTTTTAGCGACTTCGCTTTGAAAATAAATTTTCAGCAAATTACTTTTGCAAGGCTTGACGAAAAACAAACCTATTTTCCGTTTATAAACTCTAGTTTTTCCACAAAAAAATTCGACTATATATCAGATTTAGTGCGTTCCAATTGCACACAACTTGTAAATATGTATCATTAAATGATACAAAGCGACCCAAATGTGGGTGCCTATATATCATTCTCATTACATATTCAAATATATAAAAATATGTTGTACAAATATATATAATGATGAAAATGGTGTCTTTTGTTTGATTTTGATTACGTCAATTCAGTTATTTTGAAAATGATTAATGAAGACCTTATGAAATGTGGATGTGGTTAAAGGGTATCAATTTTTTGTAGGACGGATAAAAAAACTAAGAAAACAATATGAACGCTTTTTATCCGGCTGGGAAATTTGATACGCTTTATTGGTTTTGATTTTTGTGAATGCCTAAACTAGTGGGCAGGCGTAGTGATGAGGTTGCAGTGGTTATGTGCCGAAAAAAGATGGCATTGACAAAAAACAATGCAGATACTTTCTATGAAAATATAAATGTGAATTTTAAACGTATTGAACGGGCCGCGTATTGGCGATAGTGGCGGATTAGAAAGCCAAAACTTTCAATTTTGCACTAAGCTAAGCAACAGCCTTTTATTATTTTCTAAATTTATGAAAAAAGGAAATATAAAAGGCTGGTGCGACTAAAAAAGGAGAAACTTTCAATTTCTCCCTTATCCCGCCATTTCGCCAATACGATGTTAGCCGTAGTATTTTTCTCTTTAAGTAAAGAATTTAATACAAAAAGTAAAAAATATTTTACATTATGAAATATTTTCTTTACATTTGATCAAACAAAATATTATATTTATGGAAACAAGACTTTTATTGCCGAACAAATTCAAATCAGCTGGCTGGTTAATATTACTTTTTAGTATTATTCTATGGATTTATGTAGTATTTATAATTAAAGATGAAATTGCTATCTTAAATTCTTCGACATTTACAATTATTGGGAGTGAACTGCTTAGACCTACTGAATATTTCACAATAATTCAAACAAATCTTACTTATACTTTAATCGGAATTTTATTCATAATCGGAGGTTTAATTGTAGTATTTTCAAGAGAAAAAGTTGAAGATGAATTTATTTCGAAATTAAGACTAGTTTCTTTTCAGTGGTCTTTTTTAATTAATCATTTATTACTTCTTTTCCTTTTCATATTTATTTACGGAATAGATTTTATGAGTGTAATGATATATAATATGTTTACGACTTTGATTTTATTCATTATTCGTTTTCATTACTTATTGTTTAAATACAAAAATATGGATTATGAAAAATAATATTAAAGTCCAAAGAGCTATAAAAAATATTACACAAGAAGATTTAGCTAAGATTATATCAGTTACAAGACAAACTATTAATGCAATGGAAAAGAATAAATATGTACCTTCTACAGTATTAGCACTAAAAATTGCAAAATATTTTGGAAAAAATGTAGAAGAAATATTTGAATTAGAAGACAATGATTAATTTAAACGCCTTTTTTGATAATATTACGGCTAACTTATAAATATGTATCATTAAATGATACAAAGCGACCCAAATGTGGGTGCCTATATATCATTCTCATTACATGTTCAAATATATAAAAATATGTTGTACAAATATATATAATGATGAAAATGGTGTCTTTTGTTTGATTTTGATTACGTCAATTCAGTTATTTTGAAAATGATTAATGAAGATTTTACCTAATTATGAAATGGAGGCGTGAATAAAGTGTATCGAATTTTTATAGGACGGATAAAAAAATCAAGAAAACAATATGAACGCTTTTTATCCGGCTGGGAAATTTGATACGCTTTATTGGGTTTGATTTTTGTGAATGCCTAAACTAGTGGTCAGTCGCAGTGTTGAGGTTGCAGTGGTTGTGTGCTGAAAAAAGATGGCATTGACAAAAAACAATGTAAATACTTTCTATGAAAAATAGAAATTTGTGGATTTTGAATGTATTGAACGTCCCGTGGCTTTGCGAAGTTTGGGGCTTAGTTTACCCAAAAGTATAAATTTAAGACTAAGTTTACAAATACAAAACCAACATTAAATTAAGCCTTAAAGCCCAAATTTCGCAAAACCACTGTTAGCAGCCGTATTTATTATTTTCATTTCAAATTTACCTCCAAGTTGATCACAACCTTTTATTAGTAATGTATTCTCTAAAATCTCATAGTTTAAATAATAATAATCGAATTGTTGAATTGATTCAATATTGTTATTCGCATCTATTGATATTATTTCACTTTGAAATTCATTTTTATTTTCGACAAAGTAAATTCTTTGCAAAAAAACCTTGTCGTCAAATTTTGCAATAAAATCAGTGAATATTTTTTTATCAAAATAGTTTATGGCAGGATTTGTTCTAATAAAATATGCTTGATCTTCTTGAAGGAATTCAATTTCTTCGCTTCTTAAAAAATTATTTATTGCGTTCGATTTTTCGATTTTTACAGCATTATTACTTTCGATTATTTCCCATTTTATGCTTTCAAATGTTCTTGGTTTTTCAAAGGGTTTGATAAAAATATAATAATAACAATTTCCTAAAACCCAAAATATTGATGAAATAATAATTATTGGAATTCCAAAAAAAATATTTATTAGAATTTCAACGTACCAAGGATTGTTCTCAATATTGATATTGAGTTTACCTTTAATTTTGTTGATTTCTATTCGATATTTCGTTGTCATAATATGGCTGCTAACTTATAAATATGTATCATTAAATGATACAAAGCGACCCAAATGTGGGTGCCTATATATCATTCTCATTACATGTTCAAATATATAAAAATATGTTGTACAAATATATATAATGATGAAAATGGTGTCTTTTGTTTGATTTTGATTACGTCAATTCAGTTATTTTGAAAATGATTAATGAAGATTTTACCTAATTATGAAATGGAGGCGTGAATAAAGTGTATCGAATTTTTATAGGACGGATAAAAAAATCAAGAAAACAATATGAACGCTTTTTATCCGGCTGGGAAATTTGATACGCTTTATTGGGTTTGATTTTTGTGAATGCCTGAACTAGTGGTCAGTCGCAGTTGAAAGATTGCAGTGGTATTGTGCTGAAAACTGATGGCATTGACAAAAAACAATGCAACTACTATCCGAGTGCGCAGGCAGTAGCGGAGCAAGGGTGTTTGTTTTTTTTGCTTATCTGGGTTTTGTGATTGTTTTTATTGTGGGCTGCTGCTTATATGGTGGATTTGTAATTTGATGCCTGAATGGTTCTTAAAATGCTGTAGCAGCTGGACCGCTTAAAAACAATTTATGAGATTGTTGTAGCAAAAAAAAAATGAACACGCTTGCTGGCAATTTTGATTTTTGTGAATGCCTAAACTAGTGGTCAGTCGCAGTGTTGAGGTTGCAGTGGTTGTGTGCTGAAAACTGATGGCATTGACAAAAAACAATGCAACTACTATCCGATGTATCCGCATAGTATGTAGCATAGTTACCGTAAAAGTTCTTAGCACTCCCCTATTTGATGGTTTTGAACTGAAAAGCTATTTGTGTTTCTGGGAGTGGCGAAGTGGTGGTGTTTTTAATAGCCCTCTTCATTAAGCGTAGGGTGATAACCCCGCGGAAGTGGGCTGTTAAAAAGGTTGCCGCTGAGCCACTCGCTGCGCGTTGGGTGTGCGGCTATTTTACATAATTGTTGTTATGGCTTTCAGCACAAAAACCGAACTAAAAAATTATCCTTTTGTGCTGAACCATAATGCGCAATTATGTAAATATAGCTTGGGGAAAAGTTTTTGTTGCTCATTATCAATTTGTGTTTGTTTACTCTATACGTGATTGAGCATACAAAATACTTTTATGCGCCGGGAAGGAGTGCCAACTGAAAACGGTTTTAAACTGAATTGAAAATGAATCGTTATGATTAAAGGTGGTGTTCTTTATTGCTTGAAAAGTTAGAAGATTTGAGTATTAGAACTGGTTTAAATGTAACAATATAAGACTTCGATGAGCTGAGACATAAGAAAAATATTAAAGTTTTTTTCTTGAATAAAATTCAGTAACTTTATTATTATAATCATCATGTATAAAAATAACTTTATATATGTTATCTTCAAATATAGTGGCAGTATTAATTTTATTTTCTATGATTATATCAAAAGTACCAACTCTATTTCCGAGTTCGTCTTCGTAATAGGAATCTATTTCATATTCACTATAGTCTATTTCGCTTTTAATGCATAGTATATCATTTTCTATATAAATAGACATTCCTGATAAAATATCCGTGCACTCCTCTTTTTTTATAGATTTGTCTAAATAACACATTTTAGTAACATTTTCCAGTATCACTTGTGCACTACATAAAGCAGGTAGCAATATTAAGATTAGAATTTTTTTCATGATTTAAAAGACTAGATTTAACGGTCTCGTATAAGAATAGTAGCGGATTTTTACGCAATATCTTTTCAGTTAAACACAGACCTTTTTTATATTTTCTAACTTTCGTTTTAGCGATTAAACCGCTATTATTTTTATACATTGTTGTAAGTAGTGCTTTTTTATTCACTTACTTAATTTCAATATTCTAAATGCTCCTTGAATTACCAAAACAAAAACGATTGTTCCGATAATCAAATCAGGTTTGCTCGAACTCAACCAATTTACCAAAATTCCAGCAATTATTACTCCTAAATTGATAATCACGTCATTTGATGTGAAAATCATACTCGCTTTCATATGAGCCTCTTCTTTGCTTTTTGACTTTTGCAAAATGTAAAGACAAATTCCGTTTGCAATAAGTGCAAAAATCGAAACGATAATCATTGTCGAAAAATCGGGAAGTTTCTCGTTTCCAAAAAATCTTCTTAAAACTTCCACAAATCCAATAATCGCAAGTGTTATTTGAAAATATCCAGCAAGTTTTGCAATCCGCTTTTTCTTAATCAACGTTCCGCCAACCGCAAACAAGCTAATTCCGTATACGAAACTGTCGGCAAGCATATCCAAACTATCGGCAACAAGTCCCATTGATTTTGAGATAATTCCTGTTGTCATTTCGATAATGAAAAAGACAAAATTTATGACAAGTACAGACCAAAGTAGCTTTTTCTGGTTTGCATTTTCTTTAAATTCTGTTTGGTCGGTTTGTTCCGTTGAGATTTTCTTTCCGCCTAAATTCAAATCGATAACTGACTTTTCGATTTGGTCAATTTCTCCGCTGTGAAAAACGGTCAATTTTCGATTCGGAATATCAAAGTCCAAATTCGCAATACTTTGAATTTCGTCCAGTTTCATTCGGATTAGATTTTCCTCGGAAGGACAGTCCATCTTACTGATTTGAAATACCGTTTTGTTGATTTTAGTCGTCATCTTTGTTTCCAAAAGGTTTAATAATTACTCCTACGCTAAAAATAAATCCGTCTGTTGGTGCATAAATTTCGGGAAATACTGGATTGTCGTGTGGTGGCAAAACCAAAGGTGAAAACCTGCTTTGTCTTCTGTCCGTAAAGTTTTCAAAATTCGTAAAAATTGTTCCCCATTTAAAATTACGCATTGCCACAAAACCCATCGTAACAAAATCTGTGGTTTCTGTGCCATTAGACAAAAACTGTTTTCCCGTGTAGAAAGTTTCGTAACCTATTCGCCATTTTTCAGATTCGTACATCAACACACTTCCTGCATTGTGTTTTGCGGTTAAAGGCTTTTGAGGATTTCCAGCCAAATAGTTCAATTTAGTGTCTATAAGAGCGTAATTTAAAAACCATCTAAAATCTTTATAAGTAAACTTTATGTTGGTTTCTAATCCTTTACTCAAAATTTCATCGGTTGCATTTTCAAATGTAAACAAACCGTTATTTGTACTATTTAATAGCAAACCGTTGTTAATTGCTGTTACATAAAAAAGCTGATTAATAGAAAAACCTACAGTTTCAAATAACCTCGTTTGGTAGTTGACATCAAAATTAACACCATAAGACCGTTCTGCTTTAAGTGCTGATTTATCTATGGCGAGAACATTTTCAAAGTTTATAAATTCAGCCTCTTCGGTAAAAATATCTGGTATTTTGTAACCTAATCCGCCACCAATTCTGCTTGAAAATCCGCTGTCGTTTTTATAAAGTAATGAAACTTTTGGAAGTGGAAAAAAGCCAAAATCAGTATTGTAATCGGCTCGCAATCCAGTTTCTAAAATCCAATTATCTGAAATATCGTAAATGTTGTTTACAAATGCTCCATAGGTAACATCTGTTTGGTCACGTTGTAATTGTGAATTATCATTTTCATCGAAATTTGATGTGTACAAATTTGCACCCAAAATCCAATCGGTTTTTTTAGATGCCTTTTGATAGTTAATTTCCGTAAATGTATTGGTTTGTTTACCGTCAAAACTGAAATCGGGAATCGACAATTTTCTATCGAAAAATGAGATGCTATTTTTGATGTTCAATGAACTCACGGAATCTATCTTTGTTTCATAAGCCGCTTGACTGCTCAACCTTTTAGAAATATTTTCTTCTGTATATTGATGAATTCCATTTTCGCCACTTTCAATTTTTGTTATGTCGCCACCAATTCTGTCGTCATACGTTCCATTTAGTCCAATCCAAAATGTTGTTTCCTCGGATGGATAATAAAAAAACTTGGGGTTGAATGAAATAGAAGTAGTTTGTGGCAAATTACTAAAACCATCATCTTCTGGGTCGTACACTTTTTGGTAATGACCAGAGCCGTATAGAGAAATCCCAACTTTCTCGTTCCGTTTACTGTAAAATACATTCGCTGTACTTCCCAAAGCTTGTGTTTGGGTTAACATAATATCCAATGCAGGTTCTTCGTCAGGTGTTTTTGAAACCATATTTATCAAACCTGCAATAGCTCCACCACCATATAGTGTTGATGAACTTCCTTTAATTATTTCAAATTGTTGCAAGTCTAAAGGTGGAATTTGTAAAATACTCAAACCGCTGGAAAACCCACCATACAAAGGAAATCCATCTCTCAAAAGTTGTGTGTATCGTCCATCGAGTCCTTGAATTCTAATGTTGGTGTTACCACTACTTAACGAGGTTTGTTGCATTTGTATTCCTGTACTTTCTCGAAGCACCATTGAAATATTGGTCGGATTCATTACTGCTTTTTCGCTTAATTCTTCCGCTCCAATAAATTCAATTCTCGTGGGAATTTTTCTAACCGTTCGTGTACTTCTTGAAGATTGAATAACGACTTCATCCAATTCATTTCCTCCCGATTCGAGTTTGAATGAAAAAACTTTTTTTGTACCAACTTCAATAGTTGTTTCTATGGTTTTGAAACCTACGTATGAAATTTTTATAATGTGGTTTCCATTTGGGATTTCTGTAAATGTGGCAATTCCGTCAAAATCTGTTACTGCTCCTTTTTCTAATTCTTCAAAATAGACCGTAGCACCCAATAATGGTTCGTTGGTTTCTGCATCGCTAACAGAAATGGAAATATCGCTCGTCTGTGCGAACGTTATAATTGATACGAATAGAAATAATGTGTTTAAAAATATGTTTTTCATCTGCTTATTCTGATTTAAAAGAATAATGCAAATGTATTTAGGATTTACTGCAACTCGATTGCAAAGATTACTTGTTACAGTTTTCGCATAGACCTTTTACGACCATATTTGCTTGTTGTAACTTGAAGTTTTCGGGAAGTTGAATTTTGGGAATAGGAATATCAAAAAGGCAGAATGTTTTATCGCAGTTTGTGCAATAAAAATGATAGTGCAAATCCTTTGGGTCGCAGTTACAGCCTTTGGCACAAACCGCATATTTGGTCATTCCAGAACCATCTTCAATGCTGTGGATGACTTTGTTTTCCTCAAATGTTTTCAGCGTTCTGAAAATCGAACTTCTGTCCGTATATGCCAATGCGTTTTCAATATCTTTCAACGATTGTGCTTTTTCTTGGCTCAAAAGATGTCTTAAAACCACAGTTCTGACTGCGGTGTTTTTTACTTTCTTTATTTTTAGGATTTCTTCTTCGGTTTGCATTTTCCTAATGTATCATTTTTTTCGAGCGTTGGCGAAAAACAGCTCTTTTATTTTTTGAAGCGTTGGCTTTTTTAGGCGTTTGGAAAAAATAAATGTGCTGTTTGTGCGGTGGCTTTTTTAGTTCAAATGTTCAATTTTAGCACGATTTTCGCATTATGCACAACTAGTAAATATCATCAAATATATACAACTTTTTTTAATTCTGATTATAATGATTTGTTTTGGTTAAATTTTTATTTGGAACGATTGTAGGATTTGAAGGGATAAGTAAGTTGGATATTAATTTGCAATCTAGGGAATAGATGCAGTTATGAAAAATAGTTAGGGTTCGAAGTCATGAGACTTCGGAGAGCTGGTCCCCACATTTTAGGTTCAGAGTCAGACCACTCTTTCATAAGCTCAATCAGTCGAAAACTGTCCGCTTTTTTCTGCTCGTTGTCAACGTATGAGTTTACAAAATCTATTACGTCTTGCCCTGTGTAAGTTGTCTTTGTTTTTGCCATAATTCTAATTTTAATTACTGTCTTAAAATCTTTTCCATCTTTTTGCCTTTCGCCAATTCGTCCACCAACTTGTCTAAATACCTTGCTTGTTTTGTCAATGGATTTTCAATTTCTTCTATACGGTAGCCGCAAATTACTCCTGTTATTAGTTGTGCATTGGGATTCAATTTTGCCCTCTTAAAAAATGTTTCAAAAGTTACTTTCTCATCAATGAGTTCTTGTAATTTTTTAGTATCAAAACCTGTCAGCCATTCTATTACTTGATGTAATTCTTCTATTGTTCTGCCTTTGCTCTCAACCTTAGTGATGTAGTGCGGATACACAGATGCAAATGTCATTTTTGCAATTCGCTCATTGTGTTCGTGAGTTGTTTTCATATCGTATGTTTTAATGTTGTCTTTGAAATCGTTGTCAGTCGTGTTAGGTGATTGTCTGTCTGTGATAATTTTTTTCTAAAAGTCAGCGAAGGACTGTCCACCGGCACAAAGTTGAATAAAGCACAATCTTTGAAATTTATGTCAAAGTCAACTTGAAGTCGAATAGTGGACAGTCCACCGATGACTTTACAAACTGTCGTGATTGAGCGGTCGTCTAACATTGCTGGTAACGGTCAAGTATAAGCGTAGTGCGGGCTTTCGAAGATGATACTTTCATTTTATATAAATTTTTATTACTTGACGAAATGTTCAATTTAGCTATAAATCCCGCATTACGCTTATACAATGTTACCCACTGGCTTTCTTTCTTTAATACGTCATCAAATACTGACTTTGTCATAATATTTTTTCTTTAACCAAAATGAAACTCGAACCAAAAAGATAAGAACTGGAACTTCAACTAATGGCCCAACTACACCCGCAAAAGCCTGTCCGGAATTTAGTCCAAATACTGCTATAGCAACAGCAATCGCTAATTCAAAGTTATTTCCTGCCGCTGTAAATGAGACGGCTGCATTTTCCTTATAGGAAGCTCCCATTGCTTTAGTAAAGAAAAAACTGATGATGAACATTAAACTAAAATACAAAATTAAAGGAACTGCAATAATTAAAACGTCCATTGGAATTTCAACTATTAATTCTCCTTTGAGCGAGAACATAATGACAATGGTAAATAATAACGCAATTAGCGTTATTGGTGAAATGGCAGGAATAAACTTTTCTGTATACCACTTTTCTCCTTTTAACCTTACCAAAATCACTCTACTTAAAATTCCCATTAAAAAGGGTAGACCCAAATAGATTGCTACACTTTCTGCAACAGTAGCAATTGAGATATCGACAATAGCTCCTTCAAATCCAAAATACGGTGGAAGAACCGTTATAAAAATCCAAGCATAGAAACTATAGGCAAAAACTTGGAAAATACTATTTAAAGCGACCAAACCAGCTCCATATTCGCTATCTCCTTCAGCAAGGTCGTTCCAAACTAAAACCATTGCGATACAGCGAGCTAATCCGATTAAAATAACACCTACCATATATTCTGGATAATCACGTAAAAAAGTAATTGCCAAAACAAACATTAAAACGGGAGCAATTATCCAGTTTAGAAAAAGTGAGATGGAAAGAATTTTAGTGTTTCTAAAAACTTTTGGCAAAAGAGCATAGTTCACTTTAGCCAAAGGTGGATACATCATTAAAATTAATCCTATTGCTATGGGAATGTTTGTAGTGCCTCTACTCATTGAATCAATAATGCTTGGAAAGGAAGGATAGAAAAACCCAATTGCTACGCCCAAGAGCATAGCAAGAAATATCCATAGCGTTAAATAATTATTGAGAAAACTCATTTTTTTCATAACCTCTTTTTTCTAATTATTTAATAAGTCTTTTTCCTGTTCAATGGCTCCGTCTATATTGCACGATAACTTTACCGTATTGTATATTGTGCCAAATTTTTCAATATTCTTTTTTAGCAATGGAATATTTAAACTTTCATCAGAACTGTAAATAATTAGTTTATAAGCTATATGATCCATTTTCAATGGTTTTTCCGTTCGTATAGCTGACACATCTACTGTGGCTTTCAAATAAGTGAACTTCATCATCGAAGAAAAACGCTCGACATTTTTCAACATACACGAAGCAAAAGCTCCTAAAAACAACTCGGCAGGATTAGGTAAAATTTCAGCAGACTTTGATGTTGTTCCGAAAACTATATCGCTTTGCTTTATTTGAATAGCAGCGTCTTTATTTGAAATGGCTAATCCTTTAATTTGGTATTCCATAATTAGTTCTATTTTGAATTAAAAGGTTTTGAAAACATTTAGGAGGTTTTTATTTGAGAGAAAACGTAAAACAGTTCTGTTGCAATTTGCAGACTTCTTTCATTATACTTTTCTGCCTGTTGTGGTGTATTGTCAAATGCTTTTGGGTCTTCAAAAGTTATGGGAATCCGTTTTTCTGCTCCGCTAACAAATGGACAGGCTTCGTTTGCTGAATCGCAAGTCATAATTGCAACAAATTCAGATTTCGGGTTAAAATCGTCATCCAATCTTTTTGAAAATCCGATTATTGGATGCTGGTTGTACGTATATTTAATGCTGTAAACAGGATTTTCGCTTTTTGAAATAGTTTTAATTTGAAAACCCGAATTTCGTAAAGTTTCTGCAACCATTGGAAAAAGTGCTGTGCTCTCTGTACCAGCTGAATAACAAAATACATTCTTGACATTAAAATAATGCGCTAAAGTTTGTGCCCAAACCTGTGATAAATGACTTCTTCGTGAATTGTGAGTACAGATAAAGTTGATTCTAATTTCTCGATGATTTGAAACTTTAGACTGAACAAAATCCGTTAGCGACTGTAAAATTGCTTTACGTTCAACTGAAATTGTTTGAGGATTTAATCCCTTAATTACTTGTTCAATTTCTGAAAACATTGTTGGTTTTGTTATTGACATTTTCCTAATATTAAATTATTATTTTAGCAACAGCCACTGCCTGGCGAGCAAGAAGGTTCATTTTTTAGTTCAGATAGCTTTGTTTTTGGTTTTTCTTCAGGAATCCCACATTTATCTTTTGCCAAACAATCGGTTTTTTTATTGGTCAACAAAAAGTTTTTACCATCAAAGTCAAGTCCGAATTTCCCAATCGTATTACCTTGATATTCCACCTCGATATCTAAATCTCCAGTGCCTAGAATGTGTTCGGATAGTTCAATGATGCTTAATAGTTTTTCTGGATGCAACCTGTGGTCATAGTCATTTGCATTCCAAAGTTGGAAGTTTGCAACTTCTTCCTTTCTCACAGTTCCTCCACAGTCAATAAAATGTTTTGTGATTTTTCCAACTTCTGTTACGTGAAAGTGGTTGGGTACTAATTCTCCGTTCGGTAACTGGAAAGCAATCTTATCTAGTATATTTAATTTATTTTTAATCTCTGATAGCTTCATATCTTTATATTATTTGTTTATTGCGATTTAACGATTGATTTAATTAAAAAATTTAGCAACAATCTGTTTTAGGAATGTCTTGATCTAAGAATTGATGCATTAAAACTTTCATTTTAGTCCAGTTTTCATTGTCAATACAATAGCACACTTTGACACCTTCAACAGTCCCTTTAATTAGTCCTAAGGTTTTTAATTCTTTTAAATGTTGTGATATAGTAGGTTGGGCAAGACCAATTTCTTCGGATAAATCTCCGCAATAGCAAGCATCAATTCTAAATAATTGTTGTAAAATAGCTACTCGAGCAGGATGTCCGAAGACTTTTGCGAATAGAGCGATTTCTTTTTGTTGGTCAGTATACATTTTTTATATCCCTTCATTGTTTAATTGCAATATTACGATAAATAATTGAATAGTCTATTCCTTTTTTAAGTTTTGATAGGAACTTAAAATCTTTTACTGGAAATGGTTATGGAAAAATGAAACATTTTTGGTGTATTGCTCTTTTTTTAGCTTGTGGGTAACTTGTAAATATCATCAAATATATATAACTTTTTTAAATTTTGATTGTTATAATTTCATCTATTCTGGTGGTGAATGATTTGGAAAGTTTTTCTTGTTTCATTTTCCATTGGCGGCCTAGAGATTGGTTGGCAAATTTTACCTTGTTGGTACCGTAGCTTTTATTCATTTTATCAATTACACTCATTAGGGGTTGGTGCTTTGGGTTTGAGGTGTTGAACAATGATAATTGGGTTTCGTTGTTTGGGGTTAGCCCCATAACTATTACTCCAGCTTTTTTGTAGTGGTAGCCCTCTCGAAAAATTGCTTTTAATCCTACTTGGGCATAGTGGTTTAATTCGATTGTTGAATTGGTTGGGAAGTCTGTATTTATGACAATATTTCTTGAATATTGGGGTTGGTCTTTTCGGAAGTAGTTTGTTTGCACGAACACCATAATCATGTTGCAATGGCTACCTTGCTTTCTTAATTTCTCTGAGCAAGAAGCGGTATAGGTTGCTACTCGTTCTGAAATGTCTTCCAGCTTGGTCATTGCTTTTTCAAAGGAACGCGTTGTAGCGATCATCTTTTTATTTTTTGGTTCTTCTAGGTCTAAGGTTGGTTTGCCCTCCAATTCGTGTTTTAACCTCAACCCTACTACTGCCATTTCTTTTCGGATCCAATCATCTGACAATTGCGTGAATTGATAGGCATTGTGAATATTTTTAGCTTGAAGTCGTTTTGTATGTTTTCGTCCAATGCCCCAAACATCTTCTATTTTTGTCCATTTGAGGGCTTTGATTCTTTTTTCCTCAGTGTCTATAGCGTAGACACTTTGGGTACGTTCTGGGAACTTCTTTGCTATTTTATTGGCTACTTTAGCTAGTGCTTTTGTTGCTGCAAATCCTACACTGATTGGAATTCCAGTATTTTTGGTTACGGTCTTTTGAATCTTAATACCGTATTCTTCCATGTTAAAAAATTCAAATCCTTCGAATTTTAGAAAAGCTTCATCAATACTATATACTTCAATGTCGGGTGTAAAAGTTGATAGTATATTCATTACTCTGCTGCTCATATCACCATACAAGGCATAGTTTGATGAATAGACAAATACATTGTTGTCTTCGAATAGTTTTTTGAATTCGAATGCAGGAGCCCCCATTGGAATGCCTAATGCTTTAGCTTCGTTAGAACGCGCAATAACGCAACCATCATTATTGGAAAGTATTACTACTGGTTTTCCAATTAAATGTGGTTCGAATACTCTTTGACAAGAGGCATAAAAGTTATTGCAATCTACTAAGGCAAACATTTTTATTCAGTGTTCAGTGTACAGTTATTAGTGTTCAGTTTTTGGAAATAATTTCCAAGTATTCTTTTATTACAACAAAAGTAATGATGTCGGAATTTTCTATTTTAAGTGTTTTTCTTTCTCCAGAACTTATGTCCCAAAGTAAAAGATAACTATCGCGACCATCCCAAAACATTTCTAATTCTTTAGTTTTAATGTACCACGATTTATAAGCTTCAAATGTGTAATTTGAATCCTTAACATCTTTAATAAAAAAGAGAAAGATATCGTAAACAAGCTTTGAAAATGTGTTGTAATTTGCTGCTTCTATTTTGATAATATCCTCAATAAATTTATAATCTTCTTTACTAGCTGTGTTTGATTTTATTTTTTCTAAATGATTGATAATTAAATTAAATCTATCCATAACTAACTAAAATGTTTTAATGCTATGGATTACTATTCCCCAAATCATTAGTTCGTTTTCTTCGGTAACTTTTATGGGTTTGTAGTCTTCATTTTCAGCAATCAACCAAACTACATCATTTTCTTTTTTGATTCTTTTTACTGTAAAATCTCCATCTATTTGACAAATAGCAATTTTACCATCTTGCGGTTCTAAGCTCTTATCAATTATAAGCAAATCACCATCGAAAATACCTGCGTTTTTCATGGAGTTTCCTTTTACTTTGGCAAAGAAAGTACTGTCTTTATGTTTTATTAATTCTCTATTTAAGTCGATTGTTAATTCGATAAAGTCATCTGCAGGAGAAGGAAATCCGGCACTAATACCTACATCAACATAGGGTAGTTCCAATTCTGTTGAGAAATCAGGTGTGTAAAAATCAAACACTTTAGTAGTATGTAAATTCTTTAGTTTCATATTTCTTAGAATACTATTTTAAAATATTCTCCTTTTGTTTGTAATACTTCTTCTATCTGTGACCAATTTTTATCAGTTAGGACTTCCATATTCCCTGGATCAAATACCGTGATATGGATTTCATCTGAGCCTAAGTTCTTTACTTTTTGAAATAATAACTTAAAGTATGAATCATCCGCTAGCTTATTGGTATTGTGCATTTCAAATAATGAATCATAATCTAATTCAAAAGGTAAATGAATATAAATATGTTCATCATGAAATAAGAAAGCTTCGTCACCATGAATTAGTACTTTATGTTCGATTTTGCTTTCTTCATAATTGTGAAAGTTAAACTCTATACTTTCAAGTTGATTGTTAGTTACAATTTCCCTTAGTAAATTATTGTTTCTAAATACTTTAAGATTTTGATTTAGTTTATTAGCTATTAGTTCCAAACTATCATTATCTTCTTGAATATAAAAGTTATTTCTAATTATTAGAACTGGTTCCTTGTATGTGTTTTCAAAAGTATTCATAACAAAATCTATTTTATACAAAGTTACTAAAGAAGTTATTAGCAAAGCAAAAATTAACGAAATGAAGCAAACAAAGAATTGATGCTAGGAATACTTGGACTAGGAGCGATTTTTGTGCAGCTGAATGAGGTAATAAGTTTTTTTAAATATTGTTTGAATTATACTTTAAAAAATCTCTTTGCATGATATTAAACATTGTACCTGCAAAAAAATCTTTAAATTCTTTGTTATCGCTAAATTCTTTGAAAACTTCAAAATTTGTATCAATATGCTCTATTAGCTTTCTTTTTAAAACTTCATCAAATGTAATTCTTGCATTTTGAATATCTGAATGTTTGTAGGCATTAATGAATTCTTCATCATTTGCTACATCAATTATTAATTGATCAGACATTGCTTTAACTTTATCTTCATTCGTAAATGATGTTCCAAATCTATCATTGAATGCTTTTACAATATTCGAAAGGTATTCCATTTCGGGTTCTGCAACTCCACCCTTCATTTCAGAAGGCATTGGCAGTAATTCTTCACCTTGCTCCATTATAATATTTTCTGTCCCTTGTATCACATATTTTAAACTTTCTAAATCTATATTATCTAAAACACTTTGTGAAAAATCTTCTTCTGTTGGTCTCACTAATTTATTTTGAAGATGATTTAAAAACATATATAAACTCTCTAAATAAGGATTTATAAACGGAACAATTTGAGAAAGAAAAACATATAATCGAACATAGGATTTTAATTTTACTCTGAAATCCTCTTGATTTTCTGGAGTTAAATTTTCTCTAAAATTATTGGCTGAAATATCTAAAATAGAATGCAATGCATTAATAGAAACACCTGTAACAATTTTATATGAAAAATCCTTTACCTGTTGTTGGCTGTACACTTGAAATTCATCTAAAGCATTTTGAAGGTCAAATAGTTTATTTGGGTCAGTTGCTTCGCCTAATATTGTTGTTTGGTAAAAAGGATCGAAAGCTTTTTTAATTTCATCTGTATCATTTGCAAAATCTAAAACAAAAGTATCGTCTTTTCCTGATGTTGTTCTGTTTAATCTTGAAAGTGTTTGAACTGCGTTTACACCTCCTAATTTTTTATCAACATACATTGTATGCAATAAAGGTTGGTCGAAGCCAGTTTGATATTTATTGGCAACTATAAGAAAACGGTTGTTTATTTTTTTAAATTCCTCTGGAATTAAAGCACTTGAAAAACCATTTAAAGTTACTTCTGTTTGTCCATCAATATCACCACTAAAAGCAACAACAGAATGGTATGGCATTGCATTTTCGGTTAAATATTTATCAAACGCTATTTTGAAAAGAACTGCATTTTTACGACTACTTGTAACAATCATTGCTTTAGCTAACCCATTGACTTTCTTTTTATTGATTACATTTTCAATAAAATGATTGATCATAATTTTTGTCTTCTTTTCGATAGATTGTGGATGGCTTTCTACATATTTTTTGAATTTTGATTGTGCTCTATTTTTATCAAACAAAGGATCGTCTTCAATTTTTTTGAATAATCCATAATAACTTTGATAGGTAGTATAATTTAAAAGAACATCTTTAATGAATTTTTCTTCAATAGCTTGTTTCATTGAATACAAATGAAATGGCTTTGATTTCTCTTTACCATCTTCAATGAATTTAGTACCAAACAACTCCAACGTTTTATTTTTGGGAGTTGCAGTAAATGCAAAATAACTGGCATTGTTTAGCAGTTTTCTTGTTTGAGCTATAATTTGTAAAAGTTCATCATTCGTATCAAATTTCTCATCGTCTTCCTCTTCTTGGTTCTCTTCAACTATTTCTTTGTAAAGCGTTTCATTTAATTGGCGTAAGGTGCTACCGCTCGTGCTACTATGTGCTTCATCAATGATAATGGCAAATTTATTTTGCTGTAATTCTCCAATTTCTTTTGCTATAACTGGGAATTTCTGAATGGTGGTAATGATGATTTTTTTGCCTTCTTCTAATGCTTCTTTTAGTTGTTTTCCTCCTTTGGTTATTGGCTGCACTATTCCCGCTACTAATTCAAATTGTTTGATGTTTTTTTGAATTTGTGCATCTAGTACCGTTCTGTCAGTAACCACAATAACAGTATCAAAAACATTATTTGTATTGGTGCTGTCAAATAATTCTGTGAGCTGATGTGCTAACCAACTAATAGAATTACTCTTTCCTGAACCTGCTGAATGTTGAATAAGGTATTTTTGACCTGCTCCTTTTTCTTTGGCATCTTTTAGAAGATTTGTAACTACATCTAATTGATGATAACGTGGAAAAATTAACTTAGTTGATTTTGATTTTTTTATTTCGCCACTTGGAAGCATTTTTTCTTCCTCTTCTTCAAATAATTGAACATAGTTTTGAATAATATTTGAAAGTGTATCTTTTGTTAGTATTTCTTTCCAAAGGTAATCTGTTTTGATACCTGTTTCGTTTGGTGGATTTCCGGCACCATTATTAAAACCTTTGTTGAAAGGCAAGAAAAATGTGCTTACACCTATGAGGTTTGTTGACATCCAAACTTGTTCTGTATCTGCTGCAAAATGAACCATACATCTGCCAAAACGGAATAACTCCTCTTTTGGGTCACGGTCATTTTTATACTGTTTTATAGCATCTTTAACGGTTTGGTTAGTCAATAAATTTTTAAGTTCAAAAGTGATTAATGGTAAACCATTAATAAATACAACAACATCTAATGAGTTTTCGTTTTTAGTGCTGTAATGAACTTGTCGCGTTACTGAAAAAATATTTTGACTAAAAAGATTATTGTCTTTTTCGTTAATTATTGAAACTGGCTTTTTATTGAATAATTTAAGTTTTACATTATAATCTGTAATCCCTTTTCTTAGAACTTCTATTATTCCTAGCTGCTTGATTTGAGTATTTATGCGGTAAATTATCTTTTGTTTATAGTTATCCTGATACGCTTTTTTAAGTTTCTCTAAAGCTACTGGTTGAGTAGTTTCGAGAAACTGAAATAATAGATTTTCATCCACACAATCTGTTTTGCTAAAATCTCTGGCTATGCCTTCTTGATAGCCATTAACCAAAGTTAAGTATTGAGTAATATGTTGTTCTAAACCTTTTTCTGTTGTATCAGTACTTCTATTATCGGTCATATTGTTCTTTTAGAAGTTTAGCAATTTCTTCTGTTTCTTTATAATTTCTGCCTGTTGTTTGGATAATTATACCAATCCCTTTATCCTCCCAATATAAAACTAACTCAATTTTACCATCATTATAAATTCTCTTAATCAGGTTTACTGCTCTTGGATTGAATGGTAATGAGTTAATCACTGAAACGACATATTCTGACATAACTAGTCTATTTGAAAATGCGAGTAATATATTTTTACCGTGATCATCTCTCAATGATATGCTTTTATTTCCTGGAGGAATAGTACTTACAGCTAAAGTAACAGAACTAATAGATTGAATAAAACTGCTTATAGCAATATTCTGAAAATGAACTTCATTTGAAATATTATTTACAGAAACATCTTCAATATCTAAATCATCATTTGTTATTTTATAAAAGTCTATTCTTAATTTATCCCATATTACATTGGTAGATAAACTAATACACAGATTTTCTTTTACGTGAGCTACAGCCATACCATTGCAGTAAGTGTCTGGAATACCATTTTGAGCATCATTAAAGTAATATTTGTTGAGTTCTTCCACTTGTTCTTCTAAAACATCATTACCAAAAGGTCGTTTCAATACGCTCAAAATATTGTTTTTTTCACTTGTACTTGGTAATTCATAAATCCAATCAATAAATTTTTGGGTTGTGGTAACATCAACTTGACCAATATTTTGTGGAAATACAAGATGCTTAAAGCCAAAATCTTTTTTAGCTAATTCATATACTTTTAATAAATTAATAAAATTTGTTCTTAAAGTATGACTGCTTGCTGTAACAGGCAGAATTGATATTTCATTGAATATTAGGTTCATCAACTATATTAATTTTAAAAGTTGATTACTCCATTCTTCCATCAAATTTTTAGGATATTCGCTTAATTCTCCAGTTTTATCAATTTCAATATTTATAATTTTTGTAAATTGTTCAGTATCTGTTACTTCTTTATCAAAATAAAAGAGGATTGTTTTGTCAGAAAGTGTGGAAATCTCTTTTACGGCAACCCTTATGCCATTAATGATATGGTCGCTATGTGTTTCGATAATAATCTGAACATCATTCAAAGCAGTATATGCAATTAGTTTTCCTAATTCGGCTTGACCTCTAGGATGAATATGAGATTCAGGATTTTCAATAATAATTAATTCTCCTGGTCTTGATGCTAAAAGTGCTGTAATAACGTGTAAGGCGTAGGAAATTCCAAACCCAACATTTTCAGGCTTATATCTGTTTGTATTACCAAAATTTGGTTGTTTAAATACATATTCCAACAAAACAAAATCACTTGAGATTTTTGTAGTTCTAACATTAACACCGGGCGAAACTTCTCCTAACCAAAGGTTTATTTGATTAATTAAAGTTTTGTTTATTATTGCTTTTTTTGTTATTGGGTCGTAAGTTGTTGAGTCTTTATGTAAAATATTTTCAAAAACGACTTCTTCATTCCCTCTTAAATCAATATAATGAGCTGTATATTGACCATATTTTCCAATATTATTTGCTTCAACAACATTATAATAGCTTGAAACATTAGTTGATCTTGGCTCTACTCTTTGTGCGTTTAGGTATTGGAAATTCGTACTAAAAAGTGATTGAAATTTATTATTTTCTATATAATTATCTAAAGTATCTGCCAAAAACATTTCTTGCTTAAAAATATCCGCATCAATTTCATAATTGAAAATCATTTGGTACGGTTCGGTACTTTCAAATTGAAGTGCAATTTCCAGATTTTCTTTTTTACTATACTGATATTGAGCATCCTTAGTAGTCCCAATATTCACCAAACCATTTTCTCCACCATTCAATTTTAACTCTCCTTGTTCTAATTTGTCCGACTGTCTTAATAAGAGAAGTGACTGAATAAACGAGGATTTACCCTGCCCATTTAGCCCAGTTAATACATTTAAATTTCTTAAAGGAAAATACTTTTTCTTTATTGATTTAAAATTTTTTAATTCTAATGACTTTATCATTTTATTAACGAATTGTTAGTTTTATTAATTCTTCTATTGTAGAATGTCTTTTTATAATTCTGTTTTTATCTCCTGTGGAACTGGTTACAGAGATAAAAAAATATTCATCTGATTTAAGTAATTCTTTTAATCCTTTTTTGAATTCAGTTTTTCTGCTTTTTAATATACTTCTTTGGTCATCTGTAAGTAATGCAAATTGTGTTGCAATGGCATCAAATAAAGCTTTATTTATTGGTGGTAATCTTTTGTAAGTATTGTATATTTTTCTAAAAGCTTCTTCTTTAAAAATATATAAAGATAATTTCATTGCTTCAGTAAAATCATATTTTATTTTATTAATTTCATCATCCGTTTTATCATAAATAACAGCCATAGCTTTACTCATAAAAGTATCTAAATCTTTACCGTAATCCTCTGAACCATATTTATCAGTACCAAAAAGATAGAAACACAGAAAACGATTGGCAAAATCTCTGTCTAACATTCGATGAGTTTTTATTTTCCCATTTGTTGCTTTAATAAAATCTTTGTTTTTACCTAATTCTGCGATAAAAACTGCTGGCTTTCCTTGAAATAATGCGTGTCGTATTTCTTGAGGTTCTAATACTAGTCCACCAGTATTGATACGCTTAAAAATATTAAATTTTACGTCTGTGGGTGTACCAGGCATAATTTTATAAATAACTACTTGAGATTCTTCGATAATTCTTTGCAAATCTTCTCCAATACTATCCCAAGTTGAACCATTAAGATGTGAAAGAAATTCTAGATTAGTTAATTTCAATGTTTTTGATACAGCAAAATTTCTAATACTGCTTAATCGTTGCAAACCATCTACTACTAGCCAGTTGTTATCATCAGACGCATCAAAAAAGAAAGCTGGTAAAGGAAATCTTATCAAGATGGATTCTATCAAACGGCTTTGCTTTACAGGATCCCATAAATCGTCTTTTCGTTGAAAATACGATTCGGTGTTAAGTTGCACAGAATTACGTTCAATACGTTTTATTAAAGTATCAAGAGAAGGAGTTTTTGTTTCGATGTTGATTTTTGTAGGATCGAAAGGTTTATTCATTAGTTTTAATGAATTATCATCTACCAACTCTTTTTCTACTTCATCGTCATTGTTATACAAATCATCATTTGCTAATGTGATTAATATTGCTGGGTCTATTTCGTTCTCTTCCATAGTATTATATTATTATGCAAATTTAAGCAAATTTCTTTCCCATCACTGCTTCGATAATTAGGGCTTCTTTGTATTCTTTTATGAGTTCTATTTCTAGTTCTGTTTTGGCTATGGCTTTGTCGATTGTATCGGTTTCCTGTTTTATATAGGTTACAATTCGTTTTTGCTCTTCTATTGGTGGATATGGCATAATTATATCACTTAATTTTGAACCATAAGTGTGAACTATAATATCTCCTTTAGATGAAATTGCTTTTTGATATTTGGCAAATGAACTGTTTTGAGAATAACTTATAAAGTAGCTATCAAAAACATTCTGTTTAAAAATTACTACATCTCCTCCTGCATAAACCATTTCATCAGCTAAAAAAACTACACATTTCCCTATATCCTCCTTGGTTTCGCCTGAACCTGTAAATAATAAGTCTCCTTTTTCTAATTTAATTGAATTTAAAGAAGTTTCTTCTGAAATTTTATTTATTATACTGTCTGCTACAATGTCATATTTAGTATAAATATCTCCATATAAAATTGCTGAAATACCATTTGGATCATCAATTAATTCTGAACGAGAAATATTGCCCCCTTTTGTAAACCTGCCAATTGTTCCTAATCTTCTTATTTCCCAATGTGTTGGAATATTTCCGAATAAGTTTCTTCCAGAGCTTTTTAATTTTACATTTTTATCGATTCCAATTGTAACAGCATCATTGATAATAGTTTGCCTTTGTTCTTTCAGCAAATTGATGAATTGAATTTTCTTTTGGATAAAAAGGTTTATTTTTTCTTCCTGGGCTTTAATGTATAGTACTATTTTGTCTTGTTCCTCTTTTGGTGGCACTACTGCAAAAATGCTAAAAAACTTATCAGAATATAATCGTAAACGACTATCAATAATACCCGTTGAATTTCTGCGAAATTCAGCTTTAAACATTTTCGTTGTAAACAAAAAACCAAAATATTCAGGGTTGTTGTCGCCAATTATTCTATATACACAATAGGCTGGGCTTGTCATTCCGTTATATGGCGAAATACCCAAACTACCATTCCAAGCTAGCATTATGTTGATTACTAAATCGTCTTTTTCGACCAATTTATAACCTACTAAACTTGCTGCATTTGATATATGGTCGTCTTCGTTATCCAAACTTTCTCTCTTGCGAGTAATGCCAGTGTAATGAGAAACCGAAAGCAATTCTTCAGTCCCTGTTTCGCTTCGGCTATCCATTTCTTGAAATAGATTTTTTATGCGTAACATTTTCCAATGTGATGGAAAATTACCCAGCCAAGCGATTTTAGTATTTTCTAGTTCTGTTGCTATCATTACTCGATTATCTCTTTTAATAATCCATCGGTTTCTTGCTCAATGGCTAAAATGTCTTTTGCAATATCTGTCAAAGTTCTAGGCGGTTGGTGTTTGTAAAAGTATTTAGCAAAGTTTATTTCATAACCTATTTTAGTTTCGGTATTTGTGTACCAAGCACCATCAGAAAACGGAAGCACTTCACGTTTAAAGAACGCTGCAATGTCCTCTTTCAAAGGAATGTTTTCGGTGTCTTTTAGTTTGCTATCTGATTTTGGTTTGCCTTTACTGTCCGTAATTGGTTTTCCATTTTCATCTCGCAAAGGTCTATGAACTGTTATTTGAGCATAACCAAAATCTTCGTTATCAAAAATTTTACTATACTCGTTGTTCTCAAAATCATTATATAATTTGTTGATTTCCTTAATACATTCGGCATTGAATTCCACACGTTTTTTACCTAGTGGTTTTCGCATTTTATAATAAAACTTATCCGAGGAAACATTTAATAATTGTACTTTTCCTTTACGTTCAGAGGTTTTACGATTGGCAATTATAAATATATAGGTTGGAATGCCAGTATTGTAAAACATATCGTTTGGCAAAGCAATAATAGCTTCAATCAAATCATTTTCTAGAAGGTATTTTCTTATTTCGCTTTCGCCTTGACCTGCATCACCAGTGAAGAGTGCAGAACCATTGTGTACAGAAGCTATTCGACTGCCTAATTCTGTTTCCTTCATTTTGCTAATCATATGCTGTACAAACATTAGCTGACCATCGTTTATTCTGCTTGTTCCAATTGCAAAACGTGGGTCTATGATTTTACCTTTATCGCCAACTCCTAATATTTTTTTGTCTGGTGCCCAGGTTTTGCCATAAGGTGGGTTGGTAAGCATAAAGTCAAACTTTAGTTCTCTGTCAAAACCATAAGCACTCAAAGTGCTGCCATAAGCTATTTTATCTGGGTCTTCGCCTTTTATCAACATATCACTTTTGCAAGTGGCATAAATAAATGGTGTACTTTCCTGTCCGTATAAGTGAATGGTGCTTTTGCTTTTTATAAGTCCTTCTTGATTTTGTATGAAGTTTTTAGCAATTGTAAGCATACCACCGCTACCTACGCAAGGGTCATAAATAAGATATGTCCCTTGCTGTATTTTATCTTTTACAGGCAAGAAAACCAAATGCGTCATTAAATCTATAATCTCTCTTGGTGTAAAGTGTTCTCCTGCTTCTTCGTTGTTTTCTTCGTTGAACCTACGAACCAAATCTTCATAAACATAACCCATTGCCAACGGTGGCAACTTGTCTGGGTGTAACTCGATTTTTGGCGAGCAGAATTTTTCTATTAATGAAAATAAAATATTGGCTTCGTCAAGTGTTTCTATCTCATTACGAAATTTGAATTGTTTGATTATATCTTGTACATTAGCCGAAAAACCGTTTAAATAATCCTCAAAATTGGAGCGAATATTTGTTGGGTTTTGGAGTATTTTTTTAAGTGTAAATGGAGATGTATTGTAGAATGCAAAACCACTACCCAATTTTTGATTTGTTAGTAAAGCATCCAAATTCTGCATTTGGTCTTTGTATTGATTGTAGGTTTCTAATACTTTGTCTTTTGTAGGTTCTAGCAATAAATCAAGTCTACGTATGACTACCATTGGCAAAATAACATCTTTATATTTCCCTTTTTGATAGGTATTTACTAAAACATCATCGGCTACAGAGAACAGAAAATTTATGATGGGTTGTAATGCTTGTGTATTAATGCTCATTTTTTAGTTTTATATTGTACGGTTTAATTATGTTTTGTTTTTAAATAAAATTGTTTATTCGCTACCTGAATTAATTATTAATCATAAAGTATTTGCAATAATTCTGAAATTAAAAACACCCGTTTTACTGTTAACATACAAACATACAAAAAACCATTGTAAAGAAAAATGAGGAAATCCGTATTTACGTTAAAAAAGAAGAAAAATACTGCAAAATTATGCAGGGTGTAGGGTGTAGGGAAAAAACGAGTAAAAGATTTTTATTTTTTTGAAAATAAAAAAAACGGATTTATTTGAGGAATTGGGTGTAAAGTACACTTAGTCCTTTATTGATTTGCTTTTGATTGTGCTGATATTGCTAGAAAATTTGAAAAGTAAAAAAACTCAAAATGTTTGTGTGGAAATTTGGTTACACCCCTTACACCCTCTTTTTAGTGTTCAGTTTTCGGTGTTCAGTTTGCAGAAAAAAAAGTGGCAACTTGCGTTTACCACTTTTGATTTTTTTGGGTTTATATTTCGGATTGTCGGTTGGTTTGATCTACTTCTTCGTATGTAAATTCTTTTACTGCGTACACTGGACTTCCTTTTCGCATTAGTCTTGTGAAATTGTGTTTTTTTAATCCCTTCTTCTTTTCCTGTAAACTCATAAATAGCTTCATTACATGCAGCTACTAAATCCTCAATAGCAAATCTTTTTCCAGGGTTTCGGAAGCATTTATCTAAAGTATTGTATCGGATTTGTACGTGCTTGTTAGTTGCCAATTCAGTGAATTTTAAGAGTATCTACAAACTTACAAAATTGAAGTTTCTTACAAATGTGGAAATCCGTATAAATTGAATTAATTATCAACAAAATGTATTAAATATTTTATTCGTTCATAGTATTTGGTTGATTTTGTTTCAGGTTTAAGGTTTAAGGTTGGGGTTTAAGCTGCGCTTAAAAGTAAGCCTACTGCGTAGGAGATTCCTAGCAAGCTCGGAAAGACAATTTGCATAGGAAGTAATACGGAAAACCGTACAGAGTTTCATGAATCTGTACGGTTTTCCTCATTCGAAGAAGATTTTTAGTTTTCTGCTGTAGTTGATTTTTGCTAGATATTCTATGAATTCTGGAAGTTCGGAGAGTGAGAGTAAGCCGTTTGTGTTTCTTGGTAAAGGTTTGAAGTAGACTTCTTTTATGTGTTTTTTGAAGATTATTTCACCCAAAGTAAAACGCAATAATGATTTTACATATTTTTTTGAATATAACTTGTCTTCATTTGAAATGTTTTTAGGCAGATAAAGCGTTAGTATGATTTTTTTACTAGCTGTATTGTAGTCTTCCAACTTTATGAAAATTGAATTGATCATTTCAATTATTTTATCGGAAAATTGGTTTTTGTTTTCGGCACATAATGGCTTTAGAAATGTTTGAGCTGTGAAATATTCTAATCTTGGTGTTTTTTCACCTAATGCAATTATTTTAGGGAATAGTTTACGGTAACCGTGAGCTGAAAATAAGACACAAAATTTGTTCGGATGATTGTTTTGCGTGTAAATGTAAATGACGATTCTTTTGGAAACATAGTTTAGGTTTCGATGTAGGTTTTCTATTACCTCATCAGAATTTATTCCGAGTTTGTAGGCGTGGTAAATTGCTTGTTCGTTGTCTTGGAACCAGGTCCAGAAGTTTTGGATGGTTTTTATTTGGCGAGGGTTTAATTGTTTGTTCATTTTTACTTTTTTGTTTCAGGTTTCAAGTTTCAGGTTTTGGTTTAAGCAGTGCTTAAAATAGAAAGCGTACTTCGTAGGAGCTGCTTTGACAAACTCATTATGACAATTTAATTGTTTAGAAATATTGAAAACTATCTTTTATCTCTGGATTCGTTGTTGAAGGTGATTAGGTTGAACATTTACTCATTAGTTTTATTTAAATTTTGGAAATCGTGGATGTTCAATTTATCGCTTATCGGGTGAATCTTTATCGAAAGCAATTAAATTGAACATCTGTCTAAGTCTTGAACGGACTCTATCGCCATAGAACATTTCCATTTCGGATGCGGAAAGGTTTGTGGTGATGTGTGTTATTGTTTTGTTGTGTATGAAATTATCGTAACGCGTTAAGATGATTTCGGCCATAACATTGCATTCGTTTCCAAAATGCTTGATTTGTTTTTCCGTTCCCAGATCATCAAAGCAATAGGCGTTTAATCGTACTTGTGTGCCTTTTAATTTTGTGAAAGCATCGAGTACTTCGTAGCCCTTAGCTGCAAAATCAAATGCGATATCTCTGCAGGGTTTTATCTTGTAATCGTAGCCTTGCTGGAAAAAGTAGTTCATTAAAAACATTAATGACGTTTTGCCACAACCTACTGGTCCTGATAGAATAATCCCTTTTTGAATGTTCAAATCCATTGCAGCTGCTGTTACTTCGTCTCTAATTGCATAGATCATTAATTTTTTAATGACTGGTAAATCTTTGTCGTAGATTTTGAATTGACTTCCAAAATGATATTTTCCTAATTCTTCCAATACCTCAACACATTTTAAGAAATCATAGATTTTTATGCCTTCTTTGATTTCAAAGGTTTTCTGAATTTCGCTAAAGTGGTTCATCGTATAATTTTTGATTTGACGTTTTTAGATTTCCTGGAACCGGAACAGCTGCTTGAGTTTGCACTTGTTTAAAACTTTTTGCGTTCATTATCCAATTTCGTGCTGAAGCGTGCCAGTTTTTCATTTTGGCTTTACCGCCTACCAACCAGCCGTTGCTTTGGAAATGATTGTAGAATCTTTCTGCTTCGTTGTGCACGCTATCCAAATTCATAAAATAAACTTTTACATCTTCTAAATCTGGTGGAATGATTTCCCAAATTTCCTTTTCTTTTTTTTCGCGCAACTTTTTTTTCTTTTCCTCCAGTTGCTGCTCGCCAAAAAAAAATTCATTCATTTCAATTTTATTTTCGTGTGCGTGCTCGTTTACACTCTTTGAAATGTTTGTATTGTTTATACTGTTTATAGAAGATACCAGCGCTTGTCTGGAAGTTGGCAAGATACTTGTCTTGTGCTTGTTCAGTACTTGTTCAATGACAGGTTCAATAGGTTGTCCACTCGCTTGTCTGTTTTTTGAACTTCTTTGCTCTTTTTTTGTTTTTATAACTAAGTCGCTGTCTAATGCAACAACCCAGACTAAACTGCCTTTAAATGGGTTGTTTGAGGGTTCATAATTTATGTATCCTTTTTGATGCAATTCATTGACACACTTGTGATACGTAGCCTGTACGTCTTCAAACTAAATTGGACTTTTGCTAAGAGAGTATTTAGTTAATAATTCAAAGATAAAAGATTTTTTTGATTTGTTGTTAATTTTGATTTTTGGTACTCATTTCTTCGGTTTAAAATTGTAATTTTCTTTAGTTTTTCTCTTTCTTTTAAAATCAATTCACCTCTCCCAAAATAGACATCTGCAGGAGTTAAGTTGTTTAATGATTCATGATAGCGTTCATTGTTATACCCATATACAAATTTTTCTAAAGCAGCTTCTAATTCTTCTGGAGCGAAGTAATTATCAAGTTTCACAACATTTTTCATGGTTCTGTGATAGCGTTCAATTTTTCCTTGTGTTTGCGGATGATTGGGTCTGCCATG
>NZ_JAXKVR010000018.1:0-42333 GCF_034497725.1 Flavobacterium psychraquaticum
GTCTTGAGCCACGTCGAAAGGGAGTCGAGATGGATTAAAAAAGTCTCGATACTTCGACAAAGCTCAGCAAAGGCTAGCTCGACTTGACAGAATAGTAGTTGTAAGTTTTTGAATCAAGCAACACATTTTCAGATCGATTAGCCTGTCTTGAGCCACGTCGCAAGGGAGTCGAGATGGATTTGAGAAGTCTCGACTCCGCTCGACCTGACAAAATCTAGCTTTAAATAATAATAGTGAAATTACATAGCATAAAAACTACTTCTCTGTCATATCGAGTAGCCTGTCTTGAGCCACGTCGAAAGGGAGTCGAGATGGATTAAAAAAGTCTCGATACTTCAACAAAGCTCAGCACAAGCGAGCTCGACCTGACAGTACAGTGCATACGACTAGACCTAACAGAGACTACTAAATTTAAGATTTTATTATAACGCCAATGTTTTCAGATCGAACAGTCTGTCTTGATAAGATTATGTAATAATGCCTTAACTACTCAAAATCAGTAAAATCCAATTGCTCATCATTTGCAATGTCTCTTGTAGCTTTCTTACCTAATAACGAATCAAAATGTTCAGCTAAAATTTTTCCGGTTCCTGGTCGTTTTGCCCAAATGTTTTCTTTGGTTAGTATTGCTCCTTTTTGAATAGGCGCAATAGCACAAACCGTTGCAAAAGCAAAATCGATGGTTACTTGTTCTTCAGCTGCCGGTTTTTTTGTACCCCCACGCATTTGAGCCACTTCGGCACTGTTTATGATTAATTCTTTACACGCATTTTCGTCCATACTGCAAACAATATCGGGACCCGTTCTGTTCATACGATCCGTAAAATGACGTTCTAAAATAGAGGCTCCTAAAGCCACCGCTCCTATACAAGCATTGTTGTTTAACGTATGATCTGAAAGACCGAATACTTTATCAGGGAATGCTTGATGCATTTCTAGCATGGCGCCAAATCGTACGAGATGAATTGGGGTTGGATATAAATTGGTCGTATGCAATAAGGCAACTGGAATCTTGTGTTTGTCAAAAATAGCGACTGCTTTTGCTATGCTTTCAATGGTGTTCATTCCGGTGCTTAGAATAACAGGTTTTCCAAAAGAAGCAATATGCTCCAATAAGGGATAATTATTGCATTCGCCGGAACCAATTTTGTAAGCAGGAATATCAAATTTTTTCAAGCGTTCGGCTGCGGCACGAGAGAAAGGGGTTGATATAAAAATCATCCCTTTGCTTTCTACATAGTTTTTTAGTGCCAGTTCATCGGCTTCGTTTAAAGCACAACGTTCCATAATTTCATAGATGGAAACATCGGCATTACCCGGAATTACTTTTTTAGCTGCCGCACTCATTTCATCGGCCACGATATGGGTTTGGTGTTTTACTACTTCCACTCCTGCGCTATGCGCAGCATCGACCATTTCTTTGGCTACTTGTAAAGAACCTTCGTGGTTGATTCCTATTTCCGCAATGACTAAAGGCGGAAAATCTTGACCTATTTTTCGGCCGGCTATTTCTATGTAGGGATTCATTTTTTTTGTTGTAAGTTGTAGGTTGTAAGTTGTAAGTTGTAGGTTGTAGGTTGTAGGTTATGGGTTATGGGTAATTAGTTCTTTTTTCCTAATCACTCTTTACTTTTTTGTTGAACAAATAGGTTGCATATTCAAAGTCTTCCTGCGTATCGATATCGACTGATGCAAAAATATGATTTACTTCAAAAGGAAAACCAGCTTCGTCAAAGATACTATCTTTTAAAATTAATTCGGCCTTTGAAATATAGAGCAAGCCATTTTCATAATACAAAGGTTCTAAATCTTGACTTCGTTGACCGATGGTGTAATTAAAAGGTTCGAATTTATTGTGGTTTATTTTTCCCAATTTGTGCCGATTTTGAGAAACGGTAAACAAGCTGTCGCAATTCTTTTCTTGAAAAATTTGAAAAGCTTCCGCCAACATTTTCTCTGGTCTTAATGGATTGGTGGCTTGTAATAAAACTAAGTTTTCAACATCCTCCTCTATGGTTTCTAAAACATGTTTTAAGGCTGAAACCGTAGGTTCCAAATCGCCTGAAAGTGCTGCGGGTCGGTCGATAACTACCGCTCCGTAGTGCAAGGCTACTTTTTTTATCGCTTCATCATCTGTGGAAACATAGACTTCTGAAATAAAAGAATGTTTTTTGGCAAACAAAATACTGTGGGCAATTAGTGGAATTCCACCCAATAACTGAATGTTTTTGTTAGGCAGTCTTTTAGAACCGCCTCGTGCAGGGATGATGGCGATGGTTTTCATTTGAAATTTTCTTTTGTATTTTGAATTAATTGATTCATGTTTTTATTCCAAACTTCTTTAGAATATAATTCTTTCGGAATTGGTAAATTCTCATGATCACCTTTTAAATAATTCTCAATTGCTATAACCCATTCATCAATAAAATTTGGATTTTCTATTAATTTACCATATTTACCATATTCTAAAACCTCTGGAACACCACCTAATGCAGAGGCAATGCAATAACAACCGCAATGCAAAGCTTCTGTTAAACTTAAAGGAAAACCTTCTTGACACAACGTTGAAAACAAATATACATCTGCCATTTGATAATATCGAGCCAAATTGCTATTCGGTATACGACCTAAATAACTAATACCAGGTGAATCTTGCTTTTTAGCCGTACCAATAATTAATAATTCCACATTTGAATATTTGGCATAAACTTTTTGCCATGCATCCAAAATAATATGCAAACCTTTTTTAGGACGATCTTGAGAACACCATACAAAAATGGTTTTATGATTCAATTGAAACGATTTTTTCAAATCTTGCTTCTCTAGAGTTGATAGTGAATAAAATTTTGAAGTATCAATACCATTGTGTAAAATAGAAATACGACAAGGAAAAGTATTTACATTTTTTTTAATTGATTCATAACTTTTATAAGTTAGCAAAGTAAGTTCATCCACTTTGCTGTACAATTGTTCATTTTTAAAAAAAGGAAAGCCGTGATAAAAATAATGAATGTAAAAATTATCACGAATGCCTTTCTTTTCTAAGTAGGATGACAATGCCATACAAAGACCAAAGTTGTCAATGATATGAATAATATAATTACTTTCTGACTGTATTGCTTTTTTTAAAGTTGTGATAGTTTGATGCCAGGGAAGTTGCAATTTTAATTTCTTTAAAATTCTCGAGATTAAACTACCGTTGTTTTTTAAAAAAAAATATTTTTTATCTTGATATTGATTGTTAGTGTATGGACAAATAATTATATCAACTTCATTTTCAGTTTTTAAATAATTGTCATATATTGTAGACCAACTACCAATTTTTGAGTACGGTAATGGAATTTGTGAAATTAAAATTACTTTCGTCATAATTAATATTCAAATTTTGAACTCAATCCAAATCGTTTAAATAATATTTTTTTTATCGGTTGTTTTAGAATTAGAAAATTTAAAATCTTACCAATCCTTATTTTAAAAGTATTTTTTTTGAAATTAGTTTTAAAAAATTTTGCATCCATTGACCTATTTCTTTCTACATCTTTTAAAGTATCAAACTCGGTATTCATCCATTCTTCAATTGAATTACCCATATGATAGGCAAAATTGTCTTTTGTAGCTAATCTTAAAAAACCTAAATCTTCATTTGGACAGTCAATAAATTTAGATTCTACACCATGCTGTATTTTTATAAAAGCTGGCTCATTTGTACCTTTATCAAATACTTCTCTTCGCATTGTAGCTACAAAATGACCACAGCCCATAACTGCTTCGCAGTTTTTCTTTTTATTTCTTATTACTAAATATTTTTTTAAATGAATTGGTTTATAAAGTCTATAGCTATTTCCTAAGCTATCATCAAATCTTACTAATGCTAAAGTATCAGTTACATTATCAAAATAAATCTTTCCTTTAATTAAACCATAAATCCAGTTATTAGCCGTAAAATTCCCATAAGCTTTACTACTAGGAACTGGACTTACCATACCTGCTTCTGGAAACCCACAAAAAACATCTTCAACTGCATTTTGCCAATTGTGCTTAAACAAAACATCAGCATCTGTAATGGTAATAAGTGGTTCCAAATTTCCTTTTGCAGCAGCTAAAATGGCATTAATTTTTCCTAAATTTTCTTTAGAGTGAAAAACTTGGTCGATTAGAATTGATGACTGATATTTTTCATCAATATATTGTTTAACTTTTTCATGGCAATTATTATTGTAAATAGTAATTCTTGTCTTACTATGAACTGTTGCTAATAAAGATTCTATGCACAATTGAAAGACTTCAAATGCTTCTTTGAAGTAACCTTCAAAATTTGGAATATAAACAGGCACAATAACTCTATGATAGTTATGCACTTCAATATTACTATTGTTTTTTTCTGGATTAGAACCTATTCGCATTTTATTTTAGATAAAAGTTATTATCCTTTAATTTCTTATAAAGATTCTCTTTAGACACTACAACATCTTCACTAGAAAACTCATCAAAAGCTACCGTATCATTATCATAGATATTATGGTAATGCATCATGTATAAATTTGTATTTTTATCCAGATAAGTACGTGGAACTTCTTCTCTTGAAATCATAATTTCATGGATTTTTTCTGAAATACGAGGAATTCCCTCAGTATATTTTAACCCAAACTCTTCTTGATATATTTCGAATAGATCTTTTACTTTAAAACTAGGAATATTAGGAATGATATTAAATCCTGTAAATTCAAATGCATTTTTAATTAAAGTTACGGCTTCTTCTACATCAATCATAAAACGAGTCATTTCTGGAGAATACAACTTCAATTGATATTTATTCTGTATAGAGTCTAAAATTAATGGAATAATACTTCCCGTTGAATTTAAAACATTACCATATATAGCAGTAGTTAATTTCACATTGGAGTTCTCTGCATTTACAATAAAAGCTTCTCCACCTATAAATTTCATAGACCCATACAAAGTTGTAGCTGCTCTACTTTTGTCAGAAGAAATAAAACATGCTGCTTTGAAATTATTTTCTTCTGCAACATTTCTTGAATTAATTGCTCCGTTTATAATAGTTCTAACTGCTACTTCTACATTTTGATCTACCGCTTCAATTTGTTTTAATGAAGCTGCAAAAATGCCATAATCATTTCCTTTCGCTGCTTTGTTCATCAAATTAAAATCTGCTACATCTCCAATAACACATCTAATTTTAGGAAATTGTTTTTTTAAATAATAATGTTTGGCTTCATCTCTACTATAAATCGTAATTTCAGCTTCACTATAAAATCTTTTTACAATTTCTTTCCCTAAATAACCTGCTCCACCCGTTATAAATAATCTCACTTTTTAAACTTTATAATTAGTATAATCTAAATATGTTTGAAACAAATGTAATTCTAATTCGTCATTTAAAATTGGAAATTGATTCAAATTAACCAATTTTCTAAATTCTAGTAACTTAAAATACACCTCCTCAACTGAAATTTCAGTGTAATTAATCTCTTTTTCTTCTAATGTACCTATTAGAGCAACTACGCTATCTACATAATTTAATTTTACAATGTTATTATTGTAGTTGACCTCTAAATTATTGTGCAGATTATAACAAAAAGTAGCAATAAAAGATGTTTTATTAGGTTGAGCATACCTACCAAACACATTAGGCAACTTGTAGGAAACAAATTTACTTTTAACATCTGAACAATATATTTGCAACAATTCTCTTGATTCTTTTTTAGCATTACCATATGGAGTGTTTAAATCCTCTTGAATGGAAGATAAAAAAACCACATTAACCTTTTTTTTATTTTTCTTTAAACCCTCAATGGTAGCTAATGTTAATTTTCGGTTTTCTTCTAAAATTTCATTTGAATCAGAGCTTCTATGTAAAAAAGCACCATGAATTAACCAATCTAATTCGTCTAAATCAGAAAGTATGCTGAGGTAATCTCTACCAAGCTCAACAACTTCATATTTTAGAATGTGTCTAAAATAATTTGTTAAATGAATACCAATAAAACCCTTTTCTCCTGTAATAGCTGTTTTCATATTAATTAAAACAATAGATTTATTTAAAAAAATGTATCAGATTATTAAAATTTAATTCATTTTTTTTGATCTATATACAATTATATAGTATAAAATTATATTTTTTCTCAACTAAATTGGATTAAAACCTACTCGCTTACTTCATTTTCAATTTGTTGGTATAAAGCTACTATTTTTTGTTGATTAACTGCATAATCTAATCGTTCTTTTGCGATTTTTTGATTGATTTCAAATGCTTTTTGAAGCCATTCGGGTTGCTGTAAAACCTTAATAATTAGATTTGAAATAGCGTTGTCATCATTTGGATTTTCAATCAAAAAACCATTTTCACCTGCGGTTATAATTTCGGCAGTTACATTTCCTGGATTCGACTGAATTGGAAAAGCGCCCATAAAAATCGCTTCCAATAGCGTATTGGGCATACCATCTGAAATACTATTTCCTAAATATAAGGTTGATTTTCCCATAAGTCGTAACAAATCGTGATGAGCTAATCCATGACGGTCGAACACTTGATAAGGTAATTTATTTTCCTTAATATAATCGATTACAATAGGATGTGCTCCAAAAACTACTACTTTAAAACCTAATTTTTGAATACTTTCCTGAATTCTTTGTACCCCTTTTACCAGTATCAAACCTCTGCCTACATTATGATGATAACCCTTAATTAAAATAATTTTTCGTTCTGATGGTCGTTGTGAATAGGGTAGCAACTGTTCCAAATGAAAACCACCTCCACCCGGAATAACACCCGTGTGTTTGCCTTTCAAACCTAGCGTTTGTGCTATGGTAAAATCTCGTTCACAATCAGTGTGCAAATATTGAATCCGACTTAAAACTGATTTAATTTTCGACAGATGTTGCGGTTGATTTTGATAATAAAACAAATCGCTACCCCAACAGGAATACAACCATTTGATTTTTGGAAATTTCTGCATCGTTTCTAAGATGGGATAACTACAACTTTGCATCTCAAAACTATGTACTAAGTCTGGTTGAATTTTATTTAAAATTTGTGCTAATTTCTCATTAGCTGTTACTTCTAAGAAAGGTTGTAAAGTGGTATAAAAACCTGGGAATTTTCGTTGTAAAAAGTATTCTCCTTTAATATAAGGTACTTTCCTTTTTTTCCAATCTGTAATTTGCTGAATGGAAATTTTTGTGTGTAATTTTCCTTTCCCTAACACATCAAACCAATACAATTGATGCCCAGATGCGTTTAGATTTTCAATCCAACGAACCGCATGAAGCGAAGGCATAGATACAAATAGGATTTTCATTTAAGAATATTTTTCAAATAATTCTTTCAGTCTAAGACAATAATTTTCTAAACTATATTTTTTTACAAGTTCTAAATGCTCTTTCCCAATAGATTCTCTCAGATTAGCATCTTCATATAAAGTAATCATTTTTTCTCTTAAAGTATTTTCATCATTCTTAGGAACTAAAAATTCCGATTCTTCCATTAATAATTTACAACCGACATGGTTAGTTGCAATAATTGGTTTGCCATACATCATATACTCCATTAAAACAGTTGGAGCGCCTTCAAATTCTGAAACTAAAACTCCAACATCAAGAACACTTAATATTTTTTCTACTGATTCACCTGAAAGCAACGAAACTTTATCTTTAATACCAAGATTTTCAGACAGTGCAACTAAGCTATTATATTTGGACAGAGTATCTGCATCATTATCTTTATTTCCCAAAAACAATAAATGAACATTTCTATTATTTTCCATTTTACTAAAAGCTTCCATCAATAATTCAGGATGTTTTTGGTCTCTAAAATGAGCAATCATTCCATAAATCAACTTATTCTTAGGGATCTTAAATTCTTCTCTTGTTGTATTATTATCATAATCAACTCTTTTAAATGAAACATATTGAGTTAATAAATGACATTTTTCTTCTTTAACATTATATTTTTCTATAAACGTATTGAAACCATCTTTTGCATTGGCACAAAAAAACGGAATTTGCTTTACTGCTTTCTTTTCCAATTCATCATAGTAATAGTTGTCACTTTCACCTAATTCATGCCAAAAAGTGTATTTAGCCCCTACACTTTTATAAATTAAAGCCGCTAATTTTGATGCAAAATTCATATATGGGATTATTACATCTGGTTTCATTTTTTTTACTTCAGCTTTAACCATATACAAATATCTTAATGCCCTAATCGTCTTTTTTAAATTAGTGTAAGTATAACCTTTTCTAATCGCTAATGATGGAACACCATAATACTCAATTTTATCTACTCCACATGATAATGCAAACTTTCTAAATTCCTCTGTTTGTTCGTTAGAATGTGTTGCGATAAAATGAATTTTACAATTATATTTTTCTTTTAAAAACGCTGCTAATCCCAAAGCTTGTCTTTCTGCTCCTGCTAAAGAACATACTTTAATAATAAAAACTACTGTTTTATTTTGAAAGCTAAAATCTGCCATATTAGTTATATAGTTTTTTAATGATTCTTGAAACACCACTTCCTTTTATACTTGCAAAAGGCAACAAAACACGATCTGCCAAAAAGAATTTGAAAGCCGTTTTACTGTCCAAAAAAGCATGAGCTGCCAACAAATGTACTATTTTCTTATTATCTTCCTGAAAAGCGCGGCTGTTTTCTAAAATGGTAAAACGAAAAAACGTTTTATAGGATTGCACAAAATAGTCTTTTATGTCTTTGTTTATAAACGCACTCTCTTCGTTATGTTGCATGACGGTAACCAAACTCAATAACAATTCTGTAAAACATTTAACCATTCTGGTTTTAACTTCTGTAGAAATGTACTTCTCTTTGTAATTAAGATCGTTGCGGTAATAATAGTCAATTGATTGAAAAACAGAAAATTTATTGGATTTAACCATTGATTTAATAGCCAATTCGTAATCCTCAAATACATTCATTGATTCGTTAAAACCATTTGTTTTTAAGAAAAAATTCTTTTTATAAATTGGAGCGGTCGTTTGCCAAACACAATGTAAATTAACAAATAACCTCAAAATTTCATTTGGATTGCTTACAATATCAATTTCTTTTTTTGAAAAATCAGGTTCGTTAAGAAAACGTTCCATTTGAAACACTAAAAAATCACAATTTTGATTTTGTTTAAATCGTGCTACTCGATTCTCTAAACAAGTAGTAGCTAACAAATCATCGGCATCTAAAAAAATAAGATAATCGCCTTTGGCATGTGAGACGCCATAATTTCGTGCCGAAGAAGGTCCTTTTGGCAAATCTTCTGGTCGTTTGTTGAGTTTAAAACGATTGTCTTTTTCCTGATAATTAACAGATATCGTTTCGGTTAAATCTTCAGAACCGTCATCTACTAAAATACATTCCCAATTCGAATAGGTTTGCGAAAGCACGCTATTTAAAGTTGCCTTTATGTGCTTACTGCTATTAAACGTGGGAATAATTATGGAAACCAGTGGTTGCAAATCGTTTGTATTTATCGGAACAAAAATGGGAAAAGTTGCTTTCTTTTCCTAATTATTAAGTAGTATTTAATTGCTAAAGTAGAAGTAAACAATTTGGGATTCGATTTTAGTGGGTCGACACAACATTTTCAATCAATTACAATATTATGCTTTTCTTTATAATGCTAAAAAAATTTTGTATTTTAAGTACTTCTACTAATTAAAAAACGTCTAATAAACTTTGAAAATGGAATTATTTTAAAAGTGAGAAAATAATATTTAAACAAAAACTTCCATTCATTTAATGTAAGTTTTCGATGTTTTTTTACAATTACTTCAAATGCCATCAAAAGGGTAAGCACTTGTTTTGAAGTAAAAACATTTTTTTTATCTCTCAACAAATCCGTATAAAATTGAAAAGTAGCTGTTAATTTTAGCGGAATATTATCTTGTTTACCCGATATATTAATTGTTGAAAAACGCACATAAACAAACGCCTCATTGATGGTATAAATAGGCTTGTTCTCTGAAAAATCTAACCAAGCTTTATCATCGCTATGCCAAGCTAAGGGATAATTAACAAATTTATGTTTATTAAAAACCTCTCTTTTAAATAGATATTCAGAAAGTGAACTCCTGGTTAAATTTTTAACTTTTCTACAGTAAAAAGCTGAAGCCAACTCTAATTTTGGATGAAAATAAGGTCCTAAAAAAACTGCCCCTTCTGTATTAATTACGCTACAAGCAAAACGGATTACATTTGCTGTACTATTTCTTATTTCAATTTCATTATTGTAAAAATTAGCTACACAATTTTCTCCTAATACATCATCGTCGCCTAAAATAAGTAACCACTCCTCATTTTTAGAAAGCGCTATGCAACGCTCCCATTGTTGTGTTAAACTAGTACCTCCTAAATTAGTTTCGAAACGATGATAAATTAAATCAAATTTTCCTTCAAATTTTTCCAACAATGAAGTGCAATCTTCTGGGCTAGCATCATCACCGATATAAACCTTAAACCGTTTATCCGCTTGATTGGCTAACGATTGTAAAGTGGCCTCAAAAAAAGTGAGTTTATAATATGGTATGATGATGGCTAGCATAATTATTTAAGAACTTTCTTAATTACTTCTAAATATTGTGATTTCCATTTTTGACAAGGTTCTAAATGATTGCCTTCTGCCCATTCGTTCCAAGCATTTATAAAAAGGAATTTTTCGGGCATTTGACTCCAAGGATAGGCATTATGTATGTGTCGTAACCATACTTGAAACTTTTGAGGTGTAGAATTATTTAATATAAAGGCTTTCTTTTTTCTTCTGGCAGCATTATCCCACATTGGAGTTATACCTGGGTATACATTTTTTATGAATTTTTTACCCATTTGAAGTTTTGTAAATTCTTCATAATCATAAATCATATCTTTATCAGATACCTTTGATTTTGCTACAACATTAAAACCTAACCTTCTTAAAATCCTACGTTTAATTTGATTAAATTTTACTAATGCTCTTATAATAAATATTTCTTTTTTTTCAGGAACATTACTAAAATCTGGTTGAAATTCAAAAGCAAAATCAAACCCTTTAGAAGTAGGCTCATATTGATGTTCTGCGTTTTGAGAAAAGCCTAAATATAAATCTTCAAAACCAGCTTTTTTTACTTCCTCTCTCCAAATTGAAATTGTTTTTTCCATATCTGGAAAAAACTTAGGTCTATAAATTATAAAAACAGGTTTTCCGTTAACCTTAATGTAACGGTCATCTTTAAAGAATGATATTAAATGAATAATATGCTTCCTATCATCTTCAATTGAATAGTCTTGTTTTAAAAGAATTTTATTTTCTCCACCATCCCATGTTCTTGTCCAATTTTCATTAGCCCAACACATAAAAAAGGGTAAATCTTCTTTTTTATTTGCCATTTTTCTATCCAAGGGTTCATTAAGGATAAGTTTACCATTAAACCAATAATGGTAATAACAAAAACCATATATACCAAATGATTTAGCCAAAGCTTCTTGAGCTAATCTTGCTTCTTCTAACCTTAGATCATAAAAACCTAAATCGGCCGGTAAATGCGGTTGATAATGATTTTTAAATCTTGGCGTTGCTTTTGTTGTATTAGTCCATTCTGTAAAACCTTTTCCCCACCATTCATCGTTTTCTGGAATGGGATGAAATTGAGGTAAATATATGGCTATGGGTTTTATTTTCTTATTAATCAAAACACAAATATTTTTATTGATTTATTTTATATCTCGTTATTTTTTTGATTATGATTTTAATCAAATCAAAATAGGATTTCTTTTTGGCTAAAGCATTATTTGATAATTCCTTTTGAAAGGTCATCATATTTCCGTTAACAATATCAAAATTACGTTGTAAAATAATATTATTTATTTTTTCATTCCTTAAATATGATAATATGCAAGCATATTGTTTAATAATCATACTTTGAATTTTAATATCGGTTTGCGAAGAAAAAATACCAACTCCCGCTCTGTATACCGCCATTTCATCTTCGCTGTACTTTAACTTACCGTATTCAGATAATAGTAAATACAAAAAATAATCTCCTATCGGGCTTAAAGAAAACTCGGGTGGAAACTCTTTAATTACATTTCTAAAAACCACAGAAGGCGTATGAATATAGTTTCCTAAACGCGCTAACGTTTCTTGATTTTCATAGTTTTCCGGAACTTTTGTAATAAAATCATCAACAAATTCGCCATTAGGTTGTAGAATTTTTATTTTGTGAAAACATAACACATACTCCTTATGCGCTTCTAGAAAATCAACTTGTTTTTGGAGTTTGTAAGGGTCTGTCCAATAGTCGTCACCTTCACATAAAGCAATATACTCCCCTTGAGCTTGTTGTAATGCAAAAATGAAATTTGGCATCATCCCTAAATTTTTTGGATGCTTATGATAGATGATCCAATTGCCTTGGGGGTGCTTTTGAATGATGTCGTTAATAACGCAATCTGTAGTATCAGGCGAACAATCGTTAGCCACAATTAATTCTACGTCAAAATCACAGTTTTGCATCAAAACACCTTCAATAGCCTGGCGAATATAATTCTCATGACCGTAAGTTATCATCACTACACTAACCCTTGGTTTTTGGCTCATCGCTACCGTATTAATTTTGGTACTTCTTTTTTTATCACTGCTGGTACACCCACTACTAAACAATTCGCCGGTACATCTTTTGTTACTACGGAACCTGCTCCAACAATAACGTTTTCACCTAAAATAATGTCTGGCAAAACCGTAGCATTAGAACCTATTTGCGTATACCTCCCAATTTTGCACCTCCCTAAAACTTTTACACTAGGTGAAATTTCAACATAATTTTCAATTATACAATCGTGTGTAATTACAGAATTAAAATAAATAAGGCATCCTTTTCCAATGGTAACATCATTTGAGACAATAGCACCAGTCATAATATTCGAACCTGCGCCAATAGTAGTTCCGAAATGCCCAATAGTAGCGAATGGACTAATGGTACTGGTATAAATACCCCCTATAGCTTCAAATTTATGAACTAATTTTTTCCTCAAACTTGGATTTCCAATTCCAATCGTAAAGGCTGCATCTATTGTTTTAAAATATAAGGCAACTTCTTCTATGCTTTTTAAAACAGGAAATTGGTTGTACAAAAGAGCTGGTGCATCTGCATTTACATCATCAAAAAAAACTAAGTGCTCTAGTTGTTGCAACTGATAGCATACTTCTAATACTTCTTTGGCGAATCCTTTAGCACCAACTATTAACATATCTTCGTATTTATTAAATGTACTATTTGTTCTAAGTCACTTGTTTCCAAACCTGCATACAAAGGTAAGCACAATATTCTAGAAGCAATACTTTCTGAAACGGGCATTGCTGCTCCTTTCACATAAAAAATCGTATTCAAAGAAGGATAAAAATAACGTCTTGGGAAAATATTGGTTGCATTCAAGGCTTTTTGAACCTGCAGCAACTGGCTTTCTGTTTCAAAAATTATTGGATAATAGCTGTAGTTCCATTCGGTATGTTCTCTTATTTTAATTGTTTTTAATTCTTTAAAATTCAGGTGCTGGTTGTAATATGCCACTACATTTTTTCGGCTTTCCAAAATAGTTTCCATATACGGCAAAACCGTTAATCCCATAGCCGCTTGCAGTTCCGATATTTTAGCATTGATACCTAAACCGTGAAAAGCTTCGGGACCGTTGTGTCCGAAATTGTGACTGTAAAATAATTGGTGTTGTAAATCGGCATCCTTCGCAAACAAAGCACCGCCTTCGCCGGTGTGGAATAACTTGGTAGCATGAAAGCTGCACGTACTGACATTGCCAAAATTAAAAATAGATTCATTTTTATAAGTTACGCCAAAAGCATGTGCGGCATCGTAGATGACTTTTAGATTGTGTTTTTTAGCTATAACTTCAATAGCTTCCACATGGCAAGGATTACCAAAAACATGGGTGGCTAAAATCGCTGTTGTTTTATTCGTAATTGCGGCCTCAATTTTAGTTTCATCAATCGTTAAGTATTCTGGGTGAATATCCACAAAAACGGGTGTGCAATTTTCCCATATTATGGCAGCAGTGGTGGCCACATAACTGAAAGGTGTGGTGATGATTTCGCCTCCATTACCCAATAATTTCAACGCAATTTGTAACGGAATCGTACCGTTATTAGTTATTAGAATATGATCCACCGAAAGGTAATTCCTTAACTTTTCTTCTAATTCTACTACCAATGCTCCACGATTGGTTAACCATTGGTTTTTCCAAATGCGTTGCAATTGTTCTTGATATTCTTCTATAGGAGGAAAAAATGTTTTGGTTACGTTAATCATATTATTATTCTTCAATTTCATTTCTTAACAATTGTATTCTAGGATTCATTTGGTACTCATTTGAATAAATTTTTAAGAATTTCTTTCTTCCTTGCTCCGCTATAGTCTTTAGCTTGTTCGGTTGTTCAATCAAATCTATTATTATTTTTTCAATTGCATCCACATTATCGTTTATTATAATAATTTCTTCTCCTTCTTCAAAGACGGTATTTTGTTTCAGTTGATCCGTGACTAGCGCGACTACTCCATTTAAGACCGCTTCTACTACTGTGCCTAATGGAAAACCATCAAAAGCTCCTTTGCCTAAAAAGAAAGGCTTGTTAGGCGATAAGATAACATCCATTCCTTTATAAATAGCAGCTAAATCTTCAAACTTTTGATACCCATAAAATGTAATATTGCTATCTAATAAACTGACCTCTATTTCTTCTTTGCTAAAACCTCCAACCACATGAAACCGAACAAAATCAAATTTTTTAATTAAGCTATGTGCTAATTCTATGAAAACATCATAGCCTTTATCTAAACCTTTCGGCATATATTTAGCCGCGCAAAAAACAATATCAAATGTATCTTTTTCTGGGTAATTTATTTTGGCTTTTAAATTGGTATTTAATGAAACTTGAGGCACAACACCACCAAAAATATATTCAATTTTATCCATTTCACAAAATTGATTTTTAATCAAATATTGTTTTGTATAAAGCTGAGTCACTATCACTTTTCTAAATTGTGGTGAGGCAGTAACGCTCTTTAATTTTTGATTACTTAAATCATCTTCCACTTGAAATCCACCACCCGGATATAGTGTGAAAACAAAGGGTATTTTATATTTTTCTAACCATTCTAAATTATCATAAATATTATTTAAAAAAATGCAATAAAACAATTTAGTGTTTACGTTTATTGCTCCTTCTGCATTTACAAGTTTATTTTTTGCATAGGGAAATTTTGTTTTAAATTCTACAACATGCGTTTTATGCAAATCAATGGTTGTACCAACAATAGGATAAGAAATCGGCTCTAAAATAATTTTAGAATTCTGAAACGCTTCTAATACTATTCTAAATTCTTCATATCTAAAACCAGAAATAGGATGCGGGAAAATGTCGTCATAAATTAATAAATCATATTTATGATAGCTTTTAAAAAATCTTTTTTTTAAAAACAACCTTTCAAATTTCTTTCTTACCTTTCTCCTAAGTTTATAAAGTATCATTGCACTTGTCCTTAAATTATTTCTAAGAATTAAATTTCTGAATTGCTCCAATTAAAGTAAGGTCTTACTAAACCGCTCCAGTGACCATAAAAACTCCCCCTTCGGCTTCCTTCTTCAATTAATTCTAAGGAAACAACTTTATCTAACTCTGCAATAAGTTCAAAATTATTTCCAATTAATAAAACCGTAAAAAAATGTTTGCCGTTATTAAATGTGTTCTTTTCGATTTTACATACACTTTTATAGACTCCTTTTTTAAGCTCTTTTCTATCCAAATTAGGAGAAGCAACCAAATAATTATCTTTATTATCAAATATTGATAAGGAAACATTCAAAGTTTGCGTTATTAGTAGGTTTTCATATATGACTTCTACAAAAACATCTTCTTCTATAAAATTAGATCCACTTTCGGAATATACCTTTACCGATTTAATAATTGCATTTTCATTACCTCGTGCTTCATTTCTTGCAAAATTAACTTCAGATGCTGCGCTGTCACTTTGTGAATTGTAAAAATCTAAAGCTAGTTCTGTATTTCCATTATATTTTATCAAACCATTTTCAAGTACAATCCCTTTTTCGCAAAGACTTCTGACCGCCGCCATATTATGACTCACGAACAAAACCGTTCTACCCTCTCCTTTGCTCACATCATTCATCTTGCCCAAACACTTCTTTTGGAATTCCGCATCGCCAACAGCCAACACCTCATCTACAATTAAAATCTCGGATTCTAAATGTGCTGCCACCGCAAATGCCAAGCGTACGTACATTCCGGAGGAATATCTTTTGACCGGCGTGTCGATGTAACGTTCTACGCCTGAAAAGGCAATAATTTCATCCAATTTACGCTGAATTTCGTGCTTGCGCATCCCTAAAATGGCACCATTCAAAAAGATATTTTCGCGGCCCGTCATTTCGGGATGAAAACCAGTTCCTACTTCTAATAACGAAGCAATTCGGCCTTTGGTATAGATTTTTCCGGTAGTGGGTTGGGTTACCTGACTCAATATTTTTAATAAAGTAGATTTCCCAGCACCATTACGCCCAATGATTCCAACAGAATCGCCTTGATTGATTTCAAAATTGATGTCGCGCAAACTCCACACGTAATCGCTTTCGCCTTTGCTGCTTCTGTCATTGGCTTCTCCAATTTTTAAAAACGGATCTTCTTTGCCGCGCATGTTGTACCACCAACGTTTCATATCGTCTTTGATAGTCCCCGTTCCTACGAGTCCTAAACGGTATTGTTTGGAGATATTTTCTGCTTTTATTACTACTTTACTCATTTTTTTTACTTCTTTTTGTCAGGCTGAGCGGATTCGAAGTTATCATAAGTTCTCGACTCCGCTCGAAGTGACACTTCATTATTTATAGTTCAACTTCAAAAAGCACTACAGATAAGTGAAATTTTAAAAATCTGTTCAATCTTTCCAATCTGTGTTCTACATTAATTTTAAAAAAAAGCAACACGGATTTAATTCGTTAATTCACACTTTCATGATCGGGTAAGAATTTTAATACTCTTTATTTTAAAGCCTCTAAGTTAATACTAAACTGATAACAAACAACCGACAACTTCTTAAAAGATTCCTTGCGGAATGACAAGATTGTGGGTGATTTTTTTTAAACATATAAGGCATTTAAGTTACTACTTAACGGATAACATACAACCGACAACATACAATTTACAACTTCTTAAAAGATTCTTTACGGAATGACAAGATTGTGGATGATTTTTTTTAAAACTATTAGTTAATAATTAACTGATAACCTAGAACATACAACTTACAATCTACAACATACAATTTACAACTTCTTAAAAGATTCCCAACGGAATAAGAGTATTATAATCAAACTTTAATCACACGGTCTTCAACCTAATCTACTTCCGCAATCTACTCCCCTTCTTCGGAGGGACTGGGGAGGCTTACTACACCGTGTCCATAAAAGTTTTCTGTACTTTATTAAACACTAAGATACCAAAAAACAAAATCACTACCGAAAAAACAGTAGGAAAAATAAAATCGGACAAAGTAAAGGATCCTACTCCTAAAAATGCAAAACGCATGTAATCAAACAAGCTGACTAGCGGATTCAAATTTACAACCCATTGGTAAGCTGGCGGTATAGCCGAACTCGGATAAATTACGGGTGTGGCATACATAAATAATTGCATACCGAAAGATATCAACTGATTCAAATCTTTGTATTTGGTGGTCATGGACGATAATATCAAACCAATTCCCATGGCAATTAAGGCCATTAATACAATTACCAAAGGCAAGGCCAACACCCACAAATTGGGATGAATTTGCTCTTGCACCACAAAGTAACTTACAAAGCACAGAAACAGTAAAAACTGTACGCCAAACTTCATTAAATTGGAGATTACAATGGTCAACGGCATAATTAATCGCGGAAAATAGACTTTACCAAAAATGCCTGCATTGGTATTAAAGACGCCAGAAACAGCGGTTAGACACGTGGAAAAATAATTCCAAAGGGTAATACCTGCCATATAAAACACGACTTTGGGTGCGCCATCGGTAGACAATTGGGCTACATTACCAAAGATAATGGTGAACGTAATCGTGGTTAAAATAGGCTGAATAAAAAACCACAACGGGCCTAAAATCGTTTGTTTGTAAACCGTAACAAAATCGCGTCGTACAAACAAAACCAGCAAGTCACGGTAGTGCCACAATTCCTTAAAGTTAATGGCAAAAAGTGAGTGCTTGGCTTCTATCACAGCATCCCATTCTTGGCTAGCAATCGGTTTTTGATCCGTTGCTGTGTGTACGTTTTTGGGCATAAAAATAGGGGTTTCCTTTGAGCTCTCAAAAATACACTATTTTGAGTAGTGGACAAGTAAAATATCGAAAGTTTTTAGCAAGCAGTGGGCAGTGGGCAGTGGGCAGTAAATGGTAAAAGTGAGCGCAACTTATAACGAATTGTAGTTTCCAACACAATTCAAACTTCAAACCTGAAACTTCAAACCTGAAACTTGAAACTTGAAACTTGAAACTTGAAACCTGAAACCTAAAACCCCAAACTCTCAACCACCACACTACAACAAAAAAATCACGGTCACGCCTCCTCGATAGGGCAGCCATTCGCCACTTTTATTAAACTTTTTTGCACCATCATACCGATTTCCTGTGGTGGTATCATAGCCTTTATAAAAACTTTGGACCGAACCTCCTCCGACAAAAGCTTCAAGTGCAATACCTTCCGAAATTGGATAGACGTAGCCCACGCTTACGCCCAATTGATAGGCCAACCCTTTTTGGTATAAATTGGTGTTTTGATAATTGTATTTCTGGAGTTCAAAGATACTTCCGCCTATATGTGCACCCAAGTAGAATCCCGTACCTTTCCGTTTGGCATACCAACGTATTTCTGGTGTGATACTTAAAAACTTCAGCGGCATGTTGTGATAGCTGTTAAAAGCTGAACCGAAAGCATCAACATGAAAACTGTAATGCGATGCTATAAGGCGCTCATAACCAACCCCAGGAAAACCGGCCAATGTGGTCCCATTCACGCTAATACGATTTTGACCGTACGTTAAAGCGAAGCACAAAAAACTAAAACCTATAAAAACAAACTTCATTACTGCTGATTTTTGACAAATATAGGAAACAATGGAGAAAAAGCCAGTTGTGTTGGAAGGTTGTGGGTTTTAGGTTGTATGTTGTAGGTTGTAGGTTCTAGGTTCTAGGTTGTTGGTTCTAGGTTGTTGGTTCTAGGTTGTTGGTTCTAGGTTGTTGGTGAGTTTTCTTGTCAGACTGAGCGGAGTCGAAGTTTCTATAAGTTCTCGACTACGCTCGAAATGACAAAATTCTAGGTAAACAAAAGTGTCAGAGGGAGCGGAGTCGAAGCTATCATAAATTCTCGACTGCGCTCGAAATGACAAAATTGTGGGTAAATAAAAGTGTCAGGGGGAGCGGAGTCGAAGTTTCTATAAGTTCTCGACTGCGCTCGAAGTGACAAAATTGTGGTAGATTTTCTTGTCAGACTGAGCGGAGTCGAAGTTATCAGAAGTTCTCGACTACGCTCGAAGTGACAAAGTTCTAGATAAATAAAAGTGTCAGGCTGAGCAGAGTCGAAGCTATCATAAATTCTCGACTACGCTCGAAGTGACAAAATTCTAGGTAAACAAAAGTGTCAGATTGAGCGGAGTCGAAGTTATCAGAAGTTCTCGACTGCGCTCGAAGTGACAAAGTTCTAGATAAATAAAAGTGTCAGGCTGAGCGGAGTCGAAGCTATCATAAATTCTCGACTACGCTCGAAATGACAAGATTGTGGGTAGGTTTTCTTGTCAGAGGGAACGGAGTCGAAGTTTTTATAAATTCTCGACTGCGCTCGATATGACAAATTTTTAGGTAAATAGAAATGTCAAACTTAGCGGAGTCGAAGTTTCTATAAGTTCTCGACTACGCTCGATATGACAAATTTTTAGGTAAATAGAAATGTCAAACTTAGCGGAGTCGAAGTTTCTATAAGTTCTCGACTACGCTCGAAATGACAAAATTCTAGGTAAACAAAAGTGTCAGAGGGAGCGGAGTCGAAGTCTCTATAAGTTCTCAATGGTCCTCGAAATAACAAAATTGTGGTAGATTTTCTTGTCAGACTGAGCGGAGTCGAAGTTTCTATAAGTTCTCGACTACGCTCGAAATGACAAAATTGTGAAAAGCCCCCTAGCCCCCAAAGGGGAACTTACAAAATTGTCGAAGTAGTTTGCCAACATAAAACTTACAACCGACAACCTACAACACACAACCTACAACACACAACACACAACCTACAACACACAACCTACAACACACAACATACAACCCACAACCCACAACCCACAACCCACAACATACAACTTACAACATACAACACACAACATACAACCTACAACATACAATATACAGCATACAACACACAACCCCCTAAACAAGCAAAACAAACACTTCATCGGATATTTTAACCTTTGAAAAGATTATTTCAATTCGTTATAGTTATTTTAACTACTTTTACGGTGTTAAAATCTTTACTTAAAAGTAATGCAACAACTCCCTAAAATCTGGCTGTCGTCCCCTCACATGGGCGGCAATGAAACAAAATACGTACAAGAAGCCTTTGATGCCAATTGGGTAGCTCCTTTGGGCCCTAATGTCAATGGTTTAGAAGAATCTATCGCACACTATTTAAAGCAATCGCGTCATGTGGCTGCTTTGAGTTCAGGTACCGCGGCTTTGCATTTAGGCCTACTCTTGTTAGGAGTTGAAGCAGGTGACGAAGTGCTATGTCAAAGCATGACTTTTTCGGCTTCGGCCAACCCCATTCGCTATGTAGGCGCCACTCCTATCTTTATAGACAGCGAAAGCGCTACTTGGAACTTATGTCCAATTGCTTTGGAAGAAGCAATCATTGATCGCATGGCGAAGGGTAAAAAACCAAAAGCAATTATCGCCGTACACTTATATGGTATGCCTTTTCAAGTGACCGAAATAATGGCGGTATCCCAAAAATATGACATTCCTGTTTTAGAAGATAGTGCAGAAGCGTTAGGCAGTTCTTTCAAAGGACAAAACTGCGGCACGTTTGGTCCGCTAGCCGCTTTATCTTTTAACGGCAATAAAATTATTACCACTTCCGGTGGTGGTGCTTTGGTTTGTAATACGCCACAACAGAAAGAAAAAGCAGTTTTTTGGGCCACGCAATCGCGAGATGACGCACCCCATTACCAACATTCCGAAATTGGTTATAACTACCGAATGAGTAACATTTGCGCCGGAATTGGACGTGGTCAAATGGAGGTAATTGACTTACGAGTTTCGCAGCGAAGAGCTGTGAATGCTTTCTATCAAGCGCTTTTTAAAGACAATCCAGACGTCACGGTATTTAAAGAGCCTAATGCCGCTTATTTTTCTAACCATTGGCTAAGTGCAATCATCTTAAATTCGTTTGAACAACGAGAAGCGCTACGCTTGGCATTAGAACAGGAAAATATTGAGTCGCGCCCCCTCTGGAAACCGATGCATTTGCAACCTGTTTTCGAAAAATATCCCTATTATGGCACTACCGTTTCAGCCGATTTATTTGAAAAAGGCCTGTGCTTGCCATCGGGATCTAATTTAACAACAGCTGATTTAGACCGCATAAAAGACGTTTTGATTCGTTTTTTCAGGAGTAATTAACGTTGCCCTACAATAGTTCAAGTAGTTTACTAGTAATTCCATTCGTATTTTTATGAATAACAGCCGCAACAAATCCTACAGTCCACCTTCTTTTTTGAAGCACCTCTTTCTGAATTTAAACTACTTGCCGCGCTGGATTGTAGTGCTTATCGATGCCTTAATTTTAATAATTGCTAACGCTATTACGTTCCTTTTATTAACGCAATTACATACTAATTTCCACACTACTTTAAGCAGTTTGGAAAGAAATGTCTTAATTGTTTTTGTCAACATTTGTTTTTTTATTTACTACAAAACGTATGCGGGTATCATCCGACACAGTAGTTCGATTGACGCCATGAAGTTATTTCTTTCTACCAGTTCGGCCTTTGTAGTTTTGGTCGGAATCAATTATGGTAGTTTTTTGATGTGGGACAAAAAGATATTTTTAATGCCGGGGTTAATCCTTAGCTTTTTAATATCGTTTGCCTTTTTATTCTTTTTTAGGGTCATTGTCAAGTTTGTTTATGAAAGTTTGCAGCTTTCCTTTTTATCCAAAGACGCTATTCCCACTATAATTTATGGTGCCGATTCCCATGCAATTGCTATTGCAAATGCGATTCAAGCAGAGAACCCCTCCCGCTTTAAAATCGTGGCTTTCATGGACAAATCGACCGCTACTAATTCTAAAAGTATTTTAGGGTTACCGATTTTAAGCCACACTAAAAAGACCGCTGTGGTGTTACGTGCATACAAAGTACAAGCATTTATCATTGCCGAACGGACGCTTTCGAAAAAAGAAAAATTGGCTTTGGTGGAAGATTGTTTGGTCAACAATATTAAAGTATACACGCTTCCCGTGGTAAAGAACTACGAAAACCAAAAAGAAATTTCCAAGCAAATTAAAAGTTTTGAAATTAATGATTTACTAGAACGTAAACCCATCGTATTAGACAATCAAAAAGTTGCTGCGGAATTGTGTGGAAAAGTAGTTGTCATCACAGGAGCCGCAGGTTCCATTGGCAGCGAGATTGTTCGACAAGTAATCCTTTTCAATCCTAAAAAAATACTGCTGATTGACCAAGCAGAAACTCCTTTATGCGATATATCTTTGGAAATTATCGCCCTGAAAAAAGACACCGAAATATTCAATATTATTGCCGATATTCGCAACAAAACGGTCTTAGACCGCATTTTTAAAACCCATCTCCCCGACGCTGTTTTTCATGCAGCCGCTTACAAACACGTCCCTTTAATGGAGGAAAATCCTTGGCAGGCGATTCAAACGAATATCTTGGGTACTAAAAACTTAGCTGATTTAGCGCTGCACTACCAAGTAAAAAAGTTTGTAATGGTTTCTACGGACAAAGCCGTCAACCCAAGTAATGTAATGGGCGCAAGCAAACGCATTGCGGAAAAATATGTGCAATCCTTACACTGTAAAAACCGCCAAGCACTTGCACCCCAAACCAAATTCATCACTACTCGTTTTGGAAATGTGTTGGGTTCCAATGGCTCGGTGGTGCCGTTGTTTAAAAAACAAATTGAAGCGGGGGGACCTATCACCATTACACATCCAGATATTATTCGCTATTTTATGACCATTCCAGAAGCGTGCCAACTGGTGCTCGAAGCGGGAGGAATGGGAAATGGCGGCGAGATTTATATTTTTGATATGGGCAAGCCCGTTAAAATTATCGATTTGGCTAAAAAAATGATTCAACTGGCCGGTTACGAACCCGATAAGGAAATTAAAATAGAAATTGTGGGCTTGCGCCCGGGTGAAAAACTGTACGAAGAATTGCTAAACGACTGCTCTAAGACATTGCCCACGCACCACGAAAAAATCATGATTTCCCAAGAACGAGAAGAAGACTATGCATCGGTTTTAGCCAGCATTGACGCCTTAGTTCGTATGGAAAAACAAGACGTAGAAATGGTACAAGCTATGAAACAAATCGTTACGGAATTCAAGAGTTTAAATTCTGTATTTGCGCATTTAGATAAATAATTTGTCCACTGTTGCTAAGAACACTATATTTGTAAAAAAAAATTGACCTTGAAAAGAATAATCCTGCTCACGTGTTTGCTGGTAATCATTGCTGTATTGAACAGTTGCGCTTCCAAGTCCGACTTCATTTATTTGAATGGCACTACCGCCACCACTAAAGCTGCCGACTATGAAATAAAACTGCAACCCGATGATGTTTTGTTAATCGTAGTGTCCTCTATTAATCCGGAAATTGCGATCCCGTATAACTTGCAAACAGTTACGGCCCAAGGCAATTCAAATGGTGGTACAGGTGCTGGCCAGCAAATTCAATTGTCTTATTTGATCAGTAAAGAAGGGACAATAGTGTTTCCCGTTATTGGCAGTATTGCTGTAGGAGGTTTAACCCGAATTGAGGCGCAAAATAAGGTGCAAAACGCCCTAAAAGAACACATTGCAGATGCCACGGTGCTCATCAAAATAATAAATTTTAAAGTTACCGTTCTAGGAGAAGTTACCAGACCCGGAGCTATTCAGGTGCCCAGCGAACGCATTACTATATTAGAAGCGCTTGGAAATGCTGGTGATTTATCCGTGTTTGGCAAACGAAAAAACATTTTACTAATTAGAGAGCGGGACGGCCAAACGCAAACCCATCGCTTAGACCTCACGGATCCCAATCTAACGGCATCGCCTTACTACTATTTGGCGCAAAATGATGTGATTTATGTAGAGCCTAATAAAACCAAAATCAACAGTTCCGTAGTGGGACCCAATTTAACCGTTGGGATTTCGGCTATCTCACTACTAATAACAATTTTAGCTTTAACTACTCGATAATAATGAACAGTCAAAATCCGAATGCTAACCTACAAGACAACACCGAAAACTTTACTATTAAAGAACTGTTGTGGCCTTATTTGTTAAATTGGAAAGCATTTGTTGTCGCTGTCCTAACTACCGTAACAATTGCATTTTTGTACCTTCGATATGCAACACCTTATTATAGTGCAAGTATTATTATTCAGGTAAAAGATGACCGTCGTGGCGGAATGCCTTCGGAGTTAGCTGCCTTTTCAGAGCTCACGAATATGGCTGGGGTGAAAAACAATGTGGAGAACGAAGTAGAAGTTTTACGTTCGCGAACCTTAATGGAAAAAACCGTTGAAGCCTTACAGTTGGATGTCGCTTTTTTCAGTAAAGGAACCGTAAAAACCAGTGAACTTTACAAAAATACCCCAATTACAATTCAATGGTTAAAAGACAAAGTATCCAATCAAAATCAAAAAGGCGGCACCTTTTCCATTAAAGAAATTAGCCCCAAACAATTTGATTTATTTGATGCCACTGAAGTTAAAATAGGTACTTTTTCCTATGATGAACTAATCAAATTAAAAGAGGTTGGCGCCATCACGGTCACCAAAGCACCAAAAGGCACTTCTAGTGAAAATTATAATTTAAACTTTCAGTTAAAACCGATCAAAAATATCGCTGCGGGTTATAAAGCAAGTCTTGGTATTGCCACCTTAGGAAAAAATACTAGTGTCGTGGAACTTTCCCTTACCGATGCAGTGCCTCAAAAATCAGAAGACATTTTAAATACTTTAATTGCCCTCTACAACCAAGAAGCAATTAAAGACAAGCAATATGTGGCACAAAACACCTCGAGTTTTATTGAAGAACGTCTGAACTTAATTGCAAAAGAATTGGAAGGTGCTACAGCAGAAGTCGAGACTTTTAAAAAGGAAAACAACTTAGTCGATTTAGCTACTGAGGCTACTATATTTAGGGAAAATGCTAGTGCTTTTGAAAAAAAGGCCATTGAAACGGAAACGCAAATTAATATTTTAGAAACCCTAAAAGCATATAATAAAAAAGCCACTACTGCTGATTTGTTACCCGCTACTATTTTATCAACTGAAAGTAGTGCTTCACCACTAATCGAACAGTACAACGCCTTGGTATTACAACGTGATAAACAAGCGGTTAGTGCCGGTCCGAAAAACGCAGTAATTGTGCAATTGGATCAAAAAATAAATGCGATCAAACAAAATATTGAAGCCAATTTAAACCAGTCGTTGGCGAATTTAAACATTGTTAAAAGAGATTTAAACCGTCAGCAAAATTTATTAGGTGGAAAGCTGGCTAAAGTACCCACGCAAGAAAAATTATTCAAAGAGATTTTCAGAAAGCAGTCCATTAAAGATGCTATTTATTCTTATTTACTGCAAAAAAGAGAAGAAACAGCAATCAGTTTGGCGGTTACGGAACCTAATGCTAAAGTAATTGACGCGGCATCTGCAGGCGATCAGCCAATTGCGCCTAAACGCAACATAATCTTATTAGGTGCTTTTGTTTTAGGGCTATTGATTCCTGCGGGAATCATTTACTTGCTGCTCCTTTTGGATACCAAAATAAAACACAAAGGCGACATTGAAAAAGCAACTACTATTCCTATTGTAGGCGATGTACCGCATGCGGCAGACAGTGAGGAGCGTGTGGTGGCGGCGAACAGTCGCACGAATACTGCCGAATCCCTGCGGATTGTGCGAACGAATCTAAACTTTATCTTAAACGAAGTACCCGACGGCCGTGCGAAGCTGATTTTCTTAACCTCAACTTTCCCTAAAGAAGGTAAAACTTTTATATCTGTAAATTTAGCAGCCACTATTGCCTTGTCTGAAAAGCGTGTGCTGCTTATGGGGATGGATATTCGTAATCCAAAACTTGATGATTATTTGGATGTGCCTGAGCAAGGAGTAACCAATTTCTTATCCGATAAATCAGACAAACCGTATACGGATTATGTGAAGAAAATGGACGGTTACGAGAATTTTTATGTACTACCTGCTGGAATCATTCCGCCAAATCCTGCCGAATTGCTAATGGGCAAAAAAGTAAATGAACTTTTTGAAGCGGTGAAAAAAGATTTTGATTATGTAATTGTAGATACAGCCCCTGTTAGTTTGGTGACCGATACTTTATTGATTGCGCAGCAAGCGGATGCTTTCGTCTACATCACTAGAGCCAATTATTTAGAGAAAAACATGTTAACATTACCGCAACAATTGTATGTGGATAAAAAACTCCCAAATATGTCCATCTTAATTAATGATACCGACACCAAAAAAGGATACGGATACGGTTATGGCTATGGATACGGCTATGGCCAAGACGCAGAAGAAAAATCTTCGTTTTACAAACGCGTTAAAAGCTGGTTTCGAATTAGTTAAGCGCTACCAATTGATACGATAACAAAGCGATAGCCCTTCAAAAGATGCTATCGCTTTTTTTATTTGAAAAATTGATTCTTCGCTAGCAATTCTTCTACCCTATTTTGATTGCCAAGTATAATTTTCTTTTGAAAAGATTCGACGTGAAATTTGTGATGAATGTCCGATCCAACAAAGTTGTATAGTCCTTCTTTTAACAAATAATCGGCAGTATTTGCGACATCTTTACCGTAATAGCCAACAATAGCTAGTAAATTCAACTGAAACAAACAGCCGGCTTTTTTCAATTTGGTATATTCCTTTTTGTGGTTGTGCAAAAACGAATAGCGTTCGGGATGGGCTAAAATTAATTGATAGCCTTTCAATTGCAATTCAAATAAAAAATCATACAGTTGAAGCGGCGCATTCAAATAAGACATTTCTACCAAAATATAATTTTCTTTTAAAGTTAGTAACGGTCCTTGCGCTGCTAATTCCATCAAATGCTCGTCTAAGAAATATTCAGAAGCGGCTTGTAAATTTGCAGTTTGGGCTGCATTTCCTACTTCCAATTGCACTTTTTGTAAGGCATTATTGATGGTAGCTGTTGTATTGTTCCAAACATTTCCCATAGTATGCGGGGTTGTAATCACTTTTGAAAAACCAAGATGCATCATGCTGTGCAACAAAAATTCCGAGTCTTGCACTGTTTTCGCACCATCATCTATGCCGGGCAACACGTGGGAATGGATGTCCACATAGCCTGCAGGAATTAATTCGAATAACTTCGGTTTTGTTTTAAAAAGGGATAACATCTTTACTAATTTGCCGTAAAATTACGAATTTTTATTGGAAGTGATTGGTGATTAGTGGTCAGTTTTCAGTGTTCAGTTTTCAGTGGTCAGTTTTCAGTGGTCAGTTTTCAGTGGTCAGTGGTCAGTTTTCAGTGTTGAGTGTTCAGTAAATAGTGCAGAGAAAGCAATGCGCTCGCAACTTATGACGCCTACTATTCACACCAACTTGTCATCCTGTAAGGATTCCTCGCCACGGGTTTTATGGGATATTTTTCGTAAAAGTGATTATTATTAAAAAAAAAATCCTAGCTAAAGTTTCCGCGATTAGAATTTATCAAAAAGAACAAGCACCTTCAAAACCCTGACAACACAAAAAACAATTTGAAGGATTGTACTCTTTATTTTACTTTGGGCATGTTGAGAGGGGATTGCAATTTAAAATGGAATAAAAAGCACAACTATCTTAAAATACCTAACAACCTAAAGAATCATTTGAAGGAGTGTACTCTTTAGTGGCCTTTGGGGGTGTTAAGAGAGCGTGCAATTTGCCATGGAACACCCCGCCCTTCGGGCACCCTCTAGAAGAGGGGAACAAGATTGCGCAAAAGCCCCTAGCCCCCGAAGGGGGAAATGACAAGGTTACGGAAAAGCCCCCTAGCCTCCGAAGGGGGAACAGAACAAGATTGCGGAAAAGCCCCCTAACCCCCGAAGGGGGAAATGACAAGATTGCGGAAAAGCCCCCTAGCCCCCGAAGGGGGAAATGACAAGATTGCGGAAAAGCCCCCTAGCCCCGAAGGGGGAAATGACAAGATTGCGGAAAAGCCCCCTTACCCCGAAGGGGGAAATGACAAGATTGCGGAAAAGCCCCCTAACCCCCAAAGGGGGAAATGACAAGATTACGGAAATGGTTCGCGTGAGATCCTTACAAGATGACAAGTTTGTTTGCGTAGTTTGCGAACAGACAACTGACAACAAACAACTCACAACCTACAACTTCCCCACCACCCGATCCGCATCAAAAGGAAAAGGAAAAAACGTATAAAATAAAATTTTCAAATCCAGTAAAAAGCTTTGGTGGTGTACGTACCAACTATTAAGCCTTACTTTATCAGGCCAAATGACCGTATCGTTGTAGTGTAGTGGATTTTCTTGTACAGCTAAGAGTTGCTCTTCGTTGCGGTATTTTAGGGAGGCCAAACCCGTAACGCCTGGTTGAACCGATAAAATAATTTGGGCTGCTCCGGTTAGTTGATCGGCGTAGCCGGGAATATCGGGGCGGGGGCCCACAAACGACATGGTTCCGTTTAAAATATTGAATAGTTGGGGCAACTCATCGATTTTTGATTTTCGTAGCAATCGCCCGAAGGCTGAAACTTGTTGGCTACTATCGTTGAGTGTTTTGATTTTATAGATTAAAAAAGGGCGACCTTCTTTTCCTATTCGTTTTTGAAGAAACAAACCAACCGATCGGGTGTCGATACTCGCAAAAACTAAGGCTAGCAAAAGAAGCCAGCTAAATAATAGTAAAACAACTACTGCTAAGAATAGGTCAAAAAGCCGTTTTAAAGTCATGGGGTGTGTTGCTTGATTATTTTCCCAGGATTCCCTACAACAACCGCATAATCGGGTATGTCTTTTATAATTACAGCTCCTGCACCAATGGTAGCCCATTTGCCTATTGTTATGCCCTGAATAACACTCGCGCCAATACCAATGTGTGTGCCTTCGCCTACCGAAACGTTACCGGCTAAAGAAGCATTGGGCGAAATGTGAACATAGTCCTCCAGAACACAATCGTGTTCTACCACACTTCTGGAATTCAAGATGCAATGTTTTCCAATTCGACTTTCCGCATTGACGACTGCTTGAGGCATCACCACAGTTCCTTCGCCTAAAGTGGCAAAACTAGAAACACTGGCATGAGCATGAACTGCTGTAAAATAATTAAAATCATGACTGTTTACAATCTTCTTTCGAATGGCATTTGCACCAACGGCAACGATAAAAGTACTTTTAGGAGAAAGCGAAAAGCTTGAAGGAAGTCCAACAAGAATATGTAACAATTCCGTTACTTTTGGGTGATCGTCTAAAACAGCCGTTACTTGTATGTTTTGGGAAAATAATACATCCAGCACCACTTTGGCGTGGCCACTTGCTCCAAAAATATATACTTGCTGTTCCATGCTTCTTTTTATTTTGATCCTTTAAAAACTTCTAGCGTTACTTCGCCTTCTTGAAAAAAGTTGCTTTTTTAAAGTTTGAAATAGTTTACCTCTTTTAAAACCTAGTCTATTTATTACTAAAGGATTAAATTTTATCTAATAAATACATTTGAATCCATTGTGGAATTTCATTGCTAAATATTTCTATGTCATCCCCATTCTTTTCTACTAAAATCATTCTTTCTTCGTCTATTGAACTGTCAATTACAAAAGCTCTATCAGCAGCTAAAAAAGCTTCTGCAAGCAATGCTAACGATTTGTAGTAGCGGCTTTCTATTTTATCCGCTTGTACATCATGTCCTCCTTTTTCCACCCGAACCTGAACTCTATTGCTGTTTATTAAAGGGTCACTAGTACAAATAAAATAGAGGTATGTTTTGAATCCTTGCTCTTTTACCTTTTTTAAAAATGATACTTTAGCAGGAAACGACATAACGGTTTCAAATGAAAAAGAGGCGTCAGTGTATAAAAGAATATTCCTGAAAAAATCGGCAATTATAGCCGAAGTATAGCTATCAATATTGGTTTCAGCTATCATAATTCCTTCCTTTATTGTTAGAGTAGAAAGTACCTCAACACTAACCCTAGTGTCAACTTCTTGAATTTTTTGTTTGAAATTATTCCAATCGGATTGGGTGGGGAGTAGCGGAAGAAAGTCTGCACAATCAATAAAATGCTGTTTGGCAAAAGTGTTTTGAATTACATCTGCATTAATAAAAAACCCCACGTTATACTGTTTGTCAATTTCTTCAATTAAGGTAGACTTTCCAGAACCATTGGGTCCGGCAAACATTCTAAAACGTTTCACTTTTTTTTCAGTTTAAATGTTTTTTGCAATACTTTTACCATAGTGAATTTTGGCTTACCAATAACGGTTACAATGCCATCAGTACCTACTTCGACTAACATATTATTCTCAATTTTGCGATACATTAAGCCCAAAGCCTTGTTCTCTCGAACGGCATTTTGCACGGCACTACTTTGTATTTTTTTTAGATTTTCTATGTTTAATTCTACTTCTTTCATATGTAGCTATTTATTGTTTTTTATCGGTCATATGTAATTCGCTTATCTTCATCGGGGTTTGCATCTCATTCTCATTATGCTCATTTCATAAGTACACTACTTTATAATTCAAATATACAACATATTAACAATCTAGAAAGTCTTGCAATTGGTTTTATTTGATAGCCCATCTGAGCAAAGGCCACTATAAAACACCTTTGAAATTATATTATTTTATTGATTTCCTTTAAAAACCTCCATTGTTACTTCGCCCTCCTGACTAATGCCTTCGCTTTTGAATACTTTTTTCACCGTTAAAACTAGTATTTTTATATCTAAAACAAAACTACAATTTTCTACATACCAAACATCATACGCAAATTTTTGTTCCCAACTAATAGCGTTCCTGCCGTTGACTTGTGCCCAACCGGTGATGCCGGGGCGGATGTTGTGGCGTTTTTTTTGAACCGCATCATACAACGGTAAGTATTGTATCAATAATGGCCTGGGCCCTATCAAACTCATGTCGCCCTTCAATACATTTAGCAACTGTGGAATTTCATCCAAAGAGGTTTTTCGCACAAAGCTTCCTATTGGAGTTAAGCGTGCTGCGTCTGGAAATAAATTCCCGTCAGCGTCTTTCTTGTCGTTCATGGTTTTGAACTTGATGATTTGAAAAAGTCGCTCGTCTTTGCCTGGACGGGTTTGCAAGAAAAAAGGTTTTCCATTATTGGCAAAAAACAAGCCTACGGTCGCTACTGCAAAAATAGGGCTTAAAACAAGCAATCCGATTAAGGCCGCAAAGAAATCTAGGAGTCTTTTGAAGCAGGATTTATACATTTTTTTCTAAGCTTTTATATTCCTTTAAAATGGCGTTCCAAACTACTTTTTGTTCATAATTAGCTGCAATTCTTTTTCTTGCATTTTGCTTCATTTCGTTGTAAAGCGTTTTGTTTTCAATCATTTCTTTCATCGCTTCAAAGATAGCTTTTGTATTTTTAACGGGAATAATCATTCCGTTGTGGTTTTCCACTATAATTTCATTACACCCATTAATATCGCTGACAATACTGGGCAAGCCCATCGCGCCAGCTTGCATTACTACATTGGGAAACCCTTCTCTATAACTAGGGAAGACTAATGCATTGGCAATTGCAAAATAAGGGCGCACGTCATTTTGAAAACCAACACTTAGTATAGCTTTATTGTCTTGAATTTCTTTTAAAGTTTCAGGGAACAAGGGATCTAATTCGGCTTCAAAAGGGCCTACCAACAGTAATTTTGTATTTGGCACAAAACGGTTTACTGCTTTAAAAGCTTCCACCAATTCATTAATTCCTTTATCACTAACTAATCTTCCCACAAAAATAAAGACAAAATCTTCGGATACTATTCCCAGGTCTTGTTTTAATTGGTTTTGTTGTGTTGTTGTGACTTGCTCTAAGGTAAAATAGACTAGGTCAATTCCGTTTACATTTCCGTTGGCTATAACTTTTAAAGGTTTCTTGGTGATTTTATAGTTGATCAAATCCATTTTAACCCCATTCCCTTCTGGATAAATATGAGTCGCGTGTTTGCACAAAATCATGTCCATAAAAATGAGTAGCTTTTTAAGAATGCCCGTTTTGGTTGGAAAAATCAATCCGGTAAAAGTATGTATGCGCACCGGAACGCCGGCATATTTTGCAGCCACCATGGTGAGCAAACCCGCTTTTGGGGTTATGGAATGTACTATTTGAGGACGCTCTGTTTTAAACAACCAATACAAGCGCAATAAAGAAACCAAATCGTGAAACGGACGAATTGCACGTTGCATACTCAAAGGCACTACCCGCACCTGTTCTCTTTCTGCTACTTCACGCAAATGATTATCGTCTCCAGAAACAGCCACTACTTCAAAATGCTGGTTCAGAAAATGCAACTGACCTTTTAAAAGGTAGTTTAAAGACATAGGGACGGTAGCAGTGCGGATTATTTTCATCGATAATTTTTATTTTTCACCAGTGACTCAAAAAAGCTGTTTCTTCTTTTATCTAAAACAGAAGGACTAAAATTTGTAGCTTTCTTTATGCTATAGTCAGACATTTTCTCATAAAAATTAGCATCGCTAATTAACAATTCAATTTTATCTGCTAATTGTTTACTATTCTCCACATCAAATAATAATTTTGTATTTACTAATTCTGGTATACCACCAACATTACTCCCTATACAAGGTAATGATCTTGCCATTGCTTCTACAATTGCCCTAGGTAATCCTTCGGTTCTTGAAGCTAGTACAAAAATATCTGATTCATCTAAATCTTTTATGAGAGTTTCATTATCCACAGATCCTTTAAAATCTACATAATTACCGATATCTAAATTATCTGCTAATGCTGCCATTTCTTGTAAATGTGTACCATGCCCTAGCCATGTAAGAGAAACTTTTATATTTTTATCAACTAATAATTTAACAGCTTTTAAAAGAATATCTGGTCCTTTATACATTTGTTCTAAAGAACCAACGCTAATTAGCTTTACAAGGTAATAATTATTAATCTTTTTTACATTTCTAACTACTTCATTTATTGCAACATCTGATGCGTAGGTTTGAAATGCTTTAGGATTTGACGGATATCTAGTTTGCAATTTATTTTGAGTTACATAAATTACCGAAGAAGCATTATATACTGCTTTTTTTTGATAATAAGTAAATAATCGACGCAATACTGCACGTAGTGGATGTTTAATCACACCTGGTGCAAAAACATCATAAGGGTCTCCTATAACTTCTATTCCATATGACATATTTATTGCAATACAATATCTGGAAGCTAGATACCCTATTGATCCAGCTCCACGAATTATTACTGCATGAGGCTGATGTTCATTAAAATATAAACTAATTACATTTTTTATTTTATTGCGAAGAGTTAAAAAACTTGTCGAGGATTCGAAAGCTTCAATCGGTAGAATTGTAACCTCTGTAATTTTGTTTTCTTCTTTTACAAAATCTTCTACATAAAACAGTCTAGCTAATACATAAATTTCAAAAAATTGCTGTTTATATCTTCTCCATAAAATATCTGAGAATGAAAACTCACCTGAATAGATATTGCCATCTGGTGTTTGATAAAAGCGTGCATCAGTTATAAAAAATAGTTTCATTTTAAAATTTAATTTTTAATTTCTTATTTAAAGTAATGGTATTAACATTTTTTTATTAGACCGTACCCCTTTGCTTATGTAGCATTTTGAAAACTTGCGATTTTTTTTAATTTCAAACATTCTACCATAAATACAACTGTAAATTACCCGCAAAATTAGCTTCTTTTTGCTGGATAATAATAATTATCTAAAATTCACATTAACATCTTTAATATAGTTAAACTTATATATAAAAAACAAGAACACGATGAAATTAACTATCCAAAAATATGTAACTGGACCATCAGAAGTAATAAAACATACAGCGTTAACGGAAATATAATCTATAAAAATTTTTTTTGAAACTGTATTTGTAGCAATTTTGCTATAAATAAAAGATAACAAGTTAAGGAAACATATTACACCTAAAAGTCCATAACAGAGAATTAAAGAAAGAAAACCATTATGAGCAAATGAGTATAAATCATCTCCTTCTGAATACTCTGAAGGCCCCACTCCAAAAAATAATGTACGCCAGTCTAAATATAGTTTTAAAGAATTAAAAAAAGTATCAATTCTACCTGATCCTTCTAACAAATTATTGCTAATTTCAGACTCTCTTTCATTTCTTAATAGAATATTATCTAGATAAACATCTATGATACCCGAGTAATAGATAAAAACACCTGCTATTAAAAATATAATTAAAATCTTAATTCTATTTTTAGATTTAAGAGCTATTAATAACAGATAAATGAAGAGACCTAAAAGTGCTGTTCGACTAGCTGTCATAAATATACATATAATTATTAAAAATAAAATACAGTATAAGAACGTTGATGTCCATCTCTTAAAATTAATATAAAGCATTGTTGTGTTTACGATTACAAATGTATTCAACAAAAAAACACCAGCCGAAATAGGAGACAAATAAGCTCCATACGCTCTAAAATAAATATCTAAAGTTTCTTGAGATTCAAATGTAGTAATTTTGAAAGTAGGTTCAATAAATCCTATTTTATAAGAGTCTAATACAATAATAATTAAACTTAAAGAAAATCCAAGTAAAAAAGATTTAATCCAAAATAAGAAATCATGTTTGCTTTTTGTACTAATAAACAAGAATAATGTCAATATAAAAAAAGATAGGTATCTCAATGTAGACGCAATGTAATCGGAAATATCAATATTATAAGATAAGACAGAAGAAAAAACATTTGCAACCAAAACTAATAAAAATAGCCACCAAAAAAAAGAAATTATTTTATTAGATTGGAAACTTTTATTTCTATTTAAGAATAAGCTTAATCCAAAACAGACGAATATATATATATAATTAATGTATGTTCCTTCAAATAATTTGTTAGGATAAGCTAACAAAAGAGGGAATAGGAAAAAGTATATAATTTTAATTAGTGATGGCGTACTCTTCATATAACTCAGTTAATTTTAACAATGTACAACTAATATCAAACTTATTCAAAGCCGCATCAAACGCATTATTTTTTATATCGCTAATTCTGTTAAAATCAATTTTATTAATTTTACTAAATAGTTCGTTCGTAGAATTTGAAGAAATCAAATATCCGCTAACTCCATCTTTTATGATTTCTCCTGCTGCTCCAACATCAATTGCTAATACTGGAACTTTTGCGGCCATAGACTCCACATAAATTAAACCAAACCCTTCTCCTAATCCATTATTCCAAGTGGCTCCAATAAACAAATCCAAATTAGCAATATAATTTTTTGGAGGATAGATATTATGATCTTCTAAAAAATAAATTTGATCTTGCAAATCATTATTTGAAACTTTGTTTTTAAGATATTTTAAATACCTAACACTATCTTGATTTGGACAGGAGCCAATAAGAACTACTTTTATGTTACTATCTAACTTGTTTTCGATAAAACAATTTATAATTAAATCATGACATTTTATAGGTGTAAAAGAACCTATTGTACCTAATAAAATATTACCCTCGTTTAGATTCAATAAATGTGACAACTTACTTTTATTTTTAATATTTTCTTTATAAATAGAATGCACATCTACGCCATTATAAATTACAGTACTTTTTAATTGTAAATCCATAGGTAGCGATGATTTAACAACTAAGCTAATACAGATTACTTTATCTATTTTTTTTAAGAGAAACTGATATTGATTTGAACTAGCTAAACCCACACATCTCCAATGAGATATAATATATAGTTTAGGATTTAATAATTTGCAAAGTAAACATATTAATAATGCATGGTTATTTGTTGTATGTATAACTTTCACTTTATGTTTTCTTATGGACATAGTTAAAATATAAGTTGTAATTATAATCCAAACAACAAACTTTATGTTTTGTATTGCTTTTAAAACAAAATTACTTGAACCTATTATGGGTGGTTCAAAAGAATTTAAACTGATGACGCTTTTGTTTTTAAATAATTTAGAAAACCTACTATTACATAAAAACAAAACTTTGAAATTATCTTTCCCAATAAAATTATCTAATATAGCTTTAGAAGATGCTGCAGCTCCGCCATGTTCATTTCCGACTAATACTTTATAAATCATTTTTTAGTGTAATTTCTTATCGTATTAAAAATTGGATAAAATCTTAAATAATATTTACCGAACCTTTTGAATCCTTTGTTATCATAATCATTAATAAGTTGAATTAAATCTTTACTAGCTTCATTAAATTTAACTTTTTTGAGCAAAATACTTAGATTAGCAAAATTTTTATTAACGTCTAATTTTTCTTCGGCAATCTTCCGAGATGCTATTTTCATTTCGGAAACTTTTGATTTGTTTTCTGCTAATTCATCTAATATTTTTGCTAAGTGGTCTATGTCAACTTCACACTTTGGCCAGTAATAACCATCTAATCTAGCATATAGTCGATTGATATTTATCAATTGTGAATTACTTTCAAATGCAAATTCATTCATAGGTGCATTATTTGGAACAACAACACCTAGTCCTGATGAAATAGCTTCAGCTATTGTTAGTCCTATTCCCTCTAATCGTGAAGGATAAACATAAATATCTCCCTTGAAAAACAATCCGGGAGCATGCACTGTTTTTGTAATTATATCGATTTTATTTTTTAATTTTAATCTTTCTATTATTTGTAATAAATTAGGGTTTGTAATTTCATTTTGTGTATGAATTACTAATTTTGAAAAGTTAGCAGTCTTGTCATAAGCTTCTAGTAATAAATCTGTGCCTTTCCTATATGTATCCCAACCACAAGAATGAAAAAAAGTCACATAATCTTTATTAACTAAATTTGTATCAGTTTGTTTAAAGACATTAACTTGTGTTCCCCAAGGTAAATATATTGCATTATTATGTCTTTCGAAAGCTGAGAGGTGTCTTTTGGTATTACAAATTAAACTATCATAAATATCGAACAACGGTATAGTTTCTTCCGTGTAATAATCAATGTAAGCAACTGTTCTTATGCCTAATTCTTTGCACCACAACAAAGGTTGGAACCAATGCTGTTCATTAAATATTATAAGTTCTATTTCATATTTGTTTATCCATTTAAGAAAATCAGATTTTTCGATTACCGTACTAGAAAAAGGACAAATTCTAATCTTACCCCAATAGACATTTTCTTTGTCCCATTTAGAATCTTGTTTCGCATACTCCTCTCCTCCTCTTGCATATATAAATATCTTTATTTCATCGTCTTGAGACAAAACATCTTCAAATGTTTTAGAAACATACGCGGCTCCTCTTTCAAACCATGTTGAAACAATTCCTACATTCATAATTTTATTTTTTTAACTAAATAATTCAAATCTTCTTTATTTATGAAAAGACTATTAATAAAACCGATCTTAATTTCTTTATTAACAAACAAATATAATATTAATGAATTTACAATTGAGCTAATCAGTACTGCTATTGCTGCTCCACTAATCCCATAAATTGGTATTAAAATCATATTTCCAACAATGATAAAAAAAAATGTAATTAATAATGAGTACATCGTTAGCATAGCCTTTCCTTGTGATGCTAAATAGTTATTAAACACTTCACTTCTAACTTGAAACATCAACGATAATAATAAAATTATTAAAGTATTATGAGCACTTATAAATTCAATTCCGTACAAGATTTGTAGGATATTATTGCTAAAGATTATTCCAATTATTATGACAACAATCGAAAGCGTATTGAAAACTCGTAATGTTTTTTGAATTTCATTTTTGTACTCTTTTTTATCCAAGTTTGCGGACCATCTCGAAAATAATAAAGGTCCTACTGCAGTAGGAATCATATAAACAATTGAACTAATTGCAATAGCTCTTGAATATAATCCTACGTCTGCGAAGCCACCTACTGAAATTTTATTAATAAAAAAAATAGAAGTATTACTTATTAATATAAATAATAAATTAGATGCTGATAATTTAATTCCGTAAAAACTAACATCCAATATGTTTTTTAACTTTATTTTTTCATTAAAAGAAATATTATGTTTGTGATATAAAAGCGAGAAAATCAAGGCAATAAAGTTACCTATACCCCAAATAGACAAAACATTAAAAACACTTAGTTTTTGAACAATTACTAAGCCAATAACACCAATTATAAGAAATATTGACGGTAATAAATTTATCCATGTTATTTGTAAAACTTTTTTTCTTACAAATAATATAGGCCTTAATATCGATATAATAATTAGTGAAGCGGTTCCTAATAAAAATAGAATAAACCCTCCCTTTTCTATCTTGCCAAAATAATCCGTGCTATTATAAACAATTATGTAAAATACAATACAGCTTATAATTGCTAAAATTATAAAAATTTTCAGAAATGAGGAGACAACAGCTTTTTCAGTAATTTTATTCTTATTTATAAAATAAATTGATGAGTTACCAATACCCAAAGTTACTGCTGTTATTAGAACTGTTTGTGTAGAAATAAATATCTGATATTGTCCTAATTTCTCGGGCCCTAATATTCTGGCTAAAAATATACCTGACACTAAACCTAATGCAGCGGCTACTATTTTACCAAATATTAATATAAAGCTTTGCTTTAGCATTCAAAATATTTTATAAAATCTACTATTCTTTCACAAGCTTTTCCATCTCCATAAGGATTGTGCAAAGCACTCATGTCTTGATATTTATCCGAATCGTTTAATAAATTTAAACATTCTGAAACTATTTTCTCTTTATCAGTACCCACCAAAATAACGGTTCCCGCTTCAACTGCCTCAGGTCTTTCCGTAGTATCTCTCATAACAAGCACGGGCTTTCCTAAACTTGGAGCTTCTTCTTGCACACCACCACTATCAGTTATGATTATGTAAGATTTATTCATTAACCATACAAATGCAGGATAAGCCAAGGGATCTATAAGTTTAATATTTGACACACCACCTAAAATTTCATAAACGGGTTTCTTAACATTAGGATTCAAATGTACCGGATAAATAATTTGAACCTCAGGATTTGTAACTGCAATTTCTTTAAGGGCAGCACAAATATTAATGAATCCTTCACCGTGATTTTCTCTTCTATGGCCAGTAACTAATATTATTTTTTTAGTAAAATCTAAAGTTTCTTTTAAGAATTCAATTTCTCCATTTTGAATTTTACTAACTTTATCTGAACTTTGTAAAAGTGCATCAATTACTGTATTTCCAGTAATTAATATTGAAGAGTCAGAAATATTTTCTAAAAGTAAATTTTCTTTAGAAGTTATAGTTGGTGCGAAATGAATATCCGCTATCCTACCTGTTACTTGTCTATTAATTTCTTCTGGGAACGGAGAATATTTATTATGAGTTCTTAAACCAGCTTCTACATGACAAACTTTTGCACCAGCATAAAATGCAGAAATACTCGCAGCCATTGTTGTTGTTGTATCTCCATGCACATATACAAAATCTGGTTTAAAATCATCTAAAATTGGTTTTAAACCTAAAATAATATCTGTTGTAAGAGTATATAAATTCTGATTGGGTTTCATTAAATCCAAATCATAATCAGGTGTTATTTCAAAAAAATCTAAAACTTGATCTAGCATTTCCCTGTGTTGCGCTGTTACGCAAACACGAGTATCGAAGTTATTTTTATCTTTTAAAAACTCTTTTACCAAAGGAGCCATTTTTATGGCTTCAGGTCTTGTTCCAAATACAATTAAATTTTTTTTCATAACAGTTAAATTACAATTTCCCATCCACATTTCCTTTCAAAACCCCTTTCACATCATACAACACACTGTTTTCTTTCAGCAAGTTTGGTAAGTCTAGTGCTAAGAATTCTTGGTGTGCTACGCCCAACACTACCGCATCAAACGATTGCTTCGGTATAGTTGTCACACAGTTCAGTTTATATTCATGCATCACTTCTGCGGGATTTGCCCAAGGGTCGAAAATCGTTACTTGAATGCCGTAGTCTGCCAAAGCCGCTACCACATCTACGATCTTGGTGTTGCGCACATCGGGACAGTTTTCTTTGAAGGTGATGCCCAGCATCAATAAGTTTGCACCGTTTACCGCCACGCCTTTTTTAATCATGCATTTCACCACTTGCGACGCCACATAGTCGCCCATGCTGTCGTTCAAACGACGACCGGCCAAGATAATCTCAGGATGATAGCCTTTTTCTTGGGCTTTTTGCGCCAAATAATATGGATCCACTCCAATGCAATGACCGCCCACTAATCCCGGTTTGAAGGGTAAAAAGTTCCATTTGGTTCCTGCCGCTTCCAACACATCGTGGGTATTGATGTCTAACAAGTTAAAAATCTTAGCCAATTCGTTCACAAACGCAATGTTAATATCGCGCTGAGAATTTTCAATTACTTTCGCCGCTTCCGCCACTTTAATCGTAGGCGCCAAATACGTTCCGGCCGAAATCACACTTTTATATAAGGCATCGACACGCTGGCCGATTTCTGGCGTAGAACCCGCCGTAACTTTCAATATTTTTTCTACCGTATGTTCTTTATCTCCCGGATTGATACGCTCGGGCGAATAGCCTGCAAAGAAATCGACGTTAAAGGTCAAACCCGAAACGCGTTCCAAAACCGGTACACATTCTTCCTCCGTAACCCCCGGATAAACCGTAGACTCATAGATAACGAGGTCTCCTTTTTTCAATACCTTACCCACCGTTTCACTCGCTTTGTACAAAGGTGTTAAATCGGGACGGTTGTTTTTGTCTACGGGCGTAGGCACGGTAACAATATAAGTGGTGCAGTCTGCAATAGCTTCTAAATTAGAAGAGCACAACAAACCAGTGGGATTCTCGACTCCGCTCGAACTGACAAAGTCAGAAACCAACACAGCTTGCAAAACTTCATCTGAAATTTCTAGCGTACTGTCCGTACCCCCACGCAAAGCCGCAATTCGTGCTTCATTAATATCAAATCCTACTACTGGATATTTTGTAGCGAAAAGGCGTGCTAAGGGTAAGCCTACATATCCTAATCCGATAATTGCTATTTTATTCATATTTTTATTTTTAAATCAATATTGCTACACCCCTAAAGTCCCCTCGATTGCTTGTCTCGCTTGCGGGAGTACAATTCCAAGTAGACATTTTTCTTTATGAGGTTTTAAAACGGCATCGCTACACTCCTCGCTTCTCACTCTTCAAAAATCAACAAACCCTCCCCGATAAAATCAGTCGTAACCGTAAACTGTACTTCTTTTTTAATTTCTTGTTGTATTTTCGGGGCCAATTGCTCCAAATACGCCTGATTCACATCTTCACCTTCTACCACCACTTTGATGGTGCCCGAATCAATACCTTGTGCATAATCGCCAATTAGATATATTTTAGACACAGCACCCATACGATCAAGCACTTGCGTGATGATTTGATCAATGCCCAAATGCTTGCGCACCAATTGTTGTAGGGTAGCAAATAACGGATGATGGATATTCGCACGGTACATGATTTTGGTTTCGGCCGCATCCCGTAGGATGTAACCGGCCTCACTTAAATGATTTAATTCCTTACGAATGGCGTTCGTATTTTCACTCATTTCCAAAGCCAAACCACGCAAATACCCTGAATTCGCGGCACTAATGAAGAATTTCACAAGCAGCTGCAGGCGGGTTTTAGACGTAATGAGTTCGTTGAGCATTGCGGTTTTAATGAATAACAAAAGTACTCATTAATTTTAATTGGGAAAGGGATTTTGTGGTTTAATCGATGTAGGGAGTGTTTTTTCGATGAAGGGAAGCCTTGCGAAGAAAGTCCCCCAAGCCCCCTAGCCCCCAAGGAAG
>NZ_JAXKVR010000019.1:0-55728 GCF_034497725.1 Flavobacterium psychraquaticum
CATGGCAGACCCAATCATCCGCAAACACAAGGAAAAATTGAACGCTATCACAGAACCATGAAAAATGTTGTGAAACTTGATAATTACTTCGCTCCAGAAGAATTAGAAGCTGCTTTAGAAAAATTTGTATATGGGTATAACAATGAACGCTATCATGAATCATTAAACAACTTAACTCCTGCAGATGTCTATTTTGGGAGAGGTGAATTGATTTTAAAAGAAAGAGAAAAACTAAAGAAAATTACAATTTTAAACCGAAGAAATGAGTACCAAAAATCAAAATTAACAACAAATCAAAAAAATCTTTTATCTTTGAATTATTAACTAAATACTCTCTTAGCAAAAGTCCAATTTAGTTTGAAGACGTACAATCTACATACTTTTTTGTTTCATGGAATGAAAAATGTCTGTCTCCAGCTTCTGCATTTATTAGCCTTTTTGGAGTTGCTTTTTTAGCTGCTTGTACTCTCATAGATTGCACTTCGTCTCTTTTCTTTTCAATGTAATGATGCATTTTATTGAAACGACTTAAACACGTTGCTGAAAGGAATAGGCTTTCATTTAAAGCTAATAGTTTTTCAAATTTATTTAACCATTTTAGATCATCTTGTACAAGGTCTGTCTGATAGTTTATAAATCGAGGTAATTTAGATTGTGGTAAGTCAAAAACTTTATTTAATAAAGCAGAACAATAGTTTTCTACATTAACTTCTTCTTCAATTATAATGTCTAATAATTGATTTTTAGACTGCTCTTTTGTAGTCGTAACGTATTCCTTAAACGGTACTGTTTTAATGTTAGGTAGGTTCGCTTTCAAGTATTTTGACTGGTATTAGTGGTTCGTTTTTAGTATTTCAATTTCCTTATTTATCGCTTACTCTGTTCTAATTTATTGTTTAAAATCTCACGCAATTACCAATCCACTAGATTTTTATTAAATAATGATTATTCTATTTTGCTAATTTAAAACTAAAAAAAAATCCTTCAAGAAAGGACTTTAAATTAATTTATCAACAATTCGCTAATGGAATGACTTTAAATTATTTAACAAGAAAATAACGCAAAGCAATGCAAATTATTGTTTGCATTTTAACATTTGTTTTTGGTCTTATTTTGCTTCTTTTTACTGTTTCAAAATTTCTACTAAACGGTAATTTATGTAGATTTTTTCTTTTCCAACGGTTTCACTTTTTAAGAATCCGTTTCCTTCTAAAGCTATTAGATAATTTCCAATGGTTTTTAGTGATGCTATTCCTTCTGCTTCTAATTGTTGTCTTTTTGTATAGGGTAATCTGAATAGTGCTTCTATTAAATCTTTTGAATATACTTTTGGCAATTTTTCTTGAATTTCAGCTGCCATTATATTCATTAAATTTTCAATTGCTGTGATTTGTGTTCTGCCTTTTAATGCTGTTTCTTCGACCATATCTAACATGTACAGAATCCAATCTTCCCAATTTCCCTCTTCAGTAACTTTTCGTAAATTGTTGTAGTAAGCAGCTTTGTTTTCAATGATGTAATTACTCATATACAAAGCTGGTAAATCTAATAGTCCTGCAATTTTTAAATACAATAATAAAATGATACGTCCGGTTCTACCATTCCCATCAAAAAATGGATGTATAGCTTCAAATTGGTAATGAATGATTGCCATTTTTACTAATGGATCTATTTCATCTTCTGCATGAATGAAGTCTTCTAGGTTTTTTAGTTTTTCAAGTATGGCATTTTCTCCTTCTGGTGGAGTATAAATTGTAGTGCCTGTAGCTGGATTTTTTAATTGTGTTCCTGGTGCATTTCTTATTGAAGCTGTGTTTTCTTTTATGATTTGTGCTAATTTGATAAACAAATTGGTCGTTAAGAATGGTCGTTTTTCGATTTCTTGAAATCCAAACCATAAAGCGTCTTTGTAATGCATTACTTCTTTAGTCGCTGGATTGTCGTATTTTTTTTCGGCTATGGAAGCCATAAACAATTCGTCGTGGGTTGTAAGGATGTTTTCTATTGCTGAACTGGCTTGTGCTTCTTGTAAATTGATGGTATCAATAAACAGCGTTGGGTTGGGCAAATTGGTTATCGCACCTTTTAGTTCGGATAAAGCTCTACTGGAAGTAATTAGTTTTTTTAAAATTACTTTAGATTCTAAATCGGTATTTGGTGGCAGTAACGGTAGTTCGTTATACGGTTTTTCTGGATTATAATTTGCATTCATACTCTTTGTGTTTATGAAAGTCAATTTTAGAATTATTTACCTTCGTTTTGTTTTGGAGAGTAAAAATAGTAAAAAATTACCTTCAAAATGGTTTTCGAGAGTAAAAAAGCGTAAAACTTACCTTCGTATGTGTTTTTGGAAGTAAAATTTACTCTAATTTACCTTCGTTGTTTTTTAATAAATATAATCATCAACTGCTTTGTCTAATTCTTCGCTGATGATTTTTGCATATATCTGCGTTGTACTGATATCATTGTGGTCCATTAATTTACTAACGTGTTCTATTCGCATTCCATTGTTTAAAGCATTGGTTGCAAAACTGTGTCGTGATAAATGGAACGAAAGTGGAAACGGTAATTTCAACATTTTACCAACATACAATAAATTCAACAATCAACTTTATTTTTTCAGTACGAAAGGTTTCTCTATCCTAAAAAATTCGGATTGTACTTTTATAAAAAAACTATATTTAAGTCCTAAATTAACTTGTAAAACACAAAATACAAGGAGCTATTGTATCGATTTATTAGTTACTAAGTTTGAATTTATTAGTGAAAAAGAAATGATATTTCTCACTAAAAATGACGGAATAGGTTACTATAACGGAGAAAATATAAAATATTTTAAATAATAAAATTGATTACTACTTCATTTACATCTTTAATGTAAAAAAAGTTTTAAATAACGAAGAAATAACAACAAATAGTTATAACAATTAATTAAGATCGAAAAGCAAAGGAATGAAACAATTCTTTATAATTACAACACTTTTTTTAACTTTTAGCTACGCTACTGCTCAAAAAGTATATTCTGTTGATTATGCCAATCAAGCTGATGTAAAAGTATTTGTTGTAAAATATGAAAACCAAGCTGATTTAAAAGTTTTTAAAGTAAAATATGAAAATCAGGCAGGAACAAATGATGGTAAATGGTTTTTTACAAAGTATCCAAATCAAACTAAGAAAAAAATATTTTTCGTGGAATATGAAAACCAAGCCGATATAAAAATCTTCTTTGTAGACTACGAAAATCAAGCCGGTTGGAAAAAAGCTTCGAAGAAAAGCCTATTGTATTAAATTTTACATAAACAACAATCAAATAAAAAGCCTCTAAAAAAGAGGCTATTCTATATTAAAATAATTTCTAAAATTATTAAGAACACTTATTTTTAATAAATTCATAAATCAAACGAATGGAAACTCCCGTTCCACCGCTTTGTTTGTATCCTTTTGAATCACTTATAAATGCTGCTCCAGCAATGTCTAAATGCACCCAAGGATAAGCGGTAAAATGTTCCAAGAATTTAGACGAAGTACTCACTCCTCCTGTTGGTCCGCCGATATTTTTCAAATCTGCAATATCCGATTTCAATAAATCTGCAAATTCATTCCATAAAGGCATTTGTAATAATCTTTCGTAAACTACTTCACCAGCATTTTTCAAATCTGCAATAGCTTCATCCGCATTTCCAGCCATTGCTATTCCAAAAGCTCCCGTTATTGCCGCTGAAGCTCCTGTAAGAGTTGCAATGTCAATCACTAATTCTGGATCAAATTGTTTCGCATACGTTAACGCATCACCTAAAACCAAACGTCCTTCAGCATCTGTATTTAAAACTTCCACTGTTGTGCCATCCATCATCGTAATTACATCATCCACCACTAGAGCATTTGATGCAATTTTATTATCGGTTGCCGGAACTAACCCAATAATATGATAAGGTAAATTATTACCAGCAACTGCCGCAAGTAATCCTACAACTGCAGCTCCACCAGCCATATCCGATTTCATTCCTGGCATTGAACCTCCTACTTTTAAAGAATAACCTCCCGTATCAAACATTACGCCCTTTCCTACTAAAACTAATGGTTTTTTATTAATAGCGTTTGCTGGTTTGTAATGAAAAACATTAAATGTTGGAGGTGTATCCGATCCTAAATTCACACTTAGAAGTCCGCCCATTTTTAATTCTTGGATTTTTTCTTTGTGTAAAATTTCCGTTTCAAAACCATATTTTTTTCCCGCTTCCGTTGCCAATTCTGAAAACTTCAAAGCATCTAAATAATTTAAAGGCTCATTCACTAATGACTTAGTCATCGAAACAACTTCCACCAAAGTCTGTAATTCCGACAATTGTTGTGCAGAAAAATCTTTTGAAGCAATATAAATTGTGTAGATATCTTCGTTTTTATCCTTTTTATATTTGTTGAAATCATAACTACTTAAATACAACCCCTCTAAAAAAGCATAGCGCTCTTTTTTAGAAAGTGCTGCTAATCCGTTAATTACTGAACTAAATACTTCTTCTTTCTTTAAAGAAGCAAATAGTGAAGCTCCTGCTAAACGAAGGGTTTCCAATTCAATTTTTGGCGTACTTATGAAAAAATTGCGTTGTTCCCCGTGTGTTAAAACGACCTTAGTTTGATTTTTCGCAAACGCTTTCTCAATGCTTTCACCTGTAGATTTCTGGAAACCAAAACCACTTAGTTGTTCTTTTTTTACAATTAACTCAAGAATATCAGCATTTGCAGGAACTTTTTCTTTATTTTCGAAGGATACGAAATTCACTTTCAAATAATTGTTTACCATTTTTTAAATTATGTTTTATGATTATTTTTTATTTAGCCCAAAGATACAAAATCTGAATCAGATGTGTTTTTTAAAACTATTTTATGTTGGCAAATGCTTTAAAATCGCTTACTTTTGACAAATAATAGGTAACAGTACAATAATAAAAATATGAATAAACTAACTAAATCAGCAATTCTTTCTGGACTAATTTCTGGTGTAATGTTTGCTTTAATTATGGGAGCATTCGATTATTTTGAAGGACTAGCTCTTAATCCTAAGAAAATAATATTTCAAATTGTATTTTTTGGAGTATTTATGGGAATATGGAATTATTTCACCTTAAAAAGAAAAGAAAAAAGGGAGAATCAATAAAATAGCAGTTTGACATTACATTCGAACTTATTTAAAAATGTTATTTATCAAAAAACAACAAATGAAAAACCTAAATATTAAATCCAAATTACTTCAAATTTCATTTTTAACCCTAGCACTATTGGTCTTAAACGCTTGTAAAGATGAGCACAAAAGCATTGAAATTGACGAAGAAACAGTAGAATTAGAAAAACCAACCGCTGCTGAACAATTATTAGTTGGCTCTTGGAAAGATACTTCACCATCCGCTTTGCATTTTACGTTATTTGAAGATGGAACCGCAAAATCGGATAATATGGAGACGCTTCTCTATAAAAGTTGGTCTGTAAAAGACAATAAAATCACTTTCATTGTGGAAAGCATTGGTAATAAAACTACTTCGACGGATACGATTGTGCAAACGATTGAAAAACTAACTAATGATGAACTATTATTAGTTGATGGCGACATTCGTGAAGCCTATAAAAAAGCTAAATAATAAAATGGCTTGTATTAGTCGTAACAGAAAATTAAAGCATTAATTCAGGTTTATTGCTTAAATTCGTGCAAAATTACACAACTACATTAATGGAGCTATATAATTTAATCATTAACGACAAGGAAATTGTTTCTTTAGCTGACGTTTTCCTGAACGAACACAATCAAAAAAGCATTCAACAGCTTATTAAGGAACACAAATATGTAGATCAACTGACCCAATTTGGACTGCCCGTAAACAACAAAATACTGTTGCAAGGAAATTCGGGTTGTGGAAAAACTACTACGGCAAAAGCTATTGCAAATGCTATTGGGAAACCCATTGTAATTCTGAATTTAAGCAATGTGGTAAGTTCTAGAATTGGCGAAACTTCTCAAAATCTAAAACAAGTTTTTGATAAAGCCGGAAGAGAAAAAGCCGTACTTTTTTTAGATGAATTTGATCAAATTGGAAAATCTAGAGGAAGCGATGATAAAGATGTAGGCGAAATGAGAAGATTGGTGAATACGATCATTCAAATGATGGATTATTATCCAAAAAATGCTCTGCTAATTTGTGCCACGAATCATCCGGAAGTAATTGACACAGCTCTAATGAGAAGATTTCAATTGCGTGTAAATTTCGAAATGCCTTCAACCGAAATATTAGACAGTTATTACGATAAATTATTGGCTTCTTTTCCGTCCGAAATGCAAAATATCGATCGTAAATATGGTGTTTCTTATGCCGAAGCTAAAGATTATGCTTTTACTATAGTGAAAGCTACATTAATCGAAAAGTTAGAGAAAGACGAAAAACAAGACTAATTATGTTGTTATGAATGCCAACAAAAAACCGAGACTTTTATTGCTTTCCGATTTGTGGGGAAAAGAAAAATCGGATTGGGTTTGTTTTTATACAGACATCTTAAAAGAACGTTTCGAGTTAAAATATTACGACTGTTGTGAATTGGGAAACGTTGATAAAACCATATATTCGGAAGAAAACTTGCACCAGCAATTTGTAAACGGTGGCATTGAAATAGCTGTTGAAAAGTTATCGCAAGAAGAAACACAAACTGTAACTATTTTAGGTTTTAGTATTGGTGGACTTATTGGATGGAAAGCGACAAATTCGGGTTTAAAAATTGAAAACTTGATCGCCATTTCTTCAACCCGCTTGCGCTATGAAACGCAAAAACCATCCGCAATGATTACCTTATATTTCGGAGAAAATGACAAATTTAAACCAGATGATAACTGGTTCGATAACCTCGATTTAAAAGAAAATCTCTTCCCAAACGAAAATCACGAGTTTTATCAGAAGAAGGAAATTGCAACAATTATTTGCAATCAAATTATTGAGCAGTTGCTATTGAAAAGTTAACAAACATCAAAAAAACAATTTAAGCTTTTGAATAATTACCAAATTTTGGTAACTTTACTGTAAATAATAAAATTATGGGACGAAATACATCAGTATCATTGGGTGATTATTTTGAAAATTTTGTAGACGAAAGCGTTTCCAAAGGCAGATTTAAAAATGCGAGCGAAGTAATTCGTGCTGGCTTACGTTTGTTAGAAATAGAAGAAAGCAGAATAATTGTCTTAAAAAACGCAATAAACGAGGGTATTGAAAGTGGTGTATCGCAACATTTTGATGCGAATAAACATCTTCAATTGTTAAAAGCCAACAAATTAAAGAATGGCTAAATACTTCTTAACCAATAAAGCCATCGCTGATTTATCCGAAATCTGAAATTATACTTATGAGGTGTGGTCGGAAAAGCAAGCTGACCACTATTATTTTCAATTACTTAAAAGTTGTCAAGAACTAGCTAAAACCAGAGAAATGGAAAAAGTTATCCCGAAATAGATAACAGTATTTGTGGTTATAAATCAAATCTTCATATTATTTTTTATAGCATTGTTAACTCCAACGAAATCAAAATAATCAGAATTCTGCATTCGAGGATGGATTTGAAAAATAGAATCGGAGAATAACTATTTATTTGATACAATTGGTAATGAAATCTTAAAGTTTCATAATTAATTTGGTATCCTTACTTCTATTTGATAGTTTTGAAAAAATAATTACAACTTCAATTAAAAACGGAAGTATTTCTGAAAAAATGAACAAAACAGCATTCCATAAAATAAAATCATTCGCCATTCCTTTATTGGCGTTGTTGTTATTGGTGGCACCTTGTTCGGTTCGAAATCAATTAGAAACTTCATTAGGTTTAGCGACTACAAAACCGTTAAATCCACTTAAGACTACGGCTTCACAAAGTAGTTTCTGTGCGATTTGGCAAAATACTTCTGAAAAACAAAACGCTTCTTCCACTAAAAAGCAAGCCGAAATTAAAATTCCTGTTGTAAAAACAGTTGCTTTTTTTAGTACTTCAGAAAATCAAAATCCAAAATTTCTTCTAATTAATAAAGGCTCCAACTGGACACCGCCTTACTATATTTTATATAAAAGATTGAAAATATTTGATTTAAACGCTACTCAAATCGTTTAAAAACAAATTATCTTTTACTTATAAAATATTAAAAAATGCAAAATAAAAACTTATTGCAGTCTTATCATTTGGCTGGACTTTTTACATTGACTTTACGTTTAGTTGTTGGATGGACCTATTTCTCAGCGTTTTGGCGTCGTTTAATTTTAGAAAATAAATTGGATCCGGAAGCTGCGGGTTATATTGGTGAAAAATTCAATCACTTTTTACCAAATGCTTTAGGAATTGGTCCGATGATCGAATATTTGGTCAGTAATCCGGAAGCACTTTGGTGGGCAATGGCAGTTTTCACAATCGTTGAAGGAATTGTAGGTTTGTTACTAATGTTCGGGTTCTTCACGCGTTTAATGAATATTGGAGTTTTCAGTTTGGCTATGGGAATCTTGTTAGGTTCGGGCTGGATTGGAACGACTTGTTTGGACGAATGGCAAATTGGAGTATTAGGAGTTGCCGGAGGATTTACAATGTTTTTATCTGGAAGTGGTAAGTATTCTATCGATTATTTATTACAAAAGAGAAATGCTAAAATCACTAAACATAAACTATTCAATTGGTTTGGTTCTGGGATTTTACCAATAGAATTCAACGTTTTACATAAGGTTGTTTTTGGTGGTGCCATAGCGATTTTAGCATTGACTTTGTTTACCAACCAACATTTTCACGGTGGCGTTTGGGGAACATTACATAATAAATCCGTGAAACCAAAGGTTGAAATTAGCGATGCGAAACTAACAAATGACCAACTGTCCTTTCAGATTTTTAGAGTAGAAGGCGCCGATGTTTACGGTTCGTTCTTAATCGGAATTAAAGTAGTGGACAGCAAAGACAACACGATTTTAGCATTAGATCAAAACGAATTAGCTACTTTTCCTGTTGAAAACATTGCAAATCGTTATGTGGCGAAAATAAAAAGCGGAAAACATAGTTTAATTATTCCGTTAGGTGCAAAAGCTGTTTTAACGATTACCGATGAAAAATTAGCGAATTTACCGGAAGGAACTCACAAAGTAATTTTAACCGATATTAGTGGAACTACTTGGTCTGAGGAAATTCAAATGGTAAAGTAATTAAACAGCAATTGACTACTAAATTAGTATTGAAAACTACAGCCCTAGCCCAGATGGGAATGGCATCCTTTTTTTAGAACGAACAGGTTTCAAAAACCTGTTCGTTCTAAAAAAAGATAGAATGGACAGCTGGAAATAGCTCCAAAAAAAAAGCGCTCTGATTAATTTCAGGACGCTTTTCTGTTTTATTTCTAAATTGAGACTTCTAAATTCTAAATTTGTTTTACCATCTGATGATAACACTTCCCCAAGTAAATCCCGAGCCGAAAGCAGCTAAAACTACTAAATCGCCCGATTTGATTTTGCCTTGTTCCCAAGTTTCGGTTAAAGCAATTGGAATAGAGGCGGCTGTGGTGTTACCGTATTTTTGAATGTTGTTGTATACTTGGTCATCCGTTAATTTAAATTTGCTTTGGATGAATTGCGATATTCTCAAATTTGCCTGATGCGGCACCAACATATTGATGTCTGAAACTTCTAAATTATTAGCTTTCAACCCTTCATTTATTACTTCGCTGAAACGAACTACTGCGTTTTTAAACACAAATTGGCCGTTCATATAAGGGAAATAACTTTCATCGTTTGGATCATTATCTGCAATGATGTCGGTTACCCAACGTTTTCCCATTCCGGGTGCGATTAATGACAATTCTTCTGCGTGTTGCCCTTCTGAATGTAAATGAGTAGATAAAATTCCTTTTGACAAATCTTCTTCTCTTGAAAGCACTGCTGCTCCTGCTCCATCACCAAAAATTACTGAAACGCCTCTTCCACGCGTTGTCATATCTAGTCCTGTAGAATGCACTTCGGAACCAATTACTAGAATGTTTTTATACATTCCGGTTTTGATGTATTGATCGGCAATCGAAATCGCATAGACAAATCCCGAACATTGATTACGAACGTCTAAAGCACCAACAGTTCTTAAACCTAAATCGCGTTGTACTAAAACGCCTGGACCTGGAAAATAATAATCGGGGCTCAACGTGGCAAAAATGATAAAATCGATATCATCTTTCGCAACTCCAGAACGCTCAATGGCAATTTCTGCCGCTTTAACGCCCATTGAAGTCGTTGTGTCTTCACCTCTAATTATGTGACGGCGTTCTTGAATTCCGGTACGTTCCTGAATCCACTCGTCATTTGTTTCCATAATTTCAGCCAAATGATCGTTGGTAACTATATTATCAGGAACATAATACCCTAATCCTGTTATTTTTGAATGGTACATACTGTCAATTTATTAAATTCTGTGTACAAAAATAACAAATTAATAATTTAAGAGGCTAATTTTTTAAAAATTAGCATTTAATTATTAATTTGTTAAAAAAGTAGCACTTTAACACTATGCAATAATCGCACAAATAATTACTTTTTTGTGCGTTGTTTTTTAACCATTTCGGGTGTGATTTTGGTTTTATTATTTCCCCAACTTCCATATACATAAGTTAAGATATCTGCGATATCTTTGTCTGATAAATCTTTATGAGGAATCATATAATTTTCATAAGGTTTGCCGTTTACAACGATTGGTTCATACAAACCATATAGCACTATACGAATCGCTCGTTCAGGATCAGCGTTTAAATAATCTGATTTTGCTAAGGGTGGAAAACTCTTGGCCGCTCCTTCCCCATTTTCTTTATGACACATTAGGCAATGTCTTTCATATTGAATTTTGCCATTGGTAAGATCTTGAAAGAAAACGCGATTTTCGTATGCTGTATACTCCTTTTTAGAAAAGGAAGATAGAACAAAAGTGGAAAGCAATAAAAATGCAACGAAATAGGTTAAGTTTTTCATTTTTGTTATTTTATTTTTTGAAGAGCAAAAGTACAATACACTAAAAAAGCATCGCCTGACAATTATCATTTTAAATTATAAAAAACAGCCTAAGAGATGAATTGTATTACTATCACTATGTTCTAACTTGGTTTATTTTACGAAATAATTAACACTAAAGCATTTTTTGGATGACGATATTAAATGTAATTTAGTTGCTTTAATTTTATGAACTATAACTTATGATCAAAAAACAAACATTTCTAATTCTTTTGTTATTCGGAGGCTTTTCTTTCGCACAAGAAAACGTAACCTATCAAAAGCCATCATCGGAAATATTAGCTTTAGCCGATTTCGAGAGAGCGCCATCGGTTAGCATGGATTCTAAAAAAGAATTTATGCTATTAAGCTACCGAAATACCTACAAAACATTAGAAGACTTGAGTCAAGATGAAATGCGTTTAGGTGGTCTACGTATTAATCCAATTACTAATATTTCTAGCACGGTAACCTATATCAATAATTTAAAAATTAGAAAAATTAAAGATAAAGAACCCGTTCAAGTTATAGGTTTACCGACTAATGCATTAATTACAAATGTTTCTTGGTCGCCAAACGAAAAGAAAATCGCTTTTACAAACACTACCTTAAAAGGTGTGGAATTATGGATTATTGATATAGCAAACTTTTCAGCAAAAAAGATTACAGCTGATAATTTGAATGCAAATTTAGGAAGTCCATATAGTTGGATGAAGGATAATGAAACGCTATTGGTAAAAATTTTACCTGCTAATCGTCCTGCCTTGATTAATCAAAAAACAGACCTACCAAAAGGCCCAATAGTATCCGTAAGTGATGGTTCAAAATCACAAAACAGAACGTATCAAGATTTATTAAAAAACAAATCAGATGAAGCTAATTTTGATGTGATGGTGACTTCCGAATTGCATCAAGTTTCGATTGATGGAATGTCAAAATTATTCAAATCAGCAGACATTTATGCGGGTGAGAGTTTTTCACCAGATGGAAATTATTTGATGATTACTACAATTCAAAAACCTTATTCATACATCGTTCCGCTAAGCCGTTTTCCTCAAAAATCTGTAGTATACGATTTAAATGGAAAAGAAGTAAAAGTAGTAAACGAAGTGCCGTTAACTGAAATTATGCCAAAAGGATTTTCTTCTGTACGAACAGGAAAAAGAAGTATGGGATGGAGAGCTGACAAACCAGCAACTTTATATTTTGTAGCGGCTTTAGATGAAGGTGATCAATCAAAAAAAGTAGCTTTTAGAGATGAAGTATTTTTGTGGGAAGCGCCTTTTTCTGCTAGTCCAACAAGTTTAGTAAAAACGCAACAACGTTATGCCGGAATTATGTGGGCAAACGAAAATATCGCTATTGTATCGGATTCTTGGTATGATACTAGAAATACCAAATCTTATTTATTTAATCCTTCAAATTTAGCAATTGCGCCAAAAATTATTGAAGATAGAAATTCACAAGATATTTATTCAGATCCTGGAAATTTTGAAATGAAAAAAAATCAATATGGTCGTTATGCAATTGCAGTAGAAAATAACAAAGCCTATTTAATAGGTTCTGGATTTACCAAAGAAGGTCAATTCCCGTTTATTGATGAGATGGATTTGAACACGTCTAAAAAAAATCGCTTATATACTTCTAAAATGAAGGATAAAAAAGAAGATTTACTATCAATTGAAGACATCAAAAAAGGAGAAGTTTTGGTGATGATTCAATCTAAAAATGAATATCCAAATTACTTCTTTAGAAACATTAAATCTAAAAACAAACTAACACAAATTACCGATTTCAAAAATCCGTTTGAGAGTTTAAAAAATGTTTACAAAGAAGTAATAAAATACAAACGTAACGACGGTGTTGAACTTTCAGGAACTTTATATTTACCCGAAGGATATGATCGAGTGAAAAAAGATAAAAAATTACCCCTATTAATTTGGGCATATCCTGCGGAATATAAAGACAGAAATTCTGCCGGACAAAGCGACAAAAATTCTAATGAATTTACATTTCCAAGCTATGGATCCTTTATTTACTGGGTAACCAAAGGTTATGCTGTTTTAGACGATGCTGCTTTCCCTATAATTGGGGAAGGAACCACGGAACCAAATGATACTTTTATTCCGCAATTAGTCGCTAATGCGGAAGCTGCGATTGATGCGGTAGACCAATTAGGTTTTATTAATCGTAAAAAAGTAGCTGTAGGAGGACATTCTTATGGTGCATTTATGACGGCAAACTTATTGACACATTCTAATTTATTTGCGTGTGGAATTGCAAGAAGTGGCGCCTATAACAGAACATTGACTCCCTTCGGGTTCCAAAGTGAGCAACGTAATTATTGGGATGTTCCAGGAATTTACAACACTATGTCGCCTTTTATGAATGCAGACAAAATGAAAACACCACTGTTATTAACACACGGTGAAGCGGACAACAACCCAGGAACTTTTACACTTCAGACGGAGCGTTATTTCCAGGCGTTGAAGAATTTAGGCGCACCAGTTAGAATGGTAATTTTGCCTAAAGAATCGCACGGTTATGCGGCGAAAGATAATATCTTACATTTACTTTGGGAACAAGATCAATTCTTAGAAAAATATCTTAAAAATTAAGAATGACACCTTAGAAAGAAATAGCCCTTTAGTTTCAACACTAAAGGGCTATTTTATTTTAAGACAAATTAAACTTCCAATTGGTATTTGATGTTCACTTTCGAAAAATACCTTTTGATTTTCAAATTCAGCTTCCATTAAATAATGACTCCCTCTGAAATAAGAATTCAAGAGCCTAACTTTTAAATCCGACGTTTCCACAACTTTAAATTGATGCGGATAAATTAAGTTTAATTTCCCTTCAAAAACAAATTCATTTACATCACCAAAAAGAGAAGCAATGTATTTATTTTTAGGATGACTATAAATCACTTTAGGTGAACCGCTTTCGATTACGGCGCCGTGTCTTACAATTAAAACTTCATCTGCAAAAGCTAAAACATCAGTACTGTCGTGTGTGGCAACGATGCAAGTAATATTTTGCTTCTTCAAATAAGCAAACAAATTTCTACGAAGGCTATTTTTTCTAAAATTATCAATATGACTAAAAGGTTCGTCTAGCAATAAAATCTCAGGTTCTAAAGCTAAAACTCTGGCTAAAGCTACTCTTTGCATTTGCCCACCGCTAAGCAATTTGGCTTTTACGTTGGCATATTCTGTCATTTCAACTAGCGCAAGTAATTCTTCAATTCTTTCCTGTTTTGCTTTTGGGAAAAAGTTAGAAAGATATTTACCAACATTTTCTGCAACTGTTATAAATGGCATTAAATCAAAATCTTGTGCCAAATATTTAATAAAGGGCATACCTGGAACTAAATTGTATTTTGGTCCTAAAACCTCAATATCGTTCCAAAAGATATGCCCTTCATTTAAGTCATACAAACCATAAATAAGCTTTAACAAAGTACTTTTTCCGCAACCACTTTCACCAATTATTGCTAAATGTTTCGACTTCTCCAAAGAAAAATTGAGGTTTTCAATAATTTTCTTTTCTTGATAGCAGAAATTTATGTTTTGTAGTTGTAACATTACTTATATCAAATCTATAACGAAAAGCTATTTATTTCCCTGCTTCTTTTTCTGCATCTTGAACCATTTTTTCATTGGCAACAATAGCAAACTCAACTCTTCTGTTTTGAGCTCTTCCTGCTTCTGTATCATTTGTAGCAAGTGGTTCAGCTTCACCTAATCCTACAACAGAGAATCTTCCAGTAACTAATCCTTTTGTCGCTAAATAATTTTTAACTGCTGCTGCTCTTTGGGTCGATAAATTTAGATTATAATCATCTGCACCTTTACTATCTGTAAAACCATAAATTTTTATATCTGTATCTGCGTAACTTTTCAAAACTGGAACCAATTTATCTAAATTTTGTTTTGCTTTCGACGTTAAATTAGCTTTGTTAAAATCAAAATTTACAGAATTTTCACCCAAAACTAAACGGATACCTTCTCCTACTCTTTCTACTTCTGCACCTGGCAAAGCTTCTTTTATCTCACGAGCTTGTTTGTCCATCTTGTTTCCAATTACACCACCAGCAACTCCACCAACTACTGTTCCTAAAACTGCTCCTAAAGCGCCATTGCCACCTTTACCTAAATTATTCCCAAGAACAGCACCTAAAATACCACCGCCGACAGCACCTATAGCGGCACCTCTTTGTGTTTTATTTGTATTTTTAACCGCTTGACAACCAGTTAAGATTGAACTTGAAGTAAAAATTATCGCTACTAAATAAATTGCTATCTTTTTCATATTGCTTCTATTAAATTATTTTGTTAAACTATTTTTTATTGAATTGGTAAACAACATCGACCATTTTATTACCCACGTTTATTTTATCAACTAGCTGAAACTGTTCTTTTGACTGCACATTTACATTCAAAATATATCCTGAAGTGTTATGTTTCGCTTTCACGCCTTCAGTTAAAAACTTCATTACGAAATTTCCTTCTTTATTAATATACCAAGTGATATCACTTCCATAAGTAGAACAATTTGCACTGTTTAAAGCCATTTTACCTTTGTTGTTGTTCGCAACAAAACTCCAATCACTTCCTTCAAAACATTTTGAATCTGCTATGTTAAACGATGTCACTTTAATGTATTCAGAACCTTCATAAGCAACTGACGACAAAACCCAATTCCCTTTGATTGCGATTTCAGTTGATCGGTCTAATTTAGTACCAACCACTTTCTCCTTAGATTTGCAACCCACTGCAAAAATCACTAAGACAACTAAAATTATTTTTTTCATAGTATTCATTTAATTAGTTACTAATTTAAGTACAAATATACTACTAAAGAATGTAAATTTTAAGCTAGATGTGAATGTTGTAATAATAAATATAAATGTTATAATTTAACATTATTTGAAGGGTTAAATAGAGAACTTTAATCCATACAATTAGACACTTAAAAGAATATCAGACAATAAGCTGCGAAATGTTAGTCTTTTTATTTAAAAATTAATTAAAAAAATATATCTTGCACTTACAAACAAAAAATAGAACTTACTAATGATAAAAAGATCAGTATTTTTCGCACTATTCATTACAACATTATTGTACACGAATACTTCTAACGGACAATATAGTATTGAAGCAAATTATGGATTATCGGGTGTTTTTGAACCAAGTAGCAATGAGTTCACCCATTTTGGCGCTGGAGTTTCTTACGATTTTGATGAAGTTTACGGTATTAAATTAGATTTTGGTTCGGATAAATTTAGAGTAAACGATGTGGTCCTTGGAAAAAGTGGCATTAATGTATCTAGAATTTCTTTGCAAGGAACTTTAAATATTTCTACTGCAATAGACAGAATAAATTCGGATAAAACTTTTAATCTAATTGCACATGCTGGCGCAGGGATTTCAACAATTAAACCTTTTAATAAAAACGGAGGAAATGATAATGCTATGAATGTCATTTTAGGATTAACTCCTCGTTTTAAAATTGCAAAGGGATTATATTTTGCACTTGATACCGCTTTAGTTTTTAATATTTCACAACACTATAATTTTGATGGAAGTCTTGCATACGAGAATAAGCCAAACTCATTTACAGGAATTACCTATAACGTTACGGGAGGAATTATATACCAAATAAGAAATTATTAAAAAAAATAATCTTTTTTTAAAAACCCTAACTCACTTCTGTGAATTAGGGTTTTTACTTATGTCAATTTGTCATCTAATATAGTTTGGTCTCTATTTTGAAGTTAAGAATATTCAAATTGTTTAATTTAAATTTAAAAATATGGCATCAGGAAAAATTAACGTTTCTGTAGAAAACATCTTCCCTTTAATTAAAAAGTTCTTGTATAGCGACCACGAAATTTTTCTACGTGAATTAGTTTCCAACGCAACAGACGCTACTTTAAAATTAAAACATTTAACAACTATTGGCGAAACCGATGCAGTTTATGGCAATCCAGTAATCGAAGTTAAAATTGACAAAGAAGGCAAAAAACTGCACATTATTGATCAAGGTTTGGGAATGTCTGCAGAAGAAGTAGAAAAATACATCAACCAAATTGCATTTTCAGGAGCAGAAGAGTTCTTAGAAAAATACAAAGATTCTGCCAAAGATTCTGGTGTAATTGGTCATTTTGGATTAGGTTTCTATTCAGCGTTTATGGTGGCTTCGAAAGTAGAAATCATAACAAAATCATACAAAGACGAACCAGCAGCGCACTGGACATGCGACGGAAGTCCGGAATTTACATTAATTCCTAGCGACAAAACAGATAGAGGTTCAGAAGTAATTTTACACATTGCTGAAGATTCACTAGAATTTTTAGAAGAAAGTAGAATCAAGGAATTGTTAACAAAATATAATAAATTTATGCCGATTCCAATTAAATTTGGAACGAAAAAAGAAGCACTACCAAAACCAGAAGATGCACCCGAAGACTATAAAACAGAATTTGTAGAAGTTGATAATATTATCAACAATCCAAATCCAGCTTGGACCAAACTTCCAGTAGATTTAAAGGATGAAGATTATAAAACGTTCTACCACGAATTGTATCCAATGCAATTTGAAGAACCGCTTTTCAACATTCACCTAAATGTAGATTATCCATTTAATTTGACAGGAATTTTATATTTCCCGAAAATAACGGCTGATTTACAAATGCAAAAAGACAAAATCCAATTGTATCAAAATCAAGTATATGTAACGGATAATGTAGAAGGAATTGTTCCTGAATTTTTAGGAATGCTTAAAGGAGTAATTGATTCTCCTGATATTCCATTAAACGTATCGCGTTCCTATTTGCAAGCGGATGGAAATGTAAAGAAAATTTCAAATTACATCACTAGAAAAGTAGCTGATAAATTAAAAGCATTAATAAACGAAAATCGCGAAGATTTCGAAAAGAAATGGAATGACATCAAAATCGTTTTGGAATATGGAATGCTATCAGAACCAAAATTCTATGAAAAATCAGGGGATTTTGTATTATATCCAACAACCGATAATAAATATTATACGTTAGCCGAATTAAAAGAAACATTGGCTCCTAATCAAACCGATAAAGACGGAAAATTAGTAGTTTTATATGCGTCTAACAAAGAGGCACAACACAGTTATATTGAAATAGCAAAAGAAAAAGGTTATCAAGTAATTTTATTAGATTCTCCAATTATTTCACATTTAGTACAGAAATTAGAATCGGATAATGAAAACTTAACTTTTGCTCGTGTCGATGCCGATTTTATTGACAAGTTAATTCAGAAGGAGGAAGAAACGAGTTCAAAATTATCAGACGAAGAAAAAGAAAAATTAAAAACGGTTTTAGAAGCGTTAGTCCCAAAAGAAAAGTATACGGTTCAGCTAGAAAACTTAGACAGCAAAGCAGCTCCTTTTATGATCACTCAACCTGAATTTATGAGAAGAATGAAGGAAATGAGTGCTTCTGGCGGGGGCGGCGGAATGTTTGGCATGGGCAATTTCCCCGATATGTATAACTTAGTTGTCAATACAAATTCAGAAATTGCAACTACAATATTGGCAACCGAAAACGAAGAAGCGAAAACCAAATTGGTAAAACAAGCGTTGGATTTAGCAAAACTTTCACAAGGTTTACTAAAAGGGGAAGAATTAACAGCTTTTGTTAAACGTAGTTTTGAAAGTATAAAATAACTTTTCGGATCATTAGATCTTAGATTTTTAGAAACCTGTGAGTGCAAACTTGCAGGTTTTTTTTATCAAAATCAGTATGCAATTAAACGCTCTTCGAAGTCGCTCTTCGAAGTCGCTCTTCGAAGTCTCCTGACTTCGAATCAAAACTTCAAAAAAACGTCGCTCTTCGAAGCCTCCCGACTTCGAAACAAAACTTACAAAAAAACATCGCTCTTCGAAGTCTCCCGACTTCGAAACAAAACTTCAAAAAAACCTATTCCCAACCATTGCACTAATTCCAATCAAATTCCCTATATTTGCGCCCCTTAAAAATTTAGATTATGTCAAACAATAATATCTTCAAAGGTGTATTTTTAGTAGCATTGGGCGCCACCAGCTACGGAATGTTAGCCACTTTTGTAAAACTAGCTTATCAAGAAGAATTCACCACAGCTGAAGTAACGACTTCGCAATTCATCTATGGAATCATTGGAATTTTACTAATTAATTTATTCCAGAAAATAAAAAATAAAAATACGGCTCTTAAGGCCAGTTCAAAAAACATTTTTCAATTGATGTTGGCCGGGACTTCGCTAGGAATGACGAGTTTATTTTATTATTTAGCCGTAAAATACATTCCCGTATCTATCGGAATTGTCATGTTAATGCAAACCGTTTGGATGGGCGTCTTATTAGAATGGTTTTTAGATAAAAAAGCGCCTTCACAACAAAAAATAATTTCAGTAATTATTGTCTTGATTGGAACTGCTTTAGCCATCAACATCTTTGAAATCAACTTTAATGACACAACCAACAACTGGCCATTAGGGCTAATGTTTGGTTTGCTTGCAGCAACTTCCTTTACGACAACCATGTTCACTGCGAACAAAGTTGCTTTAGAAATTTCATCGGCACAACGAAGTTTGTACATGCTTTTGGGCGGTGCGGTAATCGTTTTTACGTTTGGAATGATCACACAAGTTACACCGTTTAATTTCGAAATTTTCGCTAAATGGGGAATTATATTAGCGCTTTTTGGTACAATTATTCCACCGATGTTATTAAATGCAGGGTTTCCTCAAACCGGAATTGGGCTGGGAAGCATCGTTTCATCTTTAGAATTACCAGTATCTGTAATGATGGCTTATGTGCTTTTAAAAGAACCGGTGCTATTTATTCAATGGTTTGGAATTGTCTTAATCATTTTAGCGATAGTCATCATGAATATCAATCTTAAAAAGAAATAAAAGTAGTAAATTAGCGGTGTATAACATCGCTTTTTTTATGCTTAATTTATTCCCCAAAGAAAAAATAACGCTCCCCTTATCGGATGCCGTTTTTGAATTTTATCCCAATTTTTTTTCGAAAAAAGAAGCCGATTTCTTATTTGAAAAATTAAAAACCGAAACGCCTTGGCAACATGATGAAATTACGTTATTTGGCAAGAAAATATTCCAACCTCGATTAACGTGTCTATTTGGAAACGAAGGAAAACCATACTCCTATTCAGGCATAACAATGCATCCAAATCCATGGAATCATACAATAATGCACATTAAAAACGAAGTAGAAAAATCTATAAATCAAAATTTCACAACAGTCTTAGCCAACCTATACAGAAACGAAAAAGACAGCAACGGATGGCACGCTGATAATGAAAAAGAATTAGGGAAAAATCCCATAATCGCATCCGTTAGTTTTGGTGAAGATCGTATCTTTCAAATAAAACACCTAAGCGATAAAAATCAAAAAATAGCATTAAATTTAAACCATGGAAGCTTAATAGTGATGAAAGAAGGCAGTCAAATCCATTACAAGCACCAAATTCCTAAAGCTACAAAACCTAAAAAAAGTCGCATAAATTTAACGTTTAGAACAATTTTATAATAATTTTTTAAAAAAAACCAATTATAATTCGTTTTTTTAAAATATTGAAAAAAAACAATAAAAATGTTTTTTGAAGCAATTTTTTCTGTAATATTGATGCATAAAACCTTTAAAAAAAAGAAATAGAATTCATCTGATGAAAAACAAGAAAATTTCAGAATTAGACAACCAAACAATTGAACGAGTTGTAGTTATGGCGCAAAAGGAAAAAAAACCTTTTGAAGTATTGAAAAATGAGTTTGGATTAACCGAGCACGACATTACTGACTTAATGTACAAACGATTATCCGAAAAAGAATTTGAAATTTGGAAGAAAAAAGCAATTTCGAGTAAACCCAAACCCAAACCCATCAAGTACAGCAAATTGGAAGACGATGATTTAGATAGCAAATATTACTTTAAAGATAAATTTGAATAAAAAAATAACTCTTGTTTCGCAAGAGTTATTTTTTTATTCAAATTTTTAACTCCAAAAAGGACGCTTTCAATATGATTCCAAATCGAATTATTGTAGTCGCTAAAATTTGACTGTAACAAACAGTTCTATTTTTCTACTAATAATTAATTCAATTTATATATAATGAGAAAAATAATTCTTTCCCTTGCGGTAGCGGGGATTTTGTGGAGTTGTAATTCAACTCAAAATGCAGTTGCAACTGTAATAAAAGATGTTGATGTAACAATCGATTTAATTAATGTAAAAGAGGATAAAGTAGTCGTAACTATTCTTACGCCTTCTTTTACATCAGAAACAGCGACATTTCACATCCCAAAAACAGTTCCTGGAACCTATTCTGAGGATAATTATGGGCGTTTTGTTGAAAATGTAAAAGCTTTTGACAGTAAAGGAGGAAATTTAAAAATAGCAAAAACTGATGAAAATACGTATGTTATTTATGATGCTAAAAAACTAACCAAAGTTACTTATTTAGTAAATGATACATTTGATACTGAAACTGGTGCCGGGTTTGGCGAAAGCGAAGACGTATTTTCTCCTGCAGGAACAAATATCAATGAAGGCGTAAATTTCGTATTAAACACACACGGATTTATAGGTTATTTCAAAGGAAAAGAAGCTACACCATACAAATTAACGGTGAAACATCCGGCTAATTTATTAGGCGTTTCTGCAATGACAGATGCCGATAAAAGCGATACTTCTGATGTTTTTATTATGCCTAAATATGCTAGCTTAGTTGAAATGCCAATTATGTATTCAAAACCTGATTTCACTTCATTTATGGTAGATGATATGGAAATCATTATTAGTGTTTATTCGCCAACCGGAAAATATACGGCAAAACAGATTACACCAAACATGGAAACGATGATGAAAGCTCAAAAACGTTTCTTAGGGCCCATAAATGCGACGAAAAAATATGCAATTTTATTGTATTTATCTGATATGAAAACTAACGATGCTAAAGGATTCGGCGCGTTAGAACATCCAACATCAACTACGGTAGTAATGCCAGAAGCAATGAATTTAGAAATGTTACAAGAACAATTAAAAGATGTCGTTTCACACGAATTTTTTCATATTGTTACGCCATTAACGGTTCATTCTAACGAAATTCAGGATTTCGATTTCAATAATCCACAAATGTCAGAACATTTATGGATGTATGAAGGTGTTACTGAATATTTCGCAAATTTATTCCAAGTAAATCAAGGATTAATTGATGAAAATGATTTTTTTGAAAGAATGGCAGGGAAAATTGCGCAAGCTCGCCAATTGAATGATAACATGAGTTTTACTAAAATGAGTAAAAACGTTTTTGATGCACCGTACAAAGATCAATATTTGAATGTTTATCAAAAAGGTGCTTTAATTGCTATGTGTATTGATATTCAAATGCGTGAAAGTAGTAATGGAAAAAGAGGAATCTTAAATTTAATGCAAGATTTATCAAAGGAATACGGAGCTAACAAAGCATTTAAAGACAACGAATTATTTGCTAAAATTACAGAATTAACCTACCCGGAAATTGGTCTATTTTTAAACAAGCACGTTTCAGGCGAAACCCCGATTCCGTATGAATTCTATTTTAATAAAATGGGCGTAACAGAAACTACAATTGAAATCACTGGAAATCCATTTTTAAAAGATCAAACGCAACCTTACATTACAGTAAATCCTAATACTAAAGAAATAGTTATTCTGCCAGAAATTGACTTAAACGTTTTTATGACTACATTAGGCATTAAGAATAATGATATAATTTTAGCTATTAATGACAAAAATTACAATTTAGACAACATTTACGACATGATTTTGTCTAGTATGAATTGGAAAGATGGTGAAGCGATTACCGTAAAAATTAAACGAGACGGCAAAGAACAAATTTTAAAAGGTAAAGTTATGATGCCAAAAGAAAAACAAGAGGGCTATCAAGCTACAGACAACGCCAAAAAAGCAGTGCGAGAAGCTTGGTTAAGAGGTTAATCTTATTAAAATAGTTATTAGAATCCTCAAAGTACTTAGTATTTTGAGGATTTTTTATTTACTTTGCGCACTCAAAACAAATAACCAATGAAAAAAATAGCTTTAGCACTACTTGCACTAGTAGTATTAGCTTCTTGCGAAAAGAAAGAAACCGTTGCAGATGCAAATGTTCACATCACCGGCGACGTAAAAGGATTAAGTCAAGGTAAACTATATCTTCAAAAAATCGAAGATACTACAGTAATTGTAATTGACAGCATTATTATTAGTGGCGTTTCTAAATTTGAAAGTCATATTAAATTAAATAGTCCAGAAATTTTATATTTGTCTTTAGATCGTGGACAAACTAATTCTATCGATAACAGTTTGCCGTTTTTTGCGGAACCAGGGAATATTACAATTGAAACTACTTTAAAACAATTCTTTGCAGATGCTAAAGTGACAGGTTCAAAAAATCACGATTTGTGGATGGAATACAAAGAAATAGGCAATCGTTTTAATGATGAAAACTTAATTTTAATAGAAAAACGTTTAAAGAATGAATTAAAACCGAACGCAACCGCAACAGACAGCATTGAAACGGCCTATCAAAGACTTTTAAAGAGAAAATACAGATACACTGCCCATTTTGCCGCCACGCACGGAGATTTTGCCTTAGCGCCTTATTTAGCGCTTTCTGAAATTGCAGATATTAACATAAGCTACTTAGACACTATTCAAAAAAGTATGAAGCCCAATGTAGCTAAATCTAAATATGGGAAAATATTTACTGATTTTTTAAAAGAAAGAAAAGCAACAGAAAAGAAATAACAAAAAACCTATCTTTAAAAACTACAGCCAAAAGTTGTAGTTTTTTTTGTGCCAAATTTTAAAAATTGATGCAAACGAAAAAACCACCACTGTTAAGTGATGGTTTTACATTTGAGCCGGCGGAGGGACTCGAACCCACGACCTGCTGATTACAAATCAGCTGCTCTAGCCAGCTGAGCTACGCTGGCAACTCAAATTCCGAGTGCAAATATAAGACTGAAATTCTAATTTCCAAACATTATTTGCACTTTTTTCAAACTTTTTTCTAGTTTAATTCGTTTATTTTCGCAACAAATTGATTAGCAGCTTCTTCGTATTCTTTACGAATTTGTTTAAAATGTGCTTTTTTATTTTCAACATCTTTTTGATTAGCTCTTGTCATTAAAGAATCAAAAGTTTCGTAAATGTTGTCAACTAAAATATCAGATGTCTCTGTAGGTTTTCCTCCATTAGTCATTTCCCAGATGTAAACGATGTTTACAATATCACCTAAAACGTAGTTGATTTCTTTTTTCAAGTTTTTAACGCTTGCCATTTCTTTATATTTTAAAATTCTGTGCAAAATTACACAATATATTTTGTACTTAGCAAATTATATCGAAATTTCTAACAAGGTGGCTTTCCCTTTTAGTATAAATCCAGTGATACAAGCCGGAATTAATATCGTATCGCCCATTCTGTAGCAATTTATTTCGCCATTTAAAATTAATTCAAACTGTCCATTGGTACACATTAAAACCGTAAAAGCATCTTTTGTGCGCTTCCACGCATAATTTTCGTGCACTGCAATAATAGCAGTAGAAAAATAAGGACAATTGACAAGGTTTACAGAATTATCCGCTTTTTCTTTATACACAATCTTCGAATCGGTTGGCTTATAATTGATAGCCTCTAGCGCAAGATCGGTATGTAATTCTCGTTTTTTACCCGAAGCATCCACACGATCCCAATCATAAATACGATAAGTGATATCACTAGTTTGTTGAATTTCTGCCAAAACTACTCCTGCTCCAATGGCGTGAATGGTTCCCGTTTCTAAAAAAAAGACATCTCCTTTATGAACGGAATATTCGTCTAATAGAGCAAGTATTTTATTGTTTTCTAAATAATGCAAATAATCGGACTGTGTGACTTCATTTTTCATCCCCACGATTAAACGGGAAGCCTCATCCGCTTGCATCACATACCACATTTCGGTTTTCCCGAAGGAATTATGACGCTTCTTTGCTAGTTCGTCATTAGGATGCAATTGAATCGATAAATCTTCTTTGGCATCAATAAACTTAAACAATAATGGAAATTCGTTTCCAAAACGCTCGATTACTGATTTTCCTAAAATTTCTTGCGGAAATAAAGCAATAATTTCGTTAATGTTTTTACCTTCTAAAACACCGTTATTAACAACACTTATATCTCCGGGAACGGTTGAAATCTCCCAACTTTCGCCCGTAGTTTCAGAAACTATAGGTTTGTTTAGATAAGTTTTCAATTTGGTTCCGCCCCAAATGCGGTCTTTTAATATTGGTGTAAAAGTTAATGGATAAAACTTCATTTTCATTTAAATAAGAATACAAATATGCGAAAAAAAAAGCTAACTACCCCTGATGGGAGTCAATAGCTCCCGATTTTTTTTCGGGACTATGACGGACAGCAGGAATAAGGAAACCAAATAATGCCCGAACCATTCGGTCCTAAGCAACGCTCTTTTTTAGTACTTGTAATGCTTTTGTAATGTGATTTTTGGCACTAATGCTGTCGAAAATATAGATACATTTACCCGAAGCATCAAAAACATAAGTAACACGACCCGGAACTAATCCAAAGAGCGCCGTGGGAACTCCGAATAATTTACGCAACTTTCGATCGGAATCTGAAAGTAAAATAAAAGGTAAATTGTGCTTTTTCTGAAAATCTTGATGCGAACTTGCAGAGTCGCCACTTATGCCAATTACTTCGGCTCCTAAATCTTGAAAATCTTGGTATGCATCTCTAAAACTGCAAGCTTGCGTGGTGCAACCTGGTGTAAAATCTTTTGGGTAAAAGTAAATTACTACTGGTTTTTGTTGAATTAACACGGTATCAAAAGCATTTCCATCTTGTTGGATCGCTTTAAAATGCGGTAGCTGATCGCCTATTTGAATTGCCATAATTATTCGCCTTTATAGGTTACAAAATTACGTGCCGTTTCATATAACGTAATTTCTAAATCAATTGAAACATCAATTAAAACACGAAGTTTATGCCAAATAATATAAGCAATATGCTCGGCTGTAGGATTCAAATCTTTAAATTCAGGAACATCTTCGTTCAAGTTTTTATGATCAAAAGCTTCCTCAATATGTTCTTTGATTAAGTCGGACAACACTTTAGTATCCATAACATAACCCGTTTCTTTATCGACTTCACCCGTTACAGAAACAGTTAAATCATAATTATGGCCGTGAAAATTAGGGTTGTTGCATTTACCAAAAATGGCTTGGTTTTTTTCCATAGACCAATCTTTGCGATATAAGCGATGTGCAGCATTGAAATGTGCTTTTCTTGAAACGGTAACTCTCATTTTGAATTTAGATTTTAGAAGTTTGAATTTAGAACTTAAGGTATTATATCCACAAAACTTATTTTATAGTTTATGGTCTTCCAAATAGTGATAAAATTTGTCGAAAATTATTTTAAACCAAACCGTATATAATTCGGGATGAAGTGCCATATCTTCCTTGATAGCCTCGATGGTCATCCACTTCCAACTTTCTACCTCGTCTGGATTTATTACTGGCGTTTCATTAGAATATCCAATCATTACGTGATCCAATTCATGTTCCGTTAAACCGTTATCAAAAGGAGCTTTGTAGATAAAATGAAATAATTCTTTCAATTCTACAACAAAACCCATTTCTTCAAACAACCTACGTTTACCCGCTTCAATATTAGTTTCGCCAGCCCGTTGATGACTGCAACATGTATTTGTCCACAATAAAGGAGAATGATATTTATGATGCGCACGTTGTTGCAGCATTACTTCGTTTTTATCATTTAAAACAAAAACAGAAAAGGCACGATGCAAGACCGCTTTTTCGTGTGCTTCCATTTTATTCATAACACCTATTGGTTCGTCTTGTTCGTTTACCAATATTACTTGTTCTTCTTTCATAACTTTTTATATACACGTCAAAAATACGAAAAAAGAAAGGATAAAGAAACTGTTTTAGCGTTTGTGAAAAGTTTAACTTATGTTGAATTTAGATGAAATAATGTAGAAAAAAGTGGCACTAAAAAGTAAATGCCAAATTTAAAACAAGTAAGCAAAATTTAAACTATCTTTGCAATGTAGGTAATAATCATACTTTGTGTTGCAATACTTTGAATTAAAGAGTTTTATACTTCTAATTTATGTTGCAATTTATTTATTGTGCTACTTTAAAAACATTTATTAATTTTAATTACGTTTATATTTAATGGCTAGACCGCAAGAAACTTTTAACAAAAAAGAACAAGAAAAACTTAGAGCTAAAAAGAAAAAAGAGAAACTAGAAAAAAAGGAAGCTAGAAAGGCTAATCCTAAGTTATCTGGTGAAGACATCTATGTGTATGTAGATGAAAATGGTCATTTGACAAATACACCACCAGATCCATCTAAAAAGATTATTGTTGATGTGGAAAGCATTGAAATCAATGTTTCAAGAAGAACAGAATCAGATGAAGCTCCAACAGAAAGAAGAGGAACAATCGACTTTTTTAATGACTCTAAAGGTTTTGGTTTTATAAAAGAAGTGGAAACGGGAGAGAAATACTTCGTACATATCAGTGGTTTAATTGATGATGTAAAGGAAGGGAATTTAGTTACCTATGATTTAGAAAGAGGAGCTAAAGGAATGAATGCCGTGAACGTTAAGAAAATATAATTTCATAACATATTTATTAAATCGCAGTTTTTATAAGCTGCGATTTTTTTTACTTTTGACACTAAGATTTTATGCAGAAAATTATAATAGTTCTTTTTTTATGTGTTTTTACGCTTCAAAATGTGATGGCTCAAAGTGTAAATAAAGACACTTTAGACATTATAAAAAAAACCTACACCCAAAACTGGGAACTTGATACGTTACACAGAAAAGGCACATTTAGGTTAGTTTCTTACAAACCTATTTATGTTACTGCAGGAAGAGTTACTTCTAAAGCAAACGAAAGACCCTTTAGTGAAAATCCAGCTTACGAAGTTCCTGAAGGTGAAGATTATAATCCGATTGAAGCTAAATTTCAGCTAAGTTTCAAAGTAAAAGTTTTCCAAGGGCTATTAAAAGGAAAAGGTGATGTTTGGGTAGGTTATACTCAAAAAGCACATTGGCAAGTTTATAACAAACAAACATCAAGAGCTTTTAGGGAAATTAATTATGAACCCGAAATTATCTTGAGATATCCAGTGAAATTACGAATATTTGGAGGTGAATTCAAATCGGTTGGAATGGCTCTAAACCACCAGTCTAACGGGCGTGATGTGCCACTATCTAGAAGCTGGAACCGCATTATTTTTCACGTAGGTTATCAAATCGATGACTGGATTATCACTTTAAACCCATGGATTAGAAGTGCTGACGACGACGATGAAAATCCTAATATCACGAAGTATGTTGGAAATGGTGAAGTAAACATCAATTACAGCTACAATCGTAGCGAGTTTTACGCCATTGCCACCCATCCTTTCAATCAACTTGAAGGTGGAAGTATCCAATTGAACTATGTCTTCCCGATAAAAGGACATCTAAGAGGTCATGTTCAATTTTTTAGCGGTTATGGCGAAACAATGATCGATTATAATCATCAGCAAACAACTATTGGATTAGGCGTTTCTTTTGCAAATTGGTAACTTATTTATTTAGAATTTCTGCAATTTTGATAGCACACTTTTCACCATCAATAGCCGCTGAAATAATTCCACCAGCATAACCTGCTCCTTCTGCACACGGATACAACCCTTTTATTTGAACATGTTCTAATGAAATAGCATCTCTTGGAATTCTAACTGGAGACGAAGTTCTACTTTCTGGCGCGTGTAAAATTGCTTCATTAGTTAAATAACCACGCATTGATTTTCCAAATTCAGTAAAACCTTCTCGTAAAATTTGGCTGATGAAACCCGGAAAAACCTCACCCATTTCTATAGAAGTGGTTCCTGGTACATAAGACGTTTTTGGAATACTTTGGGACACTTTGTTTTGGGTAAAATCTATCATTCTTTGCGCGGGAGCTTTTTGAGTTTCTCCTGCTAAATGCCAAGCCTTTTGCTCAATACTTTTCTGAAATTCCATTCCGGCTAACGGTCCAAATTTTTCAAAAGGTTTAAAATCTTCTAGTTTTAATTCCACCACAATTCCTGAATTTGCAGTGGGTTGATCTCTTTTTGAAGGCGACCAACCATTTGTTACTACTTCCCCCGGACTCGTAGCGCAAGGTGCAATTACTCCTCCCGGACACATGCAAAACGAATACATGCCGCGTCCGTTAACTTGTTTTACTATTGAATAAGGAGCTGGTGGTAAAAACTGTCCTCTATAATCGCACGAATACTGAATTTGGTCAATTAATTCTTGTGGATGTTCTGCTCGAACTCCTAATGCAAAGGGCTTTGCTTCAATCTGCACTCCTTTTCTGTGCAATAATTCATAAATATCACGAGCTGAATGTCCCGTGGCTAAAATAACTTTAGTTGCTGAAATTATAGCGCCGTTTCTAAGCACAACGCCCTGCATTTCATTATTTTTAATTACGAAATCCGTAACGCGCGTTTCAAACATAACAATCCCACCACAAGAAATAATTTTCTCGCGCATATCTTGCATAATTTGAGGTAATTTATTAGTTCCAATGTGCGGATGTGCTTCTACCATAATATCCGGATTAGCGCCAAAACCAACCAAAATTTCTAAAATTCGATCAATATCACCTCGTTTTTTAGAACGCGTATATAGTTTTCCATCCGAATAGGTTCCTGCTCCTCCTTCACCAAAACAATAATTTGAATCTTCATTTACTATTCCGTCAACGTTAATTGCTTTTAAATCACGACGACGGCCGCGTACATCTTTACCTCTCTCAATAAGAATCGGTTTTAATCCCAATTCAATTAATTGCAAAGCAGCAAATAATCCGGCCGGACCTGCTCCTACAACAATAACTTCTTGCTTATTGCTTACATTTGGATAATCAGGTAATTCAATAATTGAAGGCGTATAAGGTTCGCCTATTAAAAAAACTTTTGCTTTAATATTGACTTTCACCGATTTTTGACGGGCATCGATTGAACGTTTTAACACCACTACTTTCTGAATTTCTTTGGCGCTTACCTGAATTAATTTTGCTGCTTGTTGGCTCAACATAATTTCGTTGGCAGCAACTTCGGGCGATACTTGAAATAAAAGTTCTTTTGGCATTTTCTACGATATTCGGATTATTGGGTATTTTAAAAAAAATATTTTACAAAAATAGTAATTTGAACCTTGACTTTGTAACTTTGGCTGTTTGAAAAATGAAATATGCGTAAAATAAAATTAATTTGGGATTTTAGGGGTGAAGCTGCCGCTAAAACAGCCGAACATCACGATATACATCTGAATGAATATTTAGAGGAAGAAAAAATCACTTTAGAAAAAACGGGTTTTGAAATCATAAATGAGATGCACGCCATCGCTTTCATAGTAGTAGAAGAAAAAGATATGATTAGGTTTCGTGATATCTTAAAACCTCATCGCGGCGAAGTTTATGAAATTTAATTAGTTAAAATATGCACCACTTTAGGAATAAAAAAAGCAACTTGACATACTTTCTATTACTTAACTTTCAAAATATTTTATAATTTAGAAAAAGAATATTACCATCAAAGTTATCAATACCACTAACAATGCAGTAAAAAGATAGTTCAGTTTTTTACTACTAAAACGGCGCCAAATCAGTTCAAAGCTTATCGCGATAAGCCAAAATAAAGCTATTGCGACGCTATAAATAACAAAACCAAACATCGGTCCCATTGTATGGTGATGCTCATCTCCATAACATCGTTCGTGAGGATTATAATTGTAAACCACTAAGAAATACAAAGCTAATATGGGTACAATTAAAAAAACCAGCCGAATTAATACTTGAATATAAATCGGATGTTTTTTCTTTACCATTGCCATATTTATGATTATTATCGCTACAGATTTGTAAGCCTTCTAATAGCTTACTATTAAAAAAAATTTATGATCTAATTCGCTACTTCACTAATAAACTTAATTCGCATTAAGCGTAATTCTTCTGTATCGAAGTCACCATCAAATTCTTTTAATGCTGATTCTATTTTATCAGACTGAGACTCCATAAAATAATCGTGAATTTCACCTTGTTGTTCTTCATCTAAAATATCATCGACCCAGTATTTGATGTTTAATTTAGTTCCTGAATAAACGATTTGTTCCATTTCTTTCAACAAATCATCCATTGATAATCCTTTTGCTTTTGCAATATCGTCTAAAGCTAACTTTCTATCAACATTTTGAATGATATACAATTTCAAACCTGAATTGGCCCCAGTAGATTTCACTACTAAATCATCAGGACGGATGATATCATTTTCTTCGACATAACGAACGACTAAATCAATAAAAGGCTTACCATATTTTTTTGCTTTCCCTTCTCCTACGCCGTGAACATTGCTCAATTCATCAATAGAAACAGGATATTTCAACGCCATATCTTCTAAAGACGGATCTTGAAAAATTACGAAAGGAGGAACGCCTAATTTCTTAGCTTCTTTTTTACGCAAGTCTTTCAACATTACCATTAAAGCTTCGTCTGCAGTTCCTGATGTTTTTGCAGCGGTTACGATTGCTTCATCACCTTCTTCATTGTATTCGTGATCTTCCGACATCATAAAAGAAGACGGATTCTCAATAAATGCTTCTCCTTTTTTCGAAAGTTTTAAAACACCATAAGTTTCGATATCTTTAGTCATTAAGCCATCTACTAAAGCCTGACGGGTTAAAGCCATCCAGTATTTTTCATCAAAACCGGCACCACTTCCAAAATAAGGTTGGGTATCAATTTTTTGTGCTTTAATAATGGCATTTACTTTACCGACTAAAGCCAAGATAACTTCTTTAGATTTAAATAACTGTTTGGTTCCTTTCACCACTTTCAACAAAGCAACAACTTGGTCTTGTGCTTCTACTTTGGTTTTCGGATTGCGAACATTATCATCCATATCCGCTCCGTCTCCAGTTACATCGTCAAATTCTTCTCCAAAATAGTGTAATAAGAATTTACGGCGCGACATAGAAGTTTCTGCATACGCTACGACTTCTTGCAACAATGCAAAGCCAATTTCTTGTTCGGCAATTGGTTTGCCAGCAAGGAATTTTTCTAATTTTTCAATATCTTTATAGGAATAGTAAGCAAGACAGTGTCCTTCGCCACCATCTCTACCGGCACGACCCGTTTCTTGGTAATAACTTTCTAATGATTTTGGAATATCGTGATGGATTACAAAACGAACATCTGGTTTATCGATTCCCATTCCGAAGGCAATAGTAGCCACAACGACTTCTACATCTTCCATCAAAAACATATCTTGATGTCTAGCTCGGGTTTTTGCATCTAAACCAGCGTGATAGGGAACAGCACTCACACCATTTACCTGTAAAACGTGTGCAATTTCTTCCACTTTTTTACGACTTAAACAGTAAATTACACCTGATTTCCCTTTATGTTGTTTTATGAATCGAATAATATCCGATTCTATATTTTTTGTTTTGGTACGTACTTCATAATATAAATTTGGACGGTTGAATGACGCTTTAAACGTATTCGCATTAGGCATGTCCAAATTCTTCAAAATATCTTCTTGCACTTTTGGCGTAGCTGTTGCAGTCAATCCAATCATTGGAACATCACCTAATTGACGCACGATATTGCGCAAATTTCGATATTCGGGTCTAAAATCGTGTCCCCATTCGGAGATACAATGCGCTTCATCAATCGCTACAAAAGAAATGGGCACTTCATTTAGAAATTGCAAATATTCTTCTTTGGTTAAAGACTCGGGCGCAACATATAATAGCTTAGTAATTCCGGAGGTGATATCTTTTTTTACTTGATTTACCTCTGTTTTATTTAACGAAGAATTTAATACGTGAGCGATTCCATATTCCGAACTCAAGCTTCGAATAGCGTCAACTTGATTTTTCATCAACGCAATAAGGGGCGAAACCACAATAGCAGTACCGCCTAAAACCAAGGCTGGCAACTGATAACACAATGATTTCCCACCGCCAGTAGGCATAATAACGAAGGTGTTGTTCCCCGTAATTATACTTTTAACTACTTGTTCTTGAAGTCCTTTAAATTGGTCAAAGCCAAAATATTTTTTTAATTCTTTATGTAAATCAATTTCGTGTGGATTCATTCTGTATTAATATGATTTTACCTAAATTTGCAATTATAAAGATACAATTTTCTTTTACACATACAAATATTTTAATTATTCTATTTTGAGTACAACTGAAACAATTTTAGCCACCGCAAAAAGAACACTTTTATCAGAAAGCAAAAGCATTGAAAATCTAGTAAATTACTTAGATGAAGATTTTGCCAAAAGTGTAACTGCGATATACAACACCAAAGGAAGATTAGTAGTAACTGGAATTGGAAAAAGCGCTTTAATCGCGCAGAAAATTGTGGCCACTTTAAATTCTACCGGAACACCTTCAATGTTTCTTCACGCAGCAGAAGCCGTTCACGGCGATTTAGGAATGGTGCAACCCGAAGACATTATCATTTGCATTTCGAAAAGTGGCAACAGTCCCGAAATTAAAGTGTTGGCGCCGTTATTAAAACGTTTTGGAAACATCTTAATAGGAATGACCGCAGATAAAAATTCATTCTTAGGAAAAGAATCGCATCACATCTTACACGCTTATGTGGAAGCTGAAGCTTGTCCCAATAATTTAGCACCTACCAATAGTACAACTGCTCAATTAGTTCTTGGTGACGCTGTTGCCGTATGTTTGATGGAAATGAGAAACTTCAAAACGGAAGATTTTGCCATCTATCATCCTGGTGGCGCTTTAGGTAAAAAATTGTTGCTTCGTGTAAAAGACATGTTGGACACAACGCACAAACCAATGGTTACGCCAGATGCATCAATCAAAAAGGTGATTATGGAAATTTCTGAAAAAAGATTGGGAGTTACAGCAGTTATCGAAAATAATATAGTAATTGGAATAGTTACGGATGGTGATATTCGAAGAATGTTGAACGATCGTGATACTTTTTCGGATTTAACAGCCAAAGACATAATGACTAAGCATCCAAAAAATATCAATTCAAATATTTTAGTTGCGGAAGCTTTAAGTGTTTTGGAAAACAATTCAATTACACAATTGGTCGTAATTGACAAGGACGAATACAAAGGAATTTTACATTTACACGATATTTTAAAAGAAGGAATTGTATAATGGCAAAAAAGAAAAGTAAAGGTGAAATGTCCTTTTTAGAACATCTCGAAGAATTGCGTTGGTTGTTAGTACGAAGTATCACTGTGATTTTAGTATTGGCAGGAGTTGCTTTTTTCTTTAGTGATTTTATTTATAATGAGATTTTATTTGGACCAAAGAATCCTGACTTCATCACTTATAAATTCTTTTGCCAAGTAACCCAATATTTCAATTTTGAAGATCAGGCGATTTGTAATGCCGAAATGCCTTTCAAAATTCAGAATACCAATATGAGTGGCCAAGTTACCTTTATGATTTGGACGTGTTTCACTGCTGGATTTATTGTAGGATTTCCTTTTGTATTGTGGCAAATTTGGAACTTTATTAGTCCGGCTTTGTATCCTAATGAGAAAAAAAACGCGGCAGCATTTATAATCGTTTCTTCTTTGTTATTCTTTATAGGCGTTTTGTTTGGTTACTATGTAATTGTTCCGCTTTCGGTTTATTTCTTCGGAACCTTCTCGGTGAGTAATGATATTGTCAACGAATTCAATTTAGAAAGCTATACGGGAATGATCAAAACATCCGTAATCGCTTGTGGTTTAATTTTCGAATTGCCGATTATCATTTATTTCTTATCGAAAATTGGCTTAGTTACGCCCCAATTTTTAAGAAAATACAGAAAATACGCTTTGGTTATCGTGTTGATTATTGCGGCTATTATTACACCACCTGATGTAGTAAGTCAAATCATCGTAACGATTCCAATTATGATTTTATATGAAATCAGTATCTTTATTAGTGCTTATGTTGTGAAAAATAATGAAAAATTAAATAAATAAAATGGCAGATTTAGTAAAAGAATTCAACGACTACCGTTCAAAAATGAACGAAAAATTACTGGCTGATAACAATAAAGTAATTAAAAGAATTTTCAACGTAGACACCAACGCTTATATGGAAGGCGCTTTGGATGTAAAAACAAAAGAACTTTTAGGCTTAGTAGCTTCGGCAGTTTTACGCTGTGACGATTGCATCAAATACCATTTAGAAACGGCTCACAAAATAGGCGTTACTAAAGAAGAAATGATGGAATCAATGGGAATTGCTACCTTAGTGGGCGGAACCATTGTAATTCCACATTTAAGAAGAGCTTACGAATTCTGGGAAGCGCTTGAGGAAAGTGGTCAGTAATCCGTTTGCAGTGAAATAAAATATTGTTAATTTGTTCAACTCTTTAAACGTTTATTTGTTTATTTGCAAACGAATGGCTTTTAAACCTATAATCACATTATGAAACTTAGAGCAGAAAATCTAGTTAAAACGTACAAAAAAAGAAGCGTTGTCAAAGGCATTTCGGTAGAAGTGAATCAAGGGGAAATCGTTGGTTTATTAGGTCCGAATGGTGCTGGGAAAACGACTTCGTTCTATATGATTGTAGGATTAGTGAAGCCTAATAGTGGAAATATCTATTTAGACGATATGAACATTACAAATTTCCCGATGTACAAACGTGCGCAAAACGGCATTGGCTATCTGGCGCAAGAAGCTTCTGTATTTAGAAAATTAAGCATTGAAGACAATATTTTAAGTGTTTTGCAATTGACTACACTTTCAAAAGAAGCACAAGTTGCAAAAATGGAAGAATTAATTCACGAATTTTCATTGGAACACATTCGTACGAACCGTGGTGATTTACTTTCGGGAGGAGAACGTCGTCGTACGGAAATTGCTCGCGCTTTGGCAACCGATCCAAAATTCATTTTGTTGGACGAACCTTTTGCAGGAGTTGACCCTGTTGCGGTGGAAGACATTCAAAGAATTGTAGCACAATTGAAAAATAAAAATATCGGGATTCTAATTACCGACCACAACGTACAAGAAACTTTAGCGATTACGGATAAAACCTACTTAATGTTCGAAGGTGGAATTTTAAAAGCGGGTAAACCGGAAGAATTAGTAGAAGATGAAATGGTGAGAAGAGTCTATTTAGGACAGAACTTCGAACTGCGAAAAACTAAGATTGATTTTAATGCGCCGAAAGCGGATGTAGAACTTTAAAGTTTGCAGCTGCTGAAACGAGTTCGGCACGACAAAATTATCATATTAAACTTAAAAAACGCTGCCAAACTAAAATTTGACAGCGTTTTCTCTTTTAACTATTGAATGCATTTTAACAGCAACTTATTCTTATCACCATTAAAAATATTCACATCAACCATTCCTGGGATTCCAGCGATTTTAGCTTTTTCAGTGAATTGCCAAAACAGCCAATCTTTTTCTAAATCGTTGCGCCAAAAGTTATAATTTGCAATCCAAAGGGGATATTCTTTAAATTCCTTTTTCAAAAAGTCGGTATAATAACTTTCTCCAGAATAGATGATTGGCTTTACTTTATAATGCGCTTCCACCCGTTTTAACCAACGACGTAAACCAACTTTTAAACTATCAATCGATTGTGTTTTAGGCAATTTTTCTATATCTAAAACAGGTGGTAAATCGCCTTTCTTAAGTTGTACATTTTTTATAAAATTATCAGCTTGCGCGATGGAATTTTCGTTCGGACGGTAATAATGATACGCGCCACGAATCAATTGGCGATCTTCAGCTCCTTTCCAATTATCTTTAAATCTTCGGTCTAGCTTATTAATTCCGGCTGTAGCACGAATGAAGACGAACGATAATTCAAAAGATTCATCAATACTATAGGTTTCTTCCCAATTGATGGTGCTTTGATATTCAGACACATCAAAACCAATAGCTTTTTCATCGTGTTTGTGAAGCACTTCATAAATTCGGATGTCGGCTAATTTTCGCTCCTCAGCCGATAATTCTACTGCATTGTCCGTTGTAAAGCCTAAGTAATACAATAAACCATCACGAAATTTAAAAAGACCAATTGCGACAACGAAAAAAAGAAATAACGAAAGTAACAACCAAAAATTTTTACCAGTGCATCTAGTTTTAGCCTTTTTAATAGGACGTTTTCTTTTAAGGGGTGGCGCCATTATTTTGCAGCCAAAAACTTATTATTAACTACCGATAAAAGCACATAAAATAAGATAATAACAGGTAAAGCTGTAAACGACAAAAAGAATAGAAATACAATGGAAATTCCTAAGAAGAATACTTGAATTTTATTGGTTGCCCAACTAATATTTTTAACTTTTAAAGAAAATAATGGAATTTCAGCATTTAACATGTACGCGCTCAAAATAGCAATTCCTAATAAAACAAAAGGATTATACAAAGCTTCTACCAACCATTCATAAGTTCCTGTATATTCAATCATGGGTATACTCATAATAAATAAAGCATTTGCAGGCGTTGGCAATCCAATAAAAGATTCCGTCTGTCGGGTATCAATATTAAACTTTGCCAAGCGATAAGCAGAGGCTAAAGTAACTATAAAACCTAGGTAAGGTACAAAACCCATATACCAAGTTTCCTCGGTTAAAAAATAAGGAGATGTGCTGTCCATTTGAAGGTTTTCGAACAATTTAAAAAGCATTAAACCAGGCACTACCCCACTAGTAACCATATCTGCCAGGGAATCTAGTTGCAAACCTAATGCGCCAGAAACATTAAATTTTCGTGCTAAAAATCCATCCCAAAAGTCTAAAAAGATACCCAAGCAAACGAATATAAAAGCTTCGTCATAGTACCCTTTAAAAATGGCGATTACTGCCAACAAACCACTGGCAAGATTTAATAAAGTAATAATGTTTGGAATGTGTTTTTTAATTTGCATATAAATTACGTTTAAATAATGCCTCGAAGAGCACTCAAATAATTTACAGCAAATGTAATACAATAAGTTAATACTTTTAGAGTTTACTAATTGAGAAATTTATTTCATCTTTGTAAAAAAATAGCCTTGAAAAAAGCAGTCATACTATTTATAATTTGTTTTGCAACACGCACTTATTCACAAACCGTTCGAAAATACTCGAATGAGTTTATGACTATTGGTGTAGATGCTGCGGCTTTAGGAATGTCTAACGCTGTAGTGTCACACTCTGGTGATGTGAATTCCGGCTATTGGAATCCAGCAGGATTGTTGAAATTAGGTGACAAGCAATTTTCTTTAATGCACGCTAATTATTTTGCCAACATTGCACAATATGATTATGCCGGTTTTGCTATGCCAATTGACGATAGAAGTGCAGTTGGAATTTCTTTAATCCGTTTTGGAGTCGATGATATTTTAAATACTACACAATTAATCGACAGTCAAGGAAACATTGACTACAATAGAATCTCTTTATTCTCAACAGCAGATTATGGTCTAACGGTTTCTTATGCAAGAAGCTTACCTATTGAAGGTTTGAATTATGGGATAAATGCGAAAGTAATTCGAAGAATAATTGGTGACTTTGCCAATTCGTGGGGATTTGGATTTGATTTAGGTATCCAATACATTAGCGACGAGGAAGATTGGAAATTTGGCTTGATGGTGCGCGATATTACTACTACTTACAACACTTGGACCATCGACAAGAAAAAATACGAAGAAATTGCTGATGCAATTCCCGGACAAAATCAAGAATTGCCAGAAACTAGTGAAATTACCTTACCGAAAGCCCAATTGGGAATGTCAAAAAAATGGATTATTCGTTACGATTACAGTCTTGTCGCGGCGACTAATTTGAACATGCAATTTACTAGAACCAATGATATTATTTCAACCAACTCAGTAAGTATTGATCCTGCTTTAGGTTTTGAATTTGGCTACGTAGATTTGGTCTATTTACGTGGTGGTGTTGGAAATTTTCAGCAAATAACTCAAATTGACGATTCTAAAAAAGTGAGTTTTCAACCCAATATCGGTATCGGTTTCAAATACAAAGGTATTCAAATTGATTATGCACTAACCGATTTAGGCGATCAAAGTGCGGCTTTATATTCCAATATCTTTTCGCTAAAAGTCGATTGGGAATTGTTTAGATAATTTCTAAGAAAAGAAGAAAGAAATAAGACTTATAAAAATGATAAAAAAACTACTTGCTACTTTATTTATTTTAACATCATTTTTTAGCTTCTCGCAAAATCTGACCCTTTCAAATGAAGCAAAAGTCAGTATTTTAACTTGTGGAACAGGTCCGGAATCTTATGCGATGTATGGCCACACAGGTATTCGAATTCAAGACAAAAGTTCTGGGGTAGATGTAGTTTATAACTACGGTGCTTTTGATTTCAGCACACCAAATTTTATAGGAAAATTTGTAAAAGGAGATTTACAGTACTTTGTTACCAACGGTTCTTTTGCCGATTTTTATTACAACTACCAAGTAGAAAATAGAGAAATAATTGAACAAGAATTGGCCCTAAACCCAACGCAAGTTAACCAATTATTCCAACAACTAAATACTTCTGTGTATAGTGATGCGCGATTTTACACCTACAAATTTATTGATAGAAATTGCACCACTATGGTTGCCGATAAAATCAATACCACACTCGGAAAAGAATATATCAAAGCTACAGACATCAACCAATCCTATCGAGAAATTTTATATCCTTACATGACTGATTTCTACATGAAACTGGGAATTCAATTGATATTTGGTTCGAAAGTTGATCAGCCTGCCGTTCGATTATTTTTACCCTACGAATTCAAAAAATCAATTGCAGCGACAACTGTAAATGGAACAAAATTGGAGCAATCAAACACTACTATTTTAGAAGCGCGAAAAATAGATTTACCTTTCAACTGGTTAAATTCGATTTATTCACTACTGGGCGCTTTAGTGATTCTAGTGATTTTAAATAAAAAAGTGCTTAAAATTTCTTACTTTATCGCCGTTGGCTTATTTGGAATTTTCTTTTCTTTAGTTGGATTTTATTCCCTTCATGAGGAAATTATGTGGAACTATAATATTTTACTTTTCAATCCGCTGTTGTTAGTTTTTGCTTGGTATTATTCCAAAGAAAATACTATAAAAATAATTTTGTGGGGCCAAATTTGCTTGGCGATGTTACTGCTATATTTCGTTTATATGCTAAATAAAATCCACCTCGAAATTGTGTGGCCATTTATAATTTTGAACGGTTTCTGGTTAGGGAAATTGGTTTTGCAGCACAAGAAAAAACATTTAAACAGATAAGTCGCATAAGCTTAAAATCGATCTGATTTCAATAAAATAAAGTTTCACACAATATATTTCAAATTGAAACTTTAAACCTTAAACTTTTACACAATCCACTTCAACTGAAAACTGTCCTACTGTCCTACTGTCCTCTATAAAACAGAATGGTACTCATTGTTTTTACCACTATATTAATATCTAAAAACAAACTACGGTGCTTGATGTAATAGAGGTCATAACGCAATTTCATTAAACTATCTTCAAGATTACTTCCGTAGGAATAATTTACTTGGGCCCATCCGGTAAGTCCGGGTTTGATAACGTGACGTGTTTGGTATAAAGGAATGTTTTTTGCAATTTCGTTCACAAATATTGGTCTTTCTGGCCTCGGACCTATTATTGCCATATCGCCTTTTAGCACATTGATAAATTGAGGCAATTCATCTACTCGTGTTTTTCTTAAAAACTTCCCGAAAGGTGTAATTCGAATATCGTTAGCAGTAGCAAAAACAGCGCCTTCCTTTTCAGCATCTTGCACCATTGTGCGTAGCTTATAAATTGTGAAAGGAATTCCGTTTTTACCAACACGCTCTTGTGTATAAAAAAAAGTTCCCTTGTTGGCAAACAAATTCACCGTCCACAAAACTGGTACCATTAAAAAGAACACAAACAATCCTGTTATGGAAAAAAAGAGATCCATAAACCGGCTGTAATACATATATAACTTATTTTGATTACTTCTGCTGAATGGAAAAAATTTGTAAATTTCCTTGCTTTTGAAATCAATTGGTAAACGATACGTGCTGTGCTCGTAAACTTCCTTGTACTGCCTAATTACCACACCCGCCTCTAAATAGCCCAACAATTCTGTGTAAAGTTCTGCTGAATTTTGCTTGTTTTCGATATGTGTTACTACAATTTCGGAAATATAATTTTTATAAATAAAATCCTCTAAATCTAATTCGTTAACGAGATCAATTTGCGTTGGGTTAGGTTGATCATCCGTAGCGATATAACCCATCACTTTGTAATGAGGATTTACAGAAAACAATTCAGTGACCAGACTATCTATTTCTTTGCTACTGGCAATAAATAATACTTTTTTCACAAAACGTTGCGAAGCTAAAAATATAATATACAAGTTGCGCCACAACAATAAGGCTACCAAAAGTGCACAGAAAAACAATATAATCTGTAAACGATTAGAAGGCAGAACGGGTGTAAAAACTGGCGTTAACAAATACAACAAAGTAGTTAACGACGTTGTTAACAAAATACTTTTTCCTACTTGAAATCGATTACTTGCTATTTGTAAATTATACATTTCAAAAATAGTCCCAAAGAAATTTAGATAAAGGGCTAGTACAATCGTCCAATAATAATTAGTGGATGAAAACTGAAAATAATCAAATTGAAAAAAGTGTCCAATTAAGGTTAATGTAAGAATTACAAATGCTACATCCATAATACGTAATAGTATTTTACGTTCGGATATTTCAAAATGAATTCTTTTGGACTTTCGCATGCTTTAGGACTTGTTTATCTTTGCAAAGTAACAAATAAAAGTAATATTTTAGCAGAAAACGATGGTTATCTAATGTAAAATTTGCATCCATTGCTGTTTTACAAGGTTCCAATCCAATTGTTTTATCCGTACGCTGGCATTTTGGGTTAAAGAAACAGCAACAGCTGGTTTTGTAAGTAATCGGATAATGGACTGCGTCATTTCAAGTGCATCGTTCTCATTAACTAAAAGAGCGTCCACCTCATCCGTTACTAAATAGGGAATTCCGCCCACATTTGTGCTTACAACAGCTAAACCTAAAGCCATCGCCTCCATAACGCTAATGGGTGTATTATCGAAGTGTGTGGTGTTGATAAATATATCGTGCGCCGCCGCCAACTTGCACCAATTTTCCTGTGAAAGCTGTCCTGTGAAAGTAACTTCCACTCCTTTTGAAATAGCGTAATTTTTAGTCGCGTGTAAACTACCGTCTTTATCGGGGCCAACCATTGTTAAACTTGCATTAGGAAAAGATTGTTGTAAAGCTACTAAAACATCTACCGCCATTTTAGGATTATAAATTGTTGCAAAAGCACGCACCCAGAGTAATTTCGGAGCCAATTCTGTTCGGGGCTTAAAAGCGTATTTTTGAATTTCAATCGCATTTGGAACATGAATAACGTTCTTAAAACCTGCTTTCTCAAACTCGTGTTTTAAATAACCGGATGGTGCGACATTTTTGTAGGCGTACTTAAAAAGTAATCGACTTAAAAAAGGATTCCTCTTTAATCGATTCGGTAAATTGCCACCGTGCAAAATAGGAATATACTTCACTTTTAATACATGTGCGAATTGACTTCCGATAAAAGCAAACCAAAATGCTTTTGTACTGTAGGTATCTATTAAAATATAATCAATTTTATTGCTGTAATGAATTATAGCTTTTACCATATCAAGTAGCCGAAAAAGGAACGCTTTCTTGTCTGACCGATAATATACCGTGTAGCCTTCCTCCTCTAGTGCTGGACCTAAAGTTTCTATGGTTGTTTTATTATACCCGTGTTTAGCGAGCTGATTCCCCAGGTAGAGGATTTGAATTTTCATCCGTAAATCTAACTTTTAAAAGTGATAGCGCATAAATAAATGCGGGTGCTGCCAAACGCATTGCAGCGTGATTGATGGTTAATAGCCAAAAAACCAAAAATGAAAGAACAAATATATTTTGTTTGTTATTCACATACAATAACATAGGTGTTAACATCAATATGATTAAACCAAAAAGACCAAACATCCCGTGCTCAGCTAACATTCGGGTAATTTCATTGTGAGAAGCTGCATCTATTCCGGTTGTTTCTAGGCGATACTCTTTATTTTTTCCTACGCCAATACCAAAAATAGGATTGTCTAAAAACATATTGAATTCCGATTCAATTAGTTGTTCTCGACCTGTTAATTTACTTGCTTTTACTCTTCCTCTTGCATCCTCGTTAGCATAGCGTTTGTCTATCAATCCACTTGTTTGTACCGAGCTATAGGTCCAGACACCAACCAAGGCGAAAACTCCCATAAATACAACTAAACTAACCTTTGATTTGGCATACGTTTTCGTGTAAATCAATAACAATACTACCACTAAAATAATCATAATGAAGCCCGCAATTACACCTCCTCTTGAAAAAGTGACAATTCCTCTAAAAGTGATGGCGAGAAAAAAAACAACATTAATCACCATCATTTTAGTACTTTTGGATTGCAATATGATCTTTACGAAAAAGAGAAAAATACCCAACCCTAATATAGTAGATACTTGATTGGGACCGTAACCCCCAGAGGTTTCAAAATTAGATTCGGTATTGGTAACTACATCTTTGATACTGGGCGTATAGGCAAACATATAAACTACCGTGGCCATTAAAGGATACGCCAACATGTCTACTATAGTCAAGACTTGTTTAAAAGTAATTTTCCTTTGATAACAATATATAGCGGAAATCATTAGTGTAATTGGGCCAATGATGTTAAAGGTGATTGCCTTTCTACTATCGGTTTCAAAGTTTAAGGTAAAAAAAGCTAATACAATACCCGGAATCAAGAGAAGACCAAAAACCCAGTAGATCCACGAGTGACGGGAGAAATTCTGGTAAATCATTCCTAAAATTAAGATGCCCATTACGACGTATTTAGCATATTGTTCGAAAAAATTACCCTCGGTCATTCTCAAAAAAACCTCTGCTCCTACAACATAAGCGGCTAAATACAAGGCTTCATTTCCGGCATTTTTAGTGCGGATCACATAGCGAAAACCTACCACAACGATGAGAATTGCATATAACTTCGCCAATAAAGGCAGCACATAAACGCCCGCTCCTATTCCAAGATGGATAAGCACCCATCTAATGTATGTGGAAGTTGTAGTATCCTTTTGCATTTACTTTTTAATAAAATCTATTAATTCTTGTACTACTTTTTCTTTCGCATAATTAGCCCATACAAGTGCCTTCAAATTATTGGCTAAGGTATTGGATTTCTTTGGATCATTGGCCAATTCCTTAAAAGCATTTACCGCACTTTCATTTTCGTTCGACGGAATTAACCAGCCTGTTTGATCGGTCTGAATTAAATGGGAATTATACCCCACATCGGTTGCTATAACAGCTAGATTCGCCAAACCATACTCAAGTAAAACGACAGGGAACCCCTCATAAGTAGAGCCCAATACCCCTGCTTTAGCTTGGCTTAAAATATGAAGCGTATCGGCACAACTGCCATACCGGTAGACAATTGTCTGTAAATCTTTTTCACTACTGTAATTTTCTAGCTGTTGCGAGTAGTCGTCTTTAAAATCTTTTCCTATGAAGTGTAAGGTCCAGCCTTGTTGATGAATGCCACTTTCATAAAAATTTTGCAAGATAAAAATATGATTTTTTGGTGCCTTTAAATTGGCCAAACAAACGATTCGTTTGCCATCGCAACCCTTTAAAAATGTAGTGGCTACTTCTTTTGTAGGTGTTGCAAAATTGGCAATCATTTGAATGTTTTTACACCACAGCTGTTTTTTAGCCCATTGTTCTAATGCCTCATTTACAACCACTACACGCGCTACAAAAAAGGATAACAATTGTATGCTAAAATTCCCTCTCTTGTTAGCGTGTCGATTTCCCAAATGGTCGTGCCAAATAATTTGTACGGATGGACGCGTTACCTTTAACAATACCGCAAAAAACAAAGAAGTGCCATGCGCTTGCAGGTGCGTAACTTTATTCTTTTTTAGATACTTAGCCGCTATCGACCATGCTTTAAAATCTATTAATTTAGTACGATTCAAATACAAATAAGCAACAGTTGATGCAAGTGTTGTTTGCAATGTGCCTTCCGCTCGTGTTGCAATAATTCCAGAGAACCACTCTTTTTCTGCGAAAGCATTGGCCCAATTAACCGCCATTCGTTCAGCACCACCGGGTTCCAAACTGTCAATTAATTGCACTATTCGTATGTTTTCGTTTTTAGGCAAAAGTAAATTGTTTAAGTGGTAAAAGTAGGGAAAAGCATTAGTTAGTACAAATAAATGTGGGGTTGGTTGTTGGTTGTCGGTTGTCGGTTGATGGTTGATGGTTCGAAAACCAAGTCCACAAACTTGTCAATTCCCCTCTTCTAGAGGGGTGCCCGCAGGGCGGGGTGTTATTTTTTTTTAGTACGCAGCCACTCACAGATTTTTTTTAGAACGCAGATGACGCTGATTTTGGGGATTTTCGCTGATTTTTATGAGGTTATTGGTTGTTTGTTGTCTGTTGTTTGTTGTCACTGAATACTGTTGAGGCGTTGTCGGTTCGCAAAACACTTCCACAAACTTGTCATCCTGTAAGGATCCCACGCGAACTATTTTCGCAATTAACTTCCGCAATACTTTCACACAATCTTGTCAATTCCTCCTTTGGGGGTTAGGGGGCTTTCTTTGGGAGTTAGATGGCTTCCCTCGCCAAGTTTTATCTCTTTAAAAATTAGTCTGCTAGTAGCTTTTGAATTTCTTCTTCAAATAATTCGATGGTGTAGTGTTGTGACCATTCTTGAGCAGCTTTACTTTTGCGTTTGTAGTCATCGGGTTGTGCTACTAATTTAATCAAAGCGGCAACATCCTTTCCCATATTTTCAGTTAGCAACAAACCCCTGCTGCCAGCATTAAGCATGTACGAAACACACGAAACAGGAGTTGCTACTGGTACGCACCCCCAAAACATAGCCTCGGCCACTGCTTTAGGCCACCCTTCACTTTTGGAGGGTAAAATTAAAAAATGACTCGTTTGGTAGGCATTCTTTAGCGTTTCTTTGGTTTGATTGCCTTTTAAACTAATATATTCTTGGAGGTTATGCCTGTTTATATAGGTTTCCAAGGCTATTCTTAGCACGCCTTCCCCATACAAATCTAGTGTTGCTTTTATGCCGTTTTGGTGCAGTTGTGCTACCAATTGAATGGCATATAAAGGTTGTTTGCCTTTAGACAAAGTGCCGACGAAAATGAATTTATAATTTTGTCTGCTTCTCGACTCCGCTCGAAGGGTCAATTGTGAAGCAACAACCCGTTTGTCAGACGGAGCGGAGTCGAAGGCATTAGCTGCGCTTCTCGACTCCTCTTGAAGTGACAATTGTGAATCAATAACTATTTTGTCAGACTGAGCGGAGTCGAAGGCATTTGCTGCGCTTCTCGCCTCCTCTTGAAGTGACAATTGTGAAGCAACAACCCGTTTGTCAGACGGAGCGGAGTCGAAGGCATTAGTTGCGCTTCTCGACTCCTCTTGAAGTGACAATTCGTTCGGAAGAGTTGAAGCAGCAGTCTGAATTTCTTTTGCGCTATAAGTAGCGGTAAAAAATGGCCTAATGTTTGAAGTTTGCTTGGGCCACTCGCCATAGACCAAGACTTGCATGTTTTTGGTTAAAAAGGTATTGCTAAGCAACCAACGCTGGACTTTATAAGTAAAAGGTTGTTTGGCTTTAGGGTCCCAATTGCCGGCATATTTGGCTGTTTTTTTCTTTTTTGGAAAGCAAATTTGGACCACAGTAGCTAATAAGCCCATATTCCCTGGGCATCGCAGGTGAATGTGATCGGCTTGTTGCATAATTTTGTAAATACGATAGCTATTCACAAAAACTAATGGTATGGCTTTTAGTGCATTTAAAAAACTGGTACTATCAAATTCTTTAAGCACTACAGGCTCTTCCATTGGAAAAGAAATAGGTTCAATTAATAAATTTCGATCCACTTCCCAAACGGGGCAACAGAATTGAATAGTCTCCGAATGTTTCTCCCACAATTTCATTTCTTTTTCGTAGGGACTGTATAAATGAAAATTCTCATTCTTTAAGACTAAAGGTGCCGCTGAAATGACTACTACTCTTTCCATATTAAATATATCCTTCTGAACCTTTCTCAGAAATTTTTATAGCAGGAACTCCTAACATCACACTATTTGGATTCACATTTGAATTTACTAGACTGCATGCTCCTATTAATGCATGATCTCCTACAATTATATTACCGGCTAAAACTGCATTCGCACCGATATACACATTGTTTCCAATAATGGGAACGCCTCTTTTCTCGGCTATTCCCGAAACACCAATTGTTACTCCTTGTGAAATGTTGCAGTTACTTCCAATACATGTGTTGGCATTTAAAATAATTCCTCCAAAATGACCTATGTAAAACGAAGGTCCAATAGCTACAGAAGCGGGTATTGAAATTCCTGTTGTAATTTCTATCGTCTTCTGCCAGAGCAAGCAAACTACTTGAAGCAGTTGCTTTACAATAGGGATTTGCATTTTGTAAACAGCATATGCAAATCGGTGCTGGAAAATCGCCCAAAATCCTTGTGTAAAAAATATAATAGTAATTGGATTTCCTCCGTATTTTTTATACTTTTTATAATCGGACTGGATTAACTGTAAAAAATTCATTTGCTACTTCAAGGGATTATGAAGTAAATATACAATTTACCCTTATACAAGTGTTATTTTCTGCCGTAAAATTCATTTAATTGCGCTATCACGTCGCTTACTTCCAAACCTTGGTCTAAACAAAATTCTTTTACCGTTATTTTTTGATGCTTCTCTTTGTTGTTTTTTCTTTTGATTTTCCTAACAATTGTTCTGGCATAGCCGGGGCTATATGTCAAAATAATTTCAACGTCCTTTGGTGTGATAATAAATCGTGCCATACTTATTCTTTATTAAAATTTACTACTCTTTTATTTTTATTTCAAATTAAAAGCTTCCTCCTGTGAAAATGTGTCACGTGAAAACTTACCTCTATTTATTTTGTTGAAGCGAAGGTAAAATCTGTTCTTTTATTAAAATACGACCATTTTTTTCGCCGCAGTTTTACCGCTTTTTACTTTGTGTTTTTATCTTTTAAACTGCTGTTTTCTATGAACTTTTCAAAGTAAAAACTATTCCTAATGAAAATGTGTCACGTGAAAACTTACCTTTATTTATTTTGTTGAAGCGAAGGTAAAATCTGTTCTTTTGTTACAATAGGACCATTTTTTTCGCCGCAGTTTTACCGCTTTTTACTTTGTGTTTTTATCTCTTAAACTGCTATTTTCTATGAACTTTTCAAAGTAAAAACTATTCCTAATGAAAATGTGTCACGTGAAAACTTACCTCTATTTATTTTGTTGAAGCGAAGGTAAAATCTGTTCTTTTATTAAAATAGGACAATTTTTTTCGCCGTAGTTTTACTGCTTTTACTTTGTGTATTTATCTTTTAAACTGCTGTTTTCTATGAACTTTTCAAAGTAAAAACTATTCCTAATGAAAATGTGTCACGTGAAAACTTACCTTTATTTATTTTGCTGAAGCGAAGGTAAAATCTGTTCTTTTATTAAAATAGGACAATTTTTTATCTTGTTTTGTTTTGCTAAATTATATGGTTTTCCACCAATAATCAATTGATTTTTAGTTATTTAAAAAAGTTGTTTTGTTAATAACTTAATTTGAATTATCCATCAATTTAACAGGCGACTAAAATCGCCTAAATGATATTTAAATAAAATAAATTTTAATTTCATTTGGTGTTTTTTGGTATTTACACTTGTTTTTTTCTAGCCTGAAAATCGTCTTTTTGTGTTGATAAGTTTTTATTAGGAAGTCGCCATCACCATAAAAAAAATCGAAAAGGATTGTATTATTTTTTTATATGGGTTTACACGGGGTATGTACGGGGTATGTACGGGGTATGTACGGGCGAGGTATGGATTGGGAAGCCCCCTAACCCCCAAGGGGGAATTGACAAGATTGTCGAAGTAGTTTGGGTGGGATCCTTACAGGATGACAAGATTAGGGAAAGCCCCCTAACCCCAAAGGGGGGAATTGACAAGATTGTCGCAGTAGTTTGGGTGAGATCCTTACAGGATGACAAGATTAGGGAAAGCCCGTTAGTCCCCAAAGGGGAATTGACAAGATTGGGGAAGTAGTTTGCGTGGGGTGTGTTTTTTCATTTTTTATGCGGTTGTAATGGATTAAAACGGATTAAAACGGCACTAACGAGCACAAACGGAACCTCTTATTTGTTTGGCAATTAGCGTTATAGTAGTTTTGAAATCGAATTAAGGGCCCAATTCAAAAATATTTTTTTTAATCTTTTATTTTTTTTAAAATGGCAAAACAACAGTCGTTTTTAAAAGTTGCAGGTACCTTAGAGGGCCTGACTTTTTACAAATCGGTAGACGGACATTTGGTTCGTACCAAAGGGGGTGTTTCCAAAAGCAGAATTATGAACGACCCTGCTTTTATTCGTACCCGTGAGAATATTGCGGAATTTGGTTCTACCGCACAGTCGGGTAAATTATTGCGCAATGCCATTGGCACCATGCTGAATCGGGCGAAAGATCCCCGGATGAGTAGTCGAATGATGGGTGTTATGAGCAAGGTGCGCAAACTGGACGGTTCTTCCGCCAGAGGAGAACGTATCGTGGGAGAAGGGCTTTTAAGCGTGGATGGCAAACAATTGTTAAAGGGTTTTGATTTTAACAATCGTGCGGCTTTACAAGCTGTTTTTCATGCCCCTTATAGTTTAAATACGGCTACAGGTGTTGTAAGTATTGTCGATTTTGTGCCTTTGGACCAATTAAATGTTCCTGAGGGTGCAACACATGTTTCGTTTAGAAGCGCTTTCATTAATTTGGATTTTGTTACTGGTGCATTTGATACGCAGTATAGTCCTGTTGTGAATACATTATTGGATATGACTGCCGCTACTATCACATTGACTCCGGCTGCGGTACCATTGGGTAGTGGTTCACAAATGTACTTGTTGCTGATTGAATTTTTTCAGGAAGTGAATGGCGTGCAATATCCGCTTCGGAACGGAGCTTTTAACGTCCTCAATTTATTGGATGTTGTTTAATTTTATGAAGACGCTCTGAAAGGAGCGTTTTTTTTTTGGTTATATGTTGTGGGTTGTCTGTTTTCTGTTTTCTGTTTTCTGTTTTCTGTTGTAGGTTGTACGTTGTACGTTGTGGGTTGTGGGTTGTATGAGTTCCTGCTGAATGACAAGTTTGGGCACTTCGACTTCGCTCAGTGTGACAACAACGTTTTAGGTGGGATTAGTGGGTTGTCTGTTTTCTGTTGTGGGTTGTAGGTTGTCCGTTGTGGGTCGATTGAGTTCCTGCTAAATGACAAGTTTGGGCACTTCGACTTCGCCCAGTGTGCCAAGAACGTTTTAGGTGGGATTAGTGGGTTGTCTGTTTTCTGTTGTCCGTTGTGGGTTGTCTGTTTTCTGTTGTGGGTCGATTGAGTTCCTGCTGAATGACAGGTTTGGGCACTTCCACTTCGCTCAGTGTGACAAGAACGTTTTAGGTGGGATTAGTGGGTTGTCTGTTTTCTGTTGTGGGTTGTAGGTTGTCCGTTGTGGGTCGATTGAGTTCCTGCTGAATGACAGGTTTGGGCACTTCGACTTCGCTCAGTGTGACAAGAACGTTTTAGGTGGGATTAGTGGGTTGTCTGTTGTGGGTTGTGTGTTTTAACGCAAAGTGCGCAAAGGAGGAAGCGCAAAGAGGCAAAGGGTTTGGGAGTTAAGAACGTATTGCTTTTTAAAAAACACAATTCCTCTTTTGTCACCCTGAACTCGTTTCAGGGTATTGATCCTTGAATTTTGAAAGGAAAACTACTAAAATCCTTTTGTTTGGAATGACTGAACCTTATGAGTTTTGCGCTGTGGGTTTTGAAAACCATAAGAAAAACCAGCCCACTACGCTTCCCATTGTTTCGGCGAAGGCTTCTTTTCTTTTGGAGGTAGTGCGTATATTAGTAGCTTATTTTAGTGTAAAAATCTATGTTTTCTTGTACAATTTTGCTTATTTCAAATTTTTCTAAAACACTGATTCTTGCTTTAACTCCTATATCAGTTGCTTTTTCTGGATTTTGCAATACTAGCACTATCATTTCGGCAATGTCTTTCGGCTGGTGTGGGTTGCAAAGATATCCCGTCTCGCCGTGTGTGATGACTTCTGGGCCAGGACCTAATTTTGTAAAAACCACTGCTTTTCCCATAGCCATAGCTTCCGGTGCTACTAAGCCTAAGGTTTCCATGTGGGAAGGAAATACGCAAACGGCTGCTTTTGCATATACTGCAGGAATTTCTTGTAAAGAAACAGCTCCGTGAAAAATAATGTCTTGTGCCATAGCACCTAGTTTCGGTAATTCGGTTTCTTGTAGCATTTTCATATAAGAGCCGCCGTCTGGAAACAACCAATCTCTTCCGTACAAATTCAAAATAGCCTTTGGAAATTTTTCTTTTACGAATGGAAAAGCTTGAATCAACTGACGTACCCCTTTCTTTTCACAAATAGTCCCAGCAAAGGTGATATTATTTGTTTCAAGGACTATTTCCTGAGGGTAAAACAATTGACTATTAATGGGATTAAAAATAACCTCAACGGGATTATTCCTATAACTTAAATAGTTAGCCGTATGACTTTTCACATATTTAGAAACTGCAATAAAAGCGTCTGCCTTTTTAAAGGAGCGTTTTTCTTGAAATCCTTTCCAACTGTTAATTCCTCTGTTCTCTGCTTCAGCAAAAAAATGATGGCCACCGTGCAAGCGAATCACATATTTTAGACCTTTTATTTTAGGCAAAAAGGCAAATGATAATTCGGACCCTTCTATAATTTGAATAGGATTTTTTTTATGGATTGTCGCAGTAGTTTTTGCGATGTTTTTTGAATTAAAATACCACGCTAAGCCTTTTACCGTGCTTTTTTGAATTCGAATAATTGTTACACCATTTACATTTTCGGTTTCATTAGAGGGCGTGTAATTCAATCCTATCACAGAAACCCGAATGCCTTTTTCAACTAAGGCCTCCGCCATAGTTTTCACAAAACTACCCAGACCTCCATGGGGGAAACCAGATTTAGGATATTCGTTAGTTAGGAAACAGATGTGCATTAATTCTGATTATTTTTTACAGTTACTACAGTATTATCGGGGATATCTTTAGTTACCAAAACATGAGCACCAATCACTACATTACTACCAATATTTAATTCACCAATAATAGATGAGTTTGCGTAAATCGTCACATGATTACCAATACTAGTCCCTGCACCACTACCATTTTTCTTATGTCCAATGGTACAGCCCTGATGAATAATAAAACCTTCGCCGATAGTATTTCTACTCCCAATAACCGTTCCTTGACCATGAACAACATAAAACCCTTCCCCAATTTCATTATTAAAATAAATCTCACAAGAACAATATTGTTTCAATAACCAATGAATTTGGGGTTCTAGGTCTTCTAAATTATTCTCGTGGCAAAGTTGACCCAAACGAAATAAAAAAACTGCTAACTCATTACTATTATTTTCAATCCTTTTTTGAACTTCTTCAGTTGTTAAATTACGATAGTGAAATTTTACATCTTTAAATGTTTTATTAAGTGCAAGTGCAATTAAACTTGAATCTATTGGTTTAGACTTATAAACACTTTTTAAGAGAAACTCTACAAATTTTTTCATAATTCTAAAACTAATTTCACTTTATCTGATGATTTTCTATAATCTGACAATACTAAATCTTTCCAATTTTCTATAGAATTTGAAATTTGATTAAAAATAATTTTTTCCTTGATTTCTTCTTTATTGTTGATCCATAGTACAGCATTCTTATCTTTCATACTTCTAAAATGTTGTAATTTATAAATCCATAGCACCGACCAATTTGGATTTACCTTGTTAGCTTGGTCATAATTAATATAAACACAAGGTTTTTGAAACATGCCAAAATCAAACGCCATCGTGGAACCTAAATTTACCACTATAGCACTATAATAAACCGTAGCTACCAATAATTGTACATCTTCCCGCAAGGGATAAATGGTCGTCCAACTACTATTGGGTTCAAAGTTCCATAGTGGTGGGGCTTGCTTTATTAGATTGGGATATTTTGAAATAATTTTATCAAATCGTCCTGAAATATCTACTGGACATCTTCGTAACAAAATTTGATAATCCTCATCTAAATTGTTTTTAAGTAACTCATCAGCCAAATCATCTAAATATTGCGGATCATCAGGGCAAGTCAACACATCATCCCCTGAATAGCAAATTATTTTTTTAGTAGGATCTAAATTATATCTTTCATAAAAAACATCTTTTGGAATAATGTTCTCTGGCTGGTGATAACATTCAAACTGGGGAGTACCCGTAACAAAAATTTGTTGCTGTTTAATTTCAGGATAATACATTTTCAATTCTTGCTGCATATAATCAGACCAAACCAAATATTTATCCGCTCGAAGTGCCATTCTTGCTTTGGGTAAATTGTCCCAAGAATAAATCACGGTAATCGTTTCAATGCCTAAATCATGTGCGGCCGCAAAAATCGAAGCACACGACACGCCTCTTTGATGCGAACAAAACAATTTTTCAGGTGCTACAGCCATCAGTATATTTTTTACTTCCACATAAAAAACGGTATTTCTAATCGCTTTTTGATACCGTTTTTCAAGTGTTAAAATACGGTCATATCTCGAATATCCAAAAGAGGCTATTTCAATGCATTTATAAAAAATCTTTTTAAAAAGTCCTTTGTGCTCCCTCTTCCAATTGGTTAGGATTAATGGATTATCTACTAATTTAGCATTGTATTTTAAACGTGACAGACAAATTAATTCTCTAAGAAACTTTTCCGTTAAAGATTCTGTATATTTAGGAATGCTTAACGCATTTTGAATCGCTGTACTATCTTTAACTGCTTGTTCGGTTTTGGCATCAAAAGCATGGAACAATACCAGCTCCTTTTCCATTCCTTTAAAAACATCGGAATATAAATAGTTTCGGATGCCTACCCCGTCAGGAAAAAGTAAAAGTATTTTTTTGTTTTTCATTAGATATCTCTAAATTGTTTTTGGTGGTTGAACTGCCAAATATTGTCCTTTACAAGGGATTCTAAAAATAACACGGCACTATTCCCATCTCCAAAAGAAGCTGTTTTTTGTCGCGTTTTTATATAAGTTATATTTTGTAAGGCTTCAAAAATGGCCTGTTGTGAATAGGCTGTGTTTATGATGGTCGTATCTAAAGCCCTGTTCTTCTGCCGGGTACCAATGTTAATAATTGGAATACCGTAATAAGGTGCTTCTCGAATGCCTGCACTACTATTACCAATAATAAACTGGGATTTTTTTAATAAGGTTAAAAAATATTCAAAGCGCAAGGATGGGAAAATTTTAAAACGAGGATTGTCTTTTAATTTATCATACGTTTTCAAAATCGCTTGGCTTCCTAAATCGTTATTGGGAAAAACGACCACATAATTATGGTGGTCTGCCATTAATGCGGCTACAAAATTTTCCGCATATTGCTGCATGAATTTTGCTTCTGTTGTTACGGGATGAAACATGGCGACCGCGTACTTTTCAAATGCAATTTCATAGTATTGCTTGGCTGTTTCTAAATCAGGCAATGTATTGGAAAACATAATATCAACATCGGGTGAACCAATTACAAAAATTGCTTCACTGCTTTCGCCCATTTGCACCAATCGTTTGCGAGCCGCTTCGTTCGATACAAAATGTATGTGACTCATTTTACTGGTAGAATGCCGTATTAATTCATCAATAGTTCCTGAGACTTCGCCTCCTTCAATATGGGCTACTAAAATATTATTCAAACTTCCTACAATGGCTCCTGCTAAGGCCTCTACTCTATCGCCATGAATCACAATCATATCGGGGGCACACGATTTCACATAAGCTGAAAGTCCTTCTATGGTTTTTGCTAAAGTCAAATCCATAGTGGTTTCATGGGTATAATTTTCAAATGTATGAATATGAGTAAAACCACAGCGTTCTACTTCTAATAAGGTATAACCGTATTCCTTTTGCAAGTGCATACCCGTTACAAAAACTAGCGGTTCAAATTCGGGATGTGCTTCCAAGATTTGAATCAACGATTTAATTTTGCCAAAATCGGCACGAGTACCCGTAAGGAATAGTATTTTTTTGGACATTTTATAAAGGGCTATAGCATTGCAAATATAGGGTTTTTGGTTAATGATTTAAAATGTGTTTTTTAATACATTTTGTTTGTCATATCGAGTAGCCTGTCTTGAGCCACGTCGAAAGGGAGTCGAGATGGATTTGAGAAGTCTCGACTCCGCTCGACCTGACAAAATCTAGCTTTAAATAATAATAATAATAGTGAAATTACATAGCATAAAAACTACTTCTCTGTCATATCGAGTAGCCTGTCTTGAGCCACGTCGAAAGGGAGTCGAGATGGATTAAAAAAGTCTCGATACTTCGACAAAGCTCAGC
>NZ_JAXKVR010000020.1:0-74302 GCF_034497725.1 Flavobacterium psychraquaticum
TTTTTAAATAAAAAACAACCAAAATAAAAAAACACTGACCTGCAAAATTGAACAAAACCGTTGTTGTGGTTTCGTAGTAACTTTAATTCAACTTGCGTCAATTCAGAATGAATTTATGTATGTTGAATTTAAAGAATCAACACAAAGAATTTCTACAAAGAATTTCCGCAAAACAATTCACGCAAACTTTTCGACAAAGTTCTGATTTCTGTTTTTAAAATGATTTTGATGAATAAATGATTTTCAGAATCTTTACGTTAAAAACTAAATGTTTTAATGATTTAATATGTTGATGATTTTATTGAATTTTCGCAAAACTATTCAAGTAAACTTTTCGACAAAATTCAGTTTTAAGTTTTCACATTAAAGACAAAATATTAGCAAAATAATTTTCGACAAAGTTGAAGAATCGCAAAATTTTCAAATAAGATTTTCTCCAAAGTAAAGACGCAAAACTTTCAAGAATTCTAGCACAAAGCTTTATTAAATCCAGGTTGAAATTTGCAATAAATATTCATTTGAAAACAAATTTTCAACTATGAACCACAACGTTTGACGGCTTGTGGCAGTTGCGTAAATTTAGCACTTAATTTCACAAGTACAAAACTACTAATGAATTTTCGGAGAAAATTCAAACAAAGCCCAAGCCAAGCAATTGCTACAAACCGTTGTTAGCTGTTGTGTTTATTAATCTTCAACTCTTCGTAGTTCTATAATATTTGACTTTTCATTTAAAATCAACATTAAAGAAATTGGCACAAAGCCACTTTTTTTTTCGTAAGTTTCCCTAATTATTTCTTCTTCAAAACGATAATTTGCAATTATTTTATCACTATCAATATTGTTATTAGAATTCAATAAAAAGTTATAGTTATCATTAACAAAAAAATCTTGACTATTTTTTATTTTATTAATAATTCTATTTTTGTCATTTGTAGAAATTTCTAGTTTTGTGATTTGATAATATTCAGGTAAACCAGTGATTTTATTATCAAGAATTTTAAAATTTTCATTTAGAGTAATTTCTGCAATTTTTAAATCTTCAATTGCGTCAGATTTGAAATAAAAATAAGATTCAAATGTCAAAAATAGAATTGGTAAAATAACAATTGATGCTAGTAATGAAGCTAATATTATTCCAAGTTTTTTTTTCTTTGAATCTTTTAAAGAGATGAATATAAGGAATGATATTATTAATAATATTACAGCAAAAATCATCATAACAAATACACCATAACCCATTTTAAATCTATTTAATTATTTTCTTATTACGAACGTTTTGAGAACATAACAGCTAACGTTTGGTGGCTTGTGAATGTTGTTTTCTTATGAAAACTACTTTTAATTTGTTTATCGTAAATGTAATTGATTACGGTGATTCCACCAAATAAAACAATATTTACAAACCGCGGTTAGGCGCTGGCTTATATCTTTAATGTTTGATTTCTTGTAGATAATTCTAATTTTGGTATTATTTCTCCTATATATTCAATTTCTGGGTAAAGTAAATTACCGTGATTAGGAAATAGTAAATCATCAGCAGAAAGATTTCCAACAATATTATAGTATTGTACCAATCTTTTCATTTTAGAAAAAAAGAGACAATTGTAAAATAAAAGATATAATTCAGTTGCACTCATTTGAGCTTGGACAAAATCAGAATATTTGGAGTATTTCTTTTTAATTTTTTGGACTTCAATGTCCTTATCATTAATTATAATACTTATTTTTTTTCCTAACATTTGATCGTGTAATGCTAATCCAATTTCGGTTTCTTCACTTTCTTTTAAGTAAAGAAGTATATGATATAAATTTCTAAAATAATGACCTAACTGGTTATCAAATCTATCAAATGTTTCCTTATAAACAATTTTAGAGGAAAGTTTAGGATTTTTTTTAAAGTTAAAGTATTCTACCAAGTGAACTTCCTTAAATTTTTCTATGTACTCTTTTATTTCTAATTCTGAATGCTCTCCAGCTAAAAAATCTTCAACTTTCTTTACATTTTTATTTAGATTTTCTCTAACTTCAAACATAAATTTTTTGATTTCGGTAAATACACTTTGAGAATTATAAATAGTTGGATTGTCTTTCATTCCTTGTTCATTATAATTATCCACTTGATAAACTATTCCTTGTCGTATATCATTTTGAGTTTTTAAAAGATTAAAAAAAGTGCTTTCAAATTGTTGAGTTGTAAATACATTTCTTGTGTCTTTCAATTCTTGAAGTTGAAGACTGAGTTCTTTACTTTGTAGTCTAAGAGCTAAAAAAAATATAATAACACCTGCAAATGACTAAATCGTGCCAACGACACCTGACATATATTCAGCAGCTAATTGAGTTGTTTCTTTATCAATTTGGTTAGCTTCTTTAGCAATAGAAAAGGAAGTTGATAGTGTTGAGCAAAATTGAAAAACAATATATAGACCAATAAAAATGCTAAAAATTGATATTATTAGTAATAGAATTCCTGTCAGTCCATATTTTTGAAAAGACCTTAAAAAAAATATTTAATCATATTAAAATTGCTTTATATTCCTGATTTCTAGTGAGTTTCGGAAAGCTTGCGCCTAACGTTTTTCCGCTTTGCGAAGTCGGGGATTTTTAGCACTAAACTTCATTAGATGCACAAAGCTTGAATTTACCACTTCACTGTCATAGAAGCACGAAACCCCCGCTTTTGCAAAACGGCTGTTAGCGGTTCGGTTTTCTTTATTCATAGTTTGCATTGTCCCAAATTAAAAGTCCGTCAATGTTGTCAATATTCAGTTTTTCGTCTTGATTTATTTTTTTAAGTCGTTGTTCAAAAATGTCAAGTTCGGTTTTTACTAATTCAATTGCCTTACTTAAAGAAGGAATGTCAAACTGAACTATGTTTTCTTTCGGTGTCGGTGAAAAGTGTTCGTCAAATTCGCCTACAGTAAAGTCAAAAGTTACTTTGTCTTCGTGAATTTTCACTTGTGGTTCTGGGTGTCCTGCATAGAAGCCCTGTTCTTTACCGTTTGCAATGTTCTCCCAATATTTAAGGTCTGCAAGGTCGCCACAACATTGTGGGAAATATTTGTCTTGTCCATCTATGCGAAGCACATAGCCACCAAAAAACGCACTTGCTTGTTCTCTTTCGTATTTTCCTTCTCTCAGTTCTTGTGTATGGTCAATTACAATTTTCGCTAAGTTGTTGTCCGTTATGTCAGTCAGTCTATAAAATGAAGAGCCAGCTAAATATGGTTTGAACTCGTCTTTAAAACCTGCTTTTTTGTAACTGTCAGAGTTGAATTTGTCCCATAATTCAGGATAGTCCCAATAAGGATATTTGTCAGGTGCTGTTATGTCCTGATTATTGTATCCGATTTCAATTACTGGTATCAATTCTAATGTCATTTTCTTTTTGGTGTCGTTTCTTAAACTGACCGCTAACGTTCCTCGGCTAAGCACAAGTGCCCGCCTCGTCACTATTAGATTGCAATTTAAGAATAATTTTCAATATTCACCTATATTTTCTGATAGGCACTATTTTAGGGCATTTTGCTTAACCGATGTTGTGCGTAGTGGTCTATTAATGAAGTTTGATAATTCCTATCTCAATATTCTAATTCTATTGGTATGTACCACGTAGTCCTCTAGAATGATCCTTAGGCAATTCTTTTCACAATACAGCTCCAATGCAAGTTATTTTAATTGTTTAAAGGTTTCGGCTTTATATTGTTAAAATAGGGGTAAGGCTTGTTGATTATCGCTCGGATTATAATAGCGCTTTAAGTCTTTTACGCTGCCAAGCGTTTTGAAAGTGAAACTTTCAACGATGTCAATCGAAAAGACTTAAAGCGCTATTATAATCCGTTTCCGTATCAAAAAAGCCTTATGCATTGGTGAGGGAAAAGTCCATTCGAAGAGGATTACGCACAACGGTTTTGTATATGGCTCGTAGCGTGTAAATTAGCGATAACTATTCGGTTAAGCACGAGCCGAATTTTTTAATTTTCTTATTACCTTTTCTTTTCAATAAGCCAAATTAAAAAATTTGGCGGACTTCGCAAATAAGCCGAAACTTTGATTGAGCAACTGCCAAGCTATGAGCTATATACGGTGTTGCCACACGTTTTTTATCAGAAGCAATTGAACCAATTAAATCTATCACAGACGAATTTTACAGCATCTTCTTCTTTTTTAAATATCTCAAATATATCGAAATTGGATTCCGATGATGCACTTTCTGATGCCATTACAAAATAATCTTTGTTGTCATAATCAACCGTAATATGAACATTATATTCTTTTCCGTCAATTCTTGATACTACGTTATTATGGCAAGAGCCTGTATTACAAGTTATGCAATCTTTATTTGGAATAAATGTTAATCCAAAATCTTCAAATGTTTTCGGTGTTTTGTCTTTTTGTTCAGTCATTTTCTATCTAAATAAACTAATTATTGAAATGATAAGAGCGATTATAGATATCCAAAAAGCAATCTTATGATATTTGAATTGTTCAAAGGTTTTTTCCTTTATTGCTAAATCCAATGAGTTCACTTTTTCGATATGTTTAAAACCTCTTTCTCTTGTTATAAATTTTTTCCCTTTTTGAGTTATTCTTAATTCCTTATTTTGTTTGTTAACTAAACCTTCATTTAAAAGTTCATCTTTCAGCGATTTCAATTCCCAGTCCAACATCTCCAAATCATCCAAAGTTTCGCCAATAAAATCGATAGTTATCGGTTTAGAAATTGTCTCATTTTTCAATTCCTTTAAATCTATTGCCAGTAAAAACAATAAAATATCGTCAAGTTTTTTTTCTCTGGTCATTTTTTTCAAATGTGTGGCAACGTTCGGCGGCTTTGAATCAGTGGCGACGAATCAACACCAAGCCATCACAAATATAGAAAAAACTTTAAATTAAACAACCGTGCCATCCCAAAAAAATCCCGAACCTCGCCATTGTTCAAAACCGTTGTTGCCATTTCGTTGTTTTTTCAGCGTTCAATTTATTCCGTTTTCCGATTTTTAGCGTTTGAGTGAATTCGGTCAGAGCAATAATCCTAATATTTTTCAATTCCGATTGAGTAAGTAATTCCACAATTTGTTAAATTCCAAATTCAATTCGGTTTTAGTTTTACAATTAAGATTCCAATTTTGCAAACAAGCTAAAAACCCTATTTTTAGTTCATTTTTTTTTCATAAAAGTCTCAACTTTTGCGAAAATATTTATAATTCCTAAAATGGCACTAGTTATTATTCCAACAAAAAGTCCTTTAGCAATTGATTTCATAATAGCAGAAATATCATAAAGCCCGACATCAAATAAATCACGCATAATTACAAATACTGCAATTGGAATACTCAAAATAATTGCTTTTTTAAAATAGTAAAAATTGTTTTTCTCCATAGTTTTTGTTTTAAGTTAGAGTACGTTCTGCAATGAATGGCAACGTTTTGCGGCTTTGCGAGGTTGCGAACTTCGTAACCGAAATTTTTCTGCTAAGATAAAATTTCTTGCGAAAGATAAACGTGATTTTACCACATATTTCGCAATCTTGCAAAACCGCTGTTGGCAGTAGTTTATATCTCTTTAAATTTATTTGCAAATTTGTTAACGTCATCGCGACTCAAATAAATTTCTTCATCTTCATCAGCTTTATCAAAATCTGTTTTTAATTTATTATATTTATTTTTCATCCATCCATATTTTACTTTAACGCCTGGATTTTTATATTTATTTCCGTCAATTATAATTTTCCGAAGAGTATCATAATATTCGTTTAGTTCTTTTCCTCTAAAATAATAGGCTGCTTTAGAGAAATAATCAAAATATAGTTTATCATCTAAATCAGTTTTCAAGTACGTTTCAATTCTGCTATCGAATCTAATTCCAGAATAACTAGAAGGATTTGAAACTAGTCTTTTTTTCATAATGTCAATAACAGATTTATCAAAAATTACTCTTGGATACATTGCGGCTTGACTTTCGGTTAAATACGCATCAACTAACGCTGGTCCAAAAATAAAGTTTTTATCGTGATATAAATTTCCATAAGAAACAGCTCCACGACATAATATTTTTTTAGCCGCAAGTTTTATAATTAATCGATGAACATATCGAAAAAATAGTTCGCTTTCTTTTAGGTCATTGTCCTTAAAAGAGACTACAATTGAATCAGAAAATTGTGTTACAATTTTTGACGTTTCTTTTGGCATCGGTGAAACAGTTTTTACCATTTCTTTTAAAGCAAGAATAAGTTCCTCAATTTTTTCATTTTGAGGTTCTTCATTCTTTTCTGTTTCTTCAATTATTTTTTGAAAACCTAAAATATCAAGAAATAAAACAAATCTTTTTTCGTACATATTTCCGTTTTTTCGGTTAAATTACTGCCAACGTTTTGCGGCTACAAGAAGTGGCGAACTTCGGAACTGCGTATTTTCTGCTAAGATAAAATTTCTTGCGGAAAATAAACGTGAATTTAGCACTTTTCTCGCCATTTCTTGTAACCGCTGTTAGCCGCAGTTATTTCTTTTTGTTTCATAATATTCCATCCAATTTCTAATTCTTCCAACATACATTTTGAGATAGTTTTCAGTAAAAAAGATGTTCGACCAATCAAATCTTTGTGCTTGTACACCAAGATAAAATACAAAAATTGATGCTCCAACTTCTGGAATTAATTTAATTTCCTTTTCTGATAAATTTCTTATTTTTTGGTAGCCGTTTAAAAAACTTTCAGTCTTTCGTTCATATTCATTTTTGTCAGATTCTATGAAAAATAATTGTTTGCAAAAATAACCAACATCTAAAATTAACAAACCATTTCCACAATTATCAAAATCAAAAATTGTGATTTCATTTTCATTATTTACGCTCAAATTATCGTACCAAATATCTAAATGAACTACTCCGTTTTTATTGTCTAATAAATTACTTTCTTTAATTCTTTTTGGTATTTTATCACCAATTTCTTTTAAAAATTTCATTTCGTTTAAATCTTCTGAAAAAAATGATGTAAGATGATTATAAGATTCATTTAAAAGAATTTCAGAATCATAGTTTATCCTGTCTATTTTTTTATTTTCGGTTATATTATGAATTTTAGCCATTAACGCACCAATAGAATAACAAGTTTCATTAGACATAAAACGCATTTTTTCGCCTTTAGCAAACGAAAAAAGTACTGCATAACGAATTCCTTCAGGAGCATTTATTTCTTGAATTAAGCTTCCATTTACATCTGAAATTGGATGCGAAACTGCAAGGGATTTTTCTTTTAGTAGATTTAATAGCTCTAATTCTTGTTCAATTTCTATTTTTGTTCGCCATTTATAACAGTATATTCTAAAAACAAATTTAGTTTCATTATTTGAAATAAAGTAAGTGTGATTTACTCCAGTTCTAAATAATTTGCAATTAAAATCTTCGTTTAGTTTGTACTTTTCCTTTATAAAATTCGCTAATTCTATTTCTGATAATGTTGAAGCTATTACTGGAAAAGTTGTCATTTTCTGCGGATTTTTTTTTTTATAATTGCGGCTAACGTTTTGTGGCTACACGAAGTGTAAGGCTTCGGAGCACGATTATTAATATTTAATTTTATGTTTCTTGCGAAACGGAGATTCCACTATATCCTTGCATTTTGTGTAACCGCTGTTGTGCAATCGGCTTTCTTGTCAGTTACTATTTTTTAACTACTTTTGTTTCTTAATTTCCGCAACTTATGAAAAATAAACCAACTCTTTTATTTTATATCTCTGTCAGCTTAACAATCTTACTGTTTTGTTCAATTATTATTATTGGAATACTACTTAGTAAACTAAATTTTGACAACAATAAATATCATACTTTGTTTAAGTATATTCAAAAGACTGAAATTACAAACCAAGATATAGAAAAACAACAATTTAAAGAAGACTATTATATTGAGCAACAATCTTCAGATACTTCTTTAATTCTTACTGTTTTTGGTGTGACGGCTATAGTCTTCGGAGTCTTCTCTTATACTCTTTTCGAGTCTCGTATTAATGAACACAAAAACTATTATTCCGATAAAATAGCTGACCAAGATAGTAAGTATTCCATTTTGAAATTCCATTTAGATGATTTGTTGAAAAACATTGCATCAGACAAAGCTTATGAAAATATGATAAAGGCAAAAGAAAATTATATAAAACAAAATTATGAATGGTATATCTATTTTTCTTTAGAAGCTGTAAGTAATTTTTCAGAATATTTTATGTTAACAGATAATCAAGAACTGAAAAATTTCACAACTGAAAGTCAGATAACTCTTCTAAAAGATGTTGTTAAAAATATTAATGAAAATAGTATTACAGTAAAGAATCTAGAACATTCTGTTACTCAAAAATATATTACAAATATTTTAAGGTTTCAAAATATTGAAATTACAAATTTAATTTGTAAAATTAAGAGTGTTATTTTAGATTAGTTTTCTTTCTGCGGTATGTTCGTCATAAGCTGTTGCACAACGTTTCGGTGCTTGTAGATGCCAGCCTACACGCATTGTATTTTCGGCTGGTAGATACAAACACCTGTTGTAAGAAGTAGCGGGTAATTTAAAAAAAAATGTTATTATGAAAATATTGCACATTACACCAAGTTCAAATGGTTATGAAGAAGTTACTTTATTAGCTAACAGACATAGCCAAAAAAATCATTTAGCTGTTATTGAAAAAGATGGTGAACAATTTATTACAGGTGGTTATTTAATTCAAGATACACCTATGACAAGAACTGCACTTGACCAAATACCAAAAGATTTTCAATATTTATTTGTGCAATCTTTTAAATCAGAACCATTCGCAAAAAGTTATTTTGAAAACGAATCGTAGCTATTTTTTATAACGTTTTGCAGCTTGGCGAAGTGGCGGATTTAGAAGTACTTATTTTCAATTTAGTACTAATGTTTATTAGAAATCCGAATGTTCAGTTTAGCACTGAACCCGCCATTTTGCCAAACTGCTGTTGGTGGCTGGTGTTTTTCTTAGTTATCAAATAGCTTGTTTATTTTTTTAAATACTTTTTCAAAATTTTCTAATGTCTGTTTGTCAAAATCTTTTGTTGTCAGCCCTTTTTGAGCTAGCAAGTTAGCAGGTCGATAATGATTAAAACGGTCAATATTTAAATGTTTGTTGATTTGTAATAAAATTGACTCAATTTGAGCATTCAAGTCAGATTCATTTATGTCAGCGTATTCTTTAAATGCTTCATTAAATAATGTCAAATATTCTTTTGTTGTAAATAAGTCTTCAATATCTGCCCTTTTTCGATTTTCTATAAATTCGTGGAAAAATAAAATATTCTTTTCATTTATAATTTTTTGAGCAATTAAATTGTCCAACTTTGCTTTTCCTTTCGGGTCTGTGTAGCTGTCTAATAAACTCACGTTTTTTAATTCATTGCCTCTTAAAAGTGAAATGAAAGTTGCTACTTTCTCAAGTCCACCTGTTGGAACTATAGTTATATCGGACTTTAGACCTTCTTTGCCAGTACTTTCTAAAACAACAGACATTGTTTGCAAATAAATTAAGTCAGAGACGCCTTCAACTAATAAGTTCTTTTGTGAAATGAATAAGTTTTGTGCAATATTGTAACCTAAAGCTGCTTGAAGTGGAAATAAAGTATTTTGGTCTTTTTCCTGAACGCTGTCAGAAATCATTGATCCTTTATCTGTTTCCAAAACAGTTCTAACCCGCTGCAATTTGTCAGAAACAATCATAAATGGTGAATGTGTTGAATAGACAATTTGGTAGTTTTCAGATAGGTCTTCTAGAAAGTGCAATAAATCAGCCTGAGCAGAAGCGTGAAGATTTAAGCCAGGTTCGTCAAGTAATAAAATGTAATTTGAATCTTGGTCTTCTTGTATTTTTTTGAACCAAACTAAAAAAGAGAAAAACCAATTAAATCCTTTACTTCTATTTTTGAGTGGTAAAGAAACACCTTTATGTTTTACACGAATATCTAAAATATGTTCAACTATTCGAGTATTATTATATGCATCGGTTGCTTCCTTTTTATCAATTTGAAAAGTAATATTTAAGTTTTTATTTGTTTTCCAATATTTAAATAATTCTTCTGAAATTATTGCTTCGGTTGCTTCTAATTCAGCTATAAAATCCTCAAAACTTTCAGACTTAAGAATCTCATTTGTATTGATGTCTGCTAACTCAAAAAGTGCTTTTGCAGTTTTATATTCATTTTCGTTACCCTCCGTCTTTTTTGAATTTAGCTTTTCAATGCTTATTCTTGAAGGCAAAGAATAATATTCATCATAGTATAAAAATTTCGGCATTTTTGGTTTGAGAAGAACTCGATAAAGATATTCGCCAATTGGGTCATTCGACCATTTGTTTTTGTTTTCAAAATATGGTAATAAAGATTTTATGCCATTCGTCTTATTTTCTTCTGTATATTCTTTTTCAAGAGTTTCTAACTCTATTTTAGTTTTTACTTTTAATAGTTTATCTGTTAGAGTATTGCTTGCAATACCTAATTCTTTTGTTTTGAACTCAATAAATTTCTTTGCATCAATAGATAAACCAATTGATTTAGAATTATCATATTTGGTTGTTATAGTAAATGATTTTGATCTTAAAATACCTTCCCCTAATTCTTTTTCAATAGATTTAAGCAAATTGTCGTCAATTTCGTAAGTGCAAGTTATTGCTTCGGGATTTTCATTTGCTTTTTCCATTCTTTTCTTATCCTTTCTTGGATAATCGTGAGTAGAATTGAATTTAAAATCTTCATCTTCTTGGAAGTAATGAGTTTTAGCTAAAGATTCCAATGCAGAAGTCTTTCCTGATTCATTCATACCTACAAGGACAGTAATGTCCTTTTCAAGTTCAAATTCTTGAGCGGTCTCAAACGATTTATATTTGTGTATTTTTACTCCTTTTAGTTTCATCTTTATGTCTTTAGATAAGTTTATTTTGCACGAATTTTTCTTGATGCACGGTCGTCCTACACTTGCCACCAACGTCCCGGCGCTTGGCGAGGTTTGGGATTAAGGATGCCTAAATTTTCGGTTAAAAACGGAACTTTGCAAGTACAAAACCAACTTCAAATTAAGCCTAAAACCCAAATCTTGCCAAACGCCTGTTATGTGAAGGAATTTTTAGTATCTTTGTATTCAAATAATTCACATTTTATGTATTTCAGCAAGCCTTGGTAATTAAAAATTAAAGTAAATGATTAAATCGTCTTTTTTGAGATGATTACTTTTTAGTACGTTAATTTTTAATTTAAAATAAGGTAATAATGAAAAATATAAAACCTTTAACTTTTCCGTTTAATTCGGAAAATAATACATCTATAAAGCAAAGTCTTTTTCAATTTCGAGAATATTTTGATTCTTCTACAATTGTTGGTTTAGGCGAAAACTCACATTTTATAAAAGAGTTTTTTAAATTCAGACATCAAGTTATTGAGTTTTTAGTAACTGAATGTGATTTTGACACCTTGGCATTTGAGTTTGGTTTTTCTGAAGGATTAGAAGTTGATAAGTGGATAAAATCACAAATTCCATTCGACGATTTGGATAAGTTACTGTCACACTTTTATTATCCAAATGAGTTTAAAGATACTTTGCTATGGCTTCGTCGGTATAATCAAGACAATAATAATCAAATTACCTTTCTGGGTGTTGATATTCCTAAAAATGGAGGTTCTTATTTTCCAAACTTTCACATTGTGTCTGATTATTTACAAAGACTTTCAATCGTTTCTTCTGATGTCTTACAGAAGATTTTAAATCTTGCTGAAAAATTTGATTTCTATTCGACTTCTCAGCTTGCGTTAAATTTATCGCTTTTTGACGAAGCAGAACATAATGAATTAAAAGCATTGCTATTAAAAGTTTACATTCGTTTGGTCACTCTTCAACCAAAACTGGAAAGTTTAGAGTTTCAATCGATACTTCATCTAGTTAAAGGCTTGATTTATATGAATTATAATGCTGATGCTATGGAAAGCTTCATTACTGAAAAGGGAATTGAGGGAGATATGGGAGCAAAAGACCAGTATATGGCAGAAAGTATTGATTGGTTTTTGAAAAATTCACTTGGTAAAAAGATTATTTTAGTTGCCCACAATGCTCACATTCAAAAAACTTCGGTCGATTTTGACGGATTTATTAGTTGTTATCCAATGGGGCAAAGACTTTCGATGACTTTTGGAGAAAAATACAAAGCATTTGCAATAACTAATCTACGTGGAGAAACTGCCGCATTGTATCCTGATAATGATTATCAATTTGGTTTTAGGGTTGATAAATTTCCACTTGATTCTCCAGAGTCGGATTCTGTTGAATTTTTTATGCAGGAATTATCAGGAAAAGAATGCTGTTTAATAATCAATAAAAGTAAGGAATTAAAAAATTGTAGTAAGATTCGTTTTGATTCTATACATCTAAAAACTGAAATAGTAGATTCTTTTGATGGGATTTTCCTAATAGAAAAATCAACTGTTTCAGAAATAGTGGATTGAGAATAATGTAAATTTGATTTCGAAACGGTACTTTCTTTTTTGGAGGTGCCGTTTTATTCTTTCACATAACGTTTGGCAAATTGGCGATGGAGCCGACTTTTAGCACAAATGTTGAATAGAATTACTAATCTTCAACATTGCACAAAAGTTCAATAGAAGTACTTCACCGGCTCTATTGCCAATTTGTTTGTTATGTGCCGTTTTATTCCATTTTATACATTTAACAATTGCTGAAACGTAAAGTCGGGTTTAAACATTTCAATTTCGTTTTGAGTTGATTCTTCTTGTGCTTCTTTGCCATAGATAAACATTTGCTGTTCATAATTTTTAACAGCCTCTTCAATGCTATTAAATTTTCCATCGGCTAGATTATCAGACAATATCAAGGCATCCACCAACCCACTATTTACTCCCTGCCCTGCAAAAGGCGGCATCAAATGTGCGGCATCCCCAATCATTGTTATGGGTAATGGGCGCTTGCTTTTCCAAGGCTTTTCTAAAGGAAATATCCGTGTAGCCAATCCTACAAATGACAACGTCGTATGAATCAATTCTTTGTAGCGTTCGTCCCAATCGGAAAATTCTTTCAGAAGAAAATCAACGACACTATTTCTGTTTTGAAAATCTACCTGCGTTTGGTTTTTCCATTCATCAGGTGTTTTAAAACTTATTCCAAAATGCAATGCACCATTATTATTGGGGTTAGCAAATAATAAATTACCTTGGTGAGATGCCATTAGCCGGTTTCCATTGCATAGCTGAAAAAATCCAGGACAGTTTATCTCTGGTTGATGAATATCGGCTTGTATATTGAAAGTACCTGTTTCTTCAACTTCCGTGTCGGTAACAAATTTTCTTACCTTGGACATCCCGCCATTGGCAAGAATAACCAAATCTGCTGTTTCACTCGGTTTATTCTCAAAAGTTAGTGTCCACTTCTTCTTACCAGGTTCAAGCATAACAAGTTTTCTATCCCAAATAACCGTGTCGTTTTCTAAACTATTCAACAAGATAGCCCTTAAGTCATTTCTGTTTATTTCAGGATTGTCAAATCGATTTTCGGGCTTTACATTTTTTGTGGATAAAATATTGCCTTTTTCATCAGCAATATTTACACCCATTGGTAAGGCTAAGTCATAATAAGTTTGTAACAATCCCGCTTTTTTCATTGCTTCCTGACCTGAACCTTTGTGTAGGTCAAGGGTTCCACCAAAAATTCTTGCCTCTCGGTCGTTGTCTCTTTCGTAAACTGAAACGTCTATGCCGTTTTGCTGTAATAATTTTGCCATAGTCAGTCCAACGGGTCCACCACCAATTATTGCAACGTTCTTATCACTAAGTAAATTCATTTGTTTGTCTGTATCTATTCGCATTGTCATTCAAAAATGGCACATAACGTCCTGGCGCTACAAGAGGTTTGGGAATAAAGATGCGAGATTTTTCCATTAAACACAAATTTTCCAAGTACAAAACCATTTTTAAATTCAGCCAAATGCCCAAATCTCTTGTAACGGCTGTTAGCTGATGTATTTTTATTCTGTTAGTTTTATTATTTTATCAATTTTCCCCTTTTCAGTATCAAAATTCACGACTTTTTTCTTATGTATTGGACTGTCATAACCATAAACTATTCCTTTGTCAAAAGAGCGTAAGTCAAGAACATTAAAAGTTTTAGAAAATATTTTTAACTCGTTTGTTGTTATGTCAACTATTCCAATTTGTTGAACAGTTCCCTTAAAAAATTTTCTTGTCCAAATAGGAATTGCTAATAATTGTCCTTCTGTTTCCCAAGCTGGAGGGCCAGCACACCAATCATTAATTTTTATTTTTTGTCCATTATTTTTTTCAATTAAACACTTTCCACCAATTGGAGCTCCCATTGCAATTTCGTTTAAGTTTTCATAAACAACTTTATGAATATTATCAGTTGAAACAAGTTTCTTGTCAGAATTTTGGAAGTCCCAAGGATTTGGATATGTTTCTATCATTTTTCGTTTTTTCGAGGTAATATATCAGCTAACGTTTTGCAGCTTGGCGAAGTGGCGGAAATCGAAGCACAAATGTTCAGTTTTGTACAAATGTTCAATCGAAGATTACCGTTGAATTTAGCACTGAATCCGCCATTTTGCCAAACTGCTGTTGGGCGTAGTGCTTTTTCTCGGGTTGGATTTTTATATGTTTCAAAATTTGTTCAGCCACTTTTTCAACTACGTTTACCGCAACACTATTTCCAAATTGTTGATAGGCTTGATTGTCCGAAACTGGAATTTTAAAACTGTCTGGAAAACCTTGTAAACGACCTGCTTCTCTTGGTGTTAGTTTTCTTGGATTTTTATCTTTTTGTTCCACTAAAATTTCACTTCCGTCTTTGTAATAACGAGCAGAAATTGTATTGGTGTATTCTGAATTTTCATTTACAATTCCAAAGCCAAAACCTTTGCCTTTTTCTTTGTTTGCAATTTTTCTACGTTGGTGACCTTCCCAAAGTCTATCAGAAATCGTGTATTTTTCATCAACTTTTGGTTCTAAAATATCACCAACTTTTGTTGGTTGTTTTGTTGGTTTTGGAAATTCAAATTTTATAGAATTGTCTAAAAAACCTACAATATAAATTCTTTCTCTGTTTTGTGGCAAACCAAATTCTTTGGCTTTTAAAACTTCGTATTGCACATTTTCGTAGCCAATTGCTTTTAAATGTTCAATAATTGTCTCTAAAGTTTTGCCTTTGTCGTGACCTCTTAATTGTTTTACATTTTCAAGTAAAAATGCTTGTGGTTTTTTTGCGATTAATATGCGTTCAATGTCAAAAAACAGAGTTCCTCTTGTGTCTGAAAAACCTTTTTTTAGCCCTGCTTGTGAAAATGGCTGACAAGGAAAACCTGCCAACAAAATATCGTGTTCAGGAACTAATTCTTCATTAATTTGAGTAATATCTCCGTGAACAACTAAATCGTTGAAATTTGCAGTATATGTGGCGACTGAATATTTATTCCATTCACTTGTAAAAACACATTCGATGTTATTTTTTGAAGCCAATTCAAATCCAAGTCTGATGCCTCCAATACCTGCAAAAAGGTCTATTATTTTTATTTTATTATTTGTTTTCATTCCAAAATTTTAAAATGTTAGGAATTTCTTCAAATAAATATTCCTCAAAACTAATGATATTTTTCATTGATTTTAAAGTATCTGAATTAGCAACCCACTCGTAAGTTACCACAATAATATTATGGTTTGCCATTTCTTGGGCTTTGCTTTTTGGAATACTTTCATCTGCCGTTAAAAGATGTATTTCGGGTATTTTAGTTCGCTCAATTTCTTCTGCAACTTCTTGCCAACGTTCACGCAATGAAGTTTTCATTGTACCAATAATGGTTTTGTTTCGTCTTTCAGCGTAACATTTTATATTTGGTAAAATGCTATCTACTTTTTTACCTAAACCAAGTGAGTCAAATGTTTTACGACCAACTTTGCTTTGGCTGTCATATTCATAACCTAAATTTTCATAGATTTTATAAATAATTGCTTCAAAACTTTTCCCTGCTCGTGAACGTCTTGATTGTGTATTGCTTAATGAAAGTCTATAGATATAAGGAAAAACTCGCCCAGCATATTCGCCACAAATTTCTTTTACAGTTTCTATAAGTTCTTCACCTTTTTTGTCGGTTATATTTTTGTTGAGTAAAACCTCTAAAATATCTTTAGGTGTTTCTAAAAGTTTATGTAAATCACGCATTAAGATTGCGTTAAAATTTACCTCGTCCAAAAGATACTCTTGCCAAACTATTTCACGAAGTTCTGATATACATTTACTTACGTGTTTGGATTTTATTTGTTTTAAATATTGTTGGTTTTGAGCAAGAGCAAATTCCACAATTTCTTGTGAAGTACGAATGTATTTAGTCCTATACTGTTTGATTAATGTGTCAAACTTGTCTAATTCCTGTTTAGGAATATCGATTATTACTGGTATTTCGTCAATTTTACTCACTTTCTATTTTGGTTATCTATTGTCGCAAATTTATAAAAAAAAGTTGAGTTTTTAAGATGTCTGTTCATATTTGTACGGTCGCTCGGAGCATTACGCCCAACGTGTCGCCGCTTCACGAAGTTGCGGATTTTCAACACTTTTGATTACAAATATAAACAAAATTTAGTTTCAAAAATTGCCAATTCTGATAAATCCCAAACCCCGCAATTTCGTGAAACGGCTGTTAGGCGTTGTATTTATATTTATTCAAATTTTCGTACTAATATCTAACTACTGTTATAAAAAACAGCTACCTTTTTTTAAGATTTTTAATAGAAAAATGCTATGATTATCTCATAGCATTTTTGATGATTAATTATTTCTTTTTTAAAGAATTTACCTGCTCTTGTAATTCTTGAATTATTTTTTGAAGTTCTATAATTTGTTTTTGTTGTTCTTGTGTTGCTAAAATCATTGGGGCTAACAAATCGTTGTAACGAACACTATACATACCTTCATCATCTTTGGTAATAATTCCGTTGGTGTTTGCTCCAAACTTTTCAAGTGATGCTTCCAATTCTTGTGCGATGATACCATATTCTACTTTTTTAGTGTCGTCATTTTTACGAGTGTAAAAAACTGGTTTTAAATCGTTAATAAAATTTAAACCTAAATTAGAAGGTTGAATATTTTCTTTCCAACGTTTATCTGAAGTTACTGACCAAGCGACTTGAGTCCCTGCATAAACTATATTCGCATCTCCAATACGTACTTGATTTGAGTTAGTAGCAACTGGTACATTTGCACCAAATCCTATACCTATATTATTACTACCAGTTGTAACTAAATTTAAGGCTTGTTGTCCAATACCTACATTTGTTTGACCTGTTGTGACGCCATTAAGGGCTTCTCTACCAACAGCAACATTTTGTGATCTAGTAGCGTTATATAAAGCATTATTCCCAATAGCTATATTATCATTTCCTGTTTGATTAGTATATAAAGCATTTGGTCCTAAAGCAGTATTTTGATTTCCACTGGTATTTCTATATAATGACTGATTTCCTAAACCTATATTAAATTGACCACTTGTGTTTGAAAAAAGTGCATCCCTTCCATTAGCTATATTTTGATTACCAGTAGTATTATTATATAATGCTTGATTACCTAAAGCAATATTTTCTTGACCTATATTATTAAAAAACAATGCGTTATTTCCAATAGAGGTATTATTATTACCTGTAGTGTTACCATATAATGATTGCCATCCAATTGCAACGTTATATTGTCCAACTGTATTTGTATATAGCGCATCTCTTCCATTAGCAATATTATAGTTTCCTGTAGTATTTGCTCTTAAGGCTTGATAACCAATTCCTATATTATTAGCGCCAGATGTATTACTGGTTAGTGCAAAACTACCAAAAGCAATATTAGTATTACCAGCATTATTAGCTGTTAATGCCCAAGGACCTATTGCTATATTATCACTCCCTGTTGTGTTTAATGCTAAAGCGTTATTACCTAATGCCGTATTATATATTCCAGTAGTGTTAGTGTATAATGCTCTATAACCCATTCCTAAATTAGACTGACCTGTTGTATTTGACCATAAAGAATAATCTCCAATAGCTATATTATAAAATGCTGTTGTACTATTATAAAGGGACTGATACCCAATTCCAATATTACTTTGACCAGATGTAGTTCTAAACAATGACTGATGTCCCATTGCAATATTATAAAAACCTAATGTATTATTAAATAATGGCTGATAGCCAATCGCTACATTACTTTGTCCACTAGTATTATTATATAATGCTTCATGTCCCATAGCTGTATTATAAAATCCTGTATTATTTTTAGACAATGCTAACGAACCAAATGCATTATTATAGAGACCTGAGCTAATATTTGATAAAGAGTTGTTTCCAAAAGAAGCATTATTTAATCCTAAGTAACCGGCTCTTACATTATTCCTTTTAAAAATCAAATCCTGATTGTCTGTAGTACCAATGAAATTAGTGCCAGCAGTGGTACCTAGATTCCCAGTTAATAGCCATCCACTAGCACCACTAGCTCCTCCAAATGTTACCCATTTAGCACCATCCCAGTAATAATAACCGGGAGTTACATTATTAGGGGATGTACCCGCTGTAGCAGTATTATAAACTAATTCGGAAATAGTTGGTAAAGTTAATGGGCTTGCTACATTGCTAGCCGTTAAAGCCACTCTTGGTATCAACAATCCGTTATCTGTAGATGACACATCTAATGCCGCATTTGGTGAAGTTGTACCAATACCTACTTGTGCAAATGCGGGGATTGATAAAAAAGACAGAAATAATAATATTTTTTTCATGTTTAGATAAATTTAAAATCAAATTTATATTTTATTTTAAATTTATACAATTTTTTTTATATTAAAATTGCGTTAGATTCTTGATTCTGCGTTGATATAACGCCTAACGTTTTGCCGCTTGGCGAGGTTGCGAACTTCGTAACCGTTTTTTTTCGGTTAAAGATAAAATTTCTTGCGAAACGTAAACGTGAATTTACCACAAAATTCGCAATCTTGCCAAACGGCTGTTGTATGCAGATTTAATTATTCCAGTTTTCAACTTTTACGCTAGTTGGTATAAAAGATTTTAAGTCTGAAGTTTCATAGCTTATCTTTAAACTACCACCTGATGCATCAGCTTCATCTTCTCTCTGTCCACTAAAGGTGAAAATAAAATTACCATTTTCAGAAATTTCAGTCTTTGTTCCAGAACGACCTGAAATATATACGAAATCCTTTATTTTTGATTTAATAATACTTTCTAATCTTTCATATTCTTTTTTAGATAGTTTATCATATCCGCTACCTAAATCAATGATGTTCTTATCATTTATAAATAATGTTGCTGTTCTAACACTACCACCACTTCCACAATCAGCATATAAATAGATAAAATTATTGTTTATATTTTCAATTAATTCACCGCACATTGGTGCAATAAATAATTCTCTTAATTTACTTTCAAATGTTTCACTATTGTTATTCAATAATAAGTCTAACTCTTTTATTTTGTCGCCTAAAGTGAAGTCTTCAAATTCATCTTTCTTAACTAAATCTTTTTGAGTTATTTGTTTTATGTTTAATAATTCTTCATTTTTAAACATATATTCTTTAATAATTTTAAACAAAAAACTATCTGAATAGATCCAAAAAGTTTTGTTGGTTTCCTTATTAGAGTTTAATTGTTTTACATAAAAAAGATGTTTGTAAAAATCAAATTTCTCAATTGGTTTGTCTATTTTTCTTCCTATTTGAATTAATTTTTCATATTCATATATAGTTGAATATTCGGTTTTAGTATTATCTTTTTGACAATAACTTAAGGAAATAAATAAAAGAGCAATTAATGTTAAGGTTTTTTTCATTTTTAATTAATTTATAGTTTTAGTTTTCAAAATTTGCATACAACGTTTTGCGGCTTCACGAAGTGGCGAACTTCGTAACCGATTATTTTCCGTTAAAGATAAAATTTCTTGCGGAAAATAAACGTGAATTTACCACAAATTTCGCCATTTTGTGAAACCGCTGTTAGCAGATGGTTTTATTCTAATATCCATTTTATTAGATTTTCTCTTTCTACAATATTCCAAGAATGTGGATGTTTTTGGCCATTTGCTCTAATTCCACGATTTTCAGTTTTGATAAACTCGGTTTTTTTGCTTCCTAACTTGATTAAAGCATTATAAGTTTTTTCAAGTTTATAAGAATTTAGTTCTTCGTATGTTCGGTTTTTATTTTTCTTTTGCAATTCCAAGTCAGGCTCACAATAAAATCTTGTTTTGATATTTTTTAAATGTTCAATATTGTTTGTGGAATTGCAAGATATTAGAAATGGAGAAATAGTTTTGTATTTTTCAATATTCTCATTAGGTATTCCAATTTCATTTTCAAACAATTCTATTAAAAATTTTCCTTCTTCAACTGCTTCTGCATCCACATTTTTCTTTAAGTCGCTTTTTGCTCCTTTATAAAGTTCTTCCAAATCCAAAGGAGAATCAACTATAAAAGTACCTTTTGGTTGAATTCTATTTTTTGATTTTATCAAAAAGTTAGAAAGAACAAGTGATAAATTTCCGCCACTTGAGAAACCTCCAATAAAAACATTTTCTTTTTCTACTTTGTTTTTATCAAGAATTATATTTAACAATTCCGCATATTCTATTTTTTCAGATTCCTTTAGAAACAATTTTTGATTTATATTTAAAAGTAAAGTTGTTATGCCCTCTTTTTCAATATCTTTTAAAAATTTCGCCTCTGTTTTAGTGTTTTCTATGTCGCAAGGAAAACAAGGAAATAGTATTAAAATAGCTTTTTGTTCACTTGCAATTTTTAACTCATAATTTTCGCCTTTTATTATTTTAACTTCATCATTTTTAGCTTTACAATTCACTAAAAAAATAGATATTAGAATTATGAGAATATTTTTTTTCATTTTATTGATTTTCTTGTTTTTACGTTCTGTTTTTCTAAACTATCTGCTAACGTTCCCGCGCTACAAGCAGTTTGGGACTAAATTAAGCCCTATTTTCGGATTTGCCAAATCATCCCAAATACAAGACCATTTTCAAATTAAGCCAAATCCCCAAATTGCTTGTAGCGTGTGTTAGCAGTTGTATTTCCTTGTTAGTGATATGTTTCTATTCAAAACCATTTATATTTATCTGCCTATTTTCAATTATTCCATTTTCAGAAAACTGGTCATAATCTTCGTTAACAATAAAACCAAAGTTTTTTAATTCAGTTTCAGTTATTAAATTTCCGTTAGTGAAATCTACGAAATGAATATTTCCATATTTACAAAAATAGAAGCAAAACCTATCTTTTATGTCAGTCCAAAAAACATATTCAGGAATACTTGCGTCACATCTTTCAAGCCAAAAGAATATTTCTGCAAGATTGTCGATTTCTGCAATTTCGCTTTCTAATGCTTCTTTATAGGTTTTTGAGTTGGTAATTTTCGAAAGTTTGGAATATGCATTAATTACTTTTTCATAATCGTGTTCTAAATTTCCGTAAAAATCTAGTTTAAGATGAGAAATTAAAGTAAGTTTTTCAGTTTTTAAATGTGTCAATAATTCTTTTAGCTTTTTAGCTAATTCTTTCGGATATGAATTAATATCACTGTGATTTAACATTATGCTAAATCCTGTATTTTTCGCTTTTTCTATTTTTAACGACATAGCGTCAAACATTTCGTCATCAACTTTGTCAAATTCTTCGTCAAAAATGCTTTCTTGAAATCCTTTGATTAAACTGGAAATGTTTTTCTGTTGTTTAAATATTTGACTTCTTTCGATTAGTTTCATTTTCTCTTGTTCGGTTTGAATATAACTGCTAACGTTTTGCAGCTTGCGGAAGTGGCGGATTAAGGAAGCCTAAACTTTCGGTTAAACACTGTCTTGCAAGTACAAAATCAACTTTAAATTAAGCCTAAAACCCGCCATTTTTGCAAACTGCTGTTAGCCGTTCGGTTTTATATTAATTTTTCCAAAATTGTGTATTAAATTTTACTTTATCAAACAGATGTTCTTCTTCTTTTCCTTTGATTGGAAAAGGATTATTGATGTTAAAATCATTCCAATATGAATCAACTGTAGTTTCAAATTTTCTTTTAGTTGTATTATTGTAAATGAATCCTAATAATTTACTTGTTGAATGTGAAATATAATATAACCCATTTATTTTTGTAAAATCGGTTTCCATTGATTCATTTACATATTCTTTTGAAGTATATTTAGACAATGAATTTTTTAAATTATAACCTTCTCTAAAAGATTCTGGAAATTCAGTTACTGACCAATTTTCAAAAATTTTCACAATTGCATTGTCTTTTAAATTTACATATAAATAACCTGAATAATCACTTAGATAAGTTCTTCTTGTAAACGTTGAATGATTTCTTGGCGATGAAAAACTAATAACATAAACTTCTTCATTGTTGTAAAGTTTAGTTTCTTCGATTTGAAAAATAAATTTTTTGAATTTTCCTTTCTTTAAAAAAGGCGCATATTTTATTGGGGAATTATAAACTAATCCGTGATATTCTCTTAATGTTTCAGTTAAAAAATCGTTTTTTATATTCCATCTAATTTCTTTGATGTTTTTTGTACTTCTGTTTATGTGATTTACATAACCTAAATCATATTGTTCTGCAATAAAATCAAAATCTAGATATGTTGAATCCGAAACTTTTGACTGAATATTAGTTTTCATTAAAGAGCTAAATGGATTGTCAGGATAATTTTTTTCAAAAGATCCAATTACTTTATTGATTAATTGATAAGCAGTTCGTTTTCCATAAACTATCACTTCGTTTAAAACGGTTGCTGTTTCATCAATTTCATCAATTTCAGGATTAGTTGTTTTGTTATTTGTTTTATAAGAAATCTGATTTTCTATATCAGAATCAATTATAGTAGAAGGTGTAACTTTTCTATAATAGAAATATCCATCGTGTAATTCATTTAATTTACTTTCAATAAAAGTTATTGGACTAAAAAATCTATTCCAAATAATAGTATTCATTTCGATCTGATTTGAAGAAATAAAAATATGAGGTGAAGTGTTTTTTGTCTTTAAAAAATCTTCAAATGAATTCTTTTTTATAGGAGTTATATTCCATTTATTTTGGATGAAAATAGAATCTGTTGATGTAATATTTGCTAAACTATATACTTTGTTTTTTAATTCTTTTTTTAAATAAGAACCCATTGGCACAAATTCTTTTACAAGAGGTTCTTTAATTGAATTAGTATTGTTTACAAAATGTGCATTTGCTCCCCAACAAATTATTTTTTCATCAGGATTTTGTTTTATGTAAGCTAATAAGTTGTCAGCCATTTGTTTATCACGATTATTATCGAAAGAAGTTGTGTAAAATGTACTTAAAACTTCTTCTTTTGTAAAAGCATCGTTTCCTAACTCTAAAAGACTTTTTACAATTTGATTCCAATAAAAATTTTCTTCTGAATCTTTTTGTTTACTAATATTGTTTTTAAAATCAGATAATTCAAGTTTAAATTGATTAAAAGTAATATCTTCTTCATCAAACATTCCAGAGTTAGTGATTGACTCTAAAAGCAATTCAAAATCTTCTTGTTTAAATTTTATTTTATGTTTGATTTTTTTTGCATATTCAAAAAAATCTTTGGCAAGATTTACATTTCCATTTGTGCTAGTAATTTGATAATCAAAGCCAAATAATTTTAAATCAGTTTTGTTTTCATCATAGAAATTCATAAAAGATATAAACTCATTTCTTTTTGCCCAAATTGAAAACAAAGAATTAGAAAATACATCATTAGTATTTAAACCATTATCAATATCTTTTTGAGCCTTCCATAAATCATAAATTCCTGATTCAAAAGCAATTGTTTTAAAACCCATTTCTTGACTTAAAAACTTAATCATTTTAGTTTTCATTTCAAATACATTTCCATCAAAATGAGTGCTTTCGCCAAGCATTACTATCTGAACGTCTTTAAATTCTTCTTTTAAAAAACTAAAATCTTCAATTGTAGGATTTTCAGAAAGTGAAATTGATTTTGGATTTAAATCTTGAGATATTGCCGAAAAGCAAAATAGTAGAAATATAAAACTTATTATTTTTTTCATTTTTAAATTTTATTGTTTTTTTACGGTTCGCAGTAAACTGACGGCTAACGTTTTGCAGCTTGCAGAAGTGGCGGATTAAGGAAGCTTAAAACTTTCGGTTAAACACAGATTTTGCAAGTACAAAACCAACTTTAAATTAAGCCCAAAACCCGCCATTTTTGCAAACTGCTGTTAGCAGATGTTGTAATTGTTATTTGTTAGTTTTCGTTACTTCATCATATTTTAATTCCACTTTTCTGTCGCCATCAAATTCTACAATTACCAAGTTTGCATTAACTCCAATAATTTTTCCGTCAGTTAGTTTTCCTTTTCTTTTGAAAACTACACTATCTCCAATATTTAAAGTAATTTTTGCGTTTGCTTCAGTTGATACATTTATTAACGTATTTTGTGTTCCCCAAACATCACCGATAATTTTTACTTTTTTCCCGTTGCTTTTAACATAAACTTTCACATTACGTAAAAATTCGCCTTCGTATTTTTTCGTTAAATTATCAACTGCTTGTTCTAAAGCATCTTTGTCTGCTGATGCAATTGCTTCAACTTCTCTTGTTAATAACGCATATTTTTTGCTATCGTCTACATTTCTGTTTCCAACTGTTGTTAAATCACCAATTCTATTCCAACTTCCGCAACTTGCTAAAGTTAAAGTCAATCCTAAAAGTATAATTCTGTTTTTCATTCTGTTTTCTAATTAATTTACAATAATTGAACTTGTTATCATTTGTCCTTTTGCAATATTATATGTTGGATGTGAAACACTTTTCCAAGTATAACCTGTTCCATTTTGAACAAATGCTTCAAAATAATAAGTAGTTGGTGTTGTGCTTGTAATTATTGTGTTTAAATCAAAATATGCCAATCCATTTGCGTCAGTTGTAATTTGTTTTTTGATTGGTGGCAAAGCAGAGGCAGAATTTACTGGTTGGTCAAACATCATTATTATATAATTTGGTTTGTTAACACCTGCTGATGTTATTGCAGTTAATTTTACCCAAGTGTTTGTTGTTGTAGATGAACCTCCGCCTGTATCTGTTGAACTTGAATCGTCATCTTTTGAGCAAGAAATAGTAAAAATTGTAACTAATGCTAAAATTGTTGCTTTGAAAAAATTTGTTTTCATTAAATTATTATTTTGTTTTCTGCTTACTTTATTTTATGCTTTTTGGCGTAAAAGTCATTTATGGTGTTTGGTTTTTCAGCTAATTTCCCACCGTTATAAATATTTTTAATTTTAATTTTCAAATTACGTGAATTTTGCACGATTTTTCAAACAATATCTGCTAACGTTTTGCGGCTATCGAAAGCCACAAGGATTTAAGACTAGCCACAACAAATATAAAACAACTTTTCGACTGATAGAGGTTTTTCCGAAGGAAAAACCAAGCCTTTGTGGTTTTTGATAACCGTTGTTGTGCACTGTTTTTATTTTTTCATATAGTTTTTAGCATCTCTAATATTAAGTTCCGTTTCGTCAAATGCTCGTCCAGTTCTATTTTTGTTAAATGCAGGTTCATCGAGGCGATCAAGTGCGATTAAAATCTGAAATATCGCAAGTCCTTTTTCATTCTCCAATTCAGTTAATAACCATTTTTTAAAATTTGCGATTAAATTTCGATTTCCAATTTTTGATAAACTCCAATATGCGCTAACTCTTTCGTCTTCATTTTCATAAATTCCAGAGTTCAGACCGAATATTATTATTTTTTCCAATTCTGTCGGTTTGTATTTCGTCAAAACTGATTCTGCTATTATATTTTTTTCAAAATCCGAGTGAACATTACCATTCTCTTTTTCGAAAATAATTCCAACTTCGGTAAATTGATCATTTGTTAATTTCATCACTATTCTTAATTAAATGCAACGGTTTTCATCAATAGTGCACAACGTTATGTGGCTTGTTTTCAGGTGGCAGATTCAGCACCAAGCCAACACATATATACACTAATTATTAAATTTTACAACGGCGTTTTCGGATTATCACTAAACTGCCACTTGAAACAAACCGTGGTTGGCAGAAGATTTAAGTTGTTCGTCGCAATTTTCACGTTTCATTTCGTTTTTCAATTTTTGACAAGTGTCTATTTTATTTGTGCGGTTGTCTTATTTATTTTGGCAGTTGCTTATTCTATTTTGGCGGTTGTCTATTTCAGTTTGGCGGTTGTCTTATCTACTTTTGCACAAGGCTTGTTCATTTTGTCCAAAGGCTTGTTTACTTTTACCTATGCCTTATTTATTTTGTTCGAAGCCTTGTTCGATTGAGCCAATGCTTTGTTCGATTTAGACAAAGGTTGTTTCATTTTTGTAACAATAAAAATAATAGCAGTTTTGGCGAAGCCAAAACTGCTATTTGTTTAATCTAGTTTTACAGTAATTGTAATTTCTTCATTGAATTTGTATTCGCCTTTTTTGTAAACTTCTTTGTTGGCTAAAACAATTTCATATGTATAAATGCCTTTTGGTATTTCAAAAACGCATTCTTTTCCGTCTTTTTGTATTACAAGTTCTTTTTTGATAACATTTCCTTCTTCGTCTTTACCAATCATTGAATAAGTTATTTTGTCAGAAAGTTTGTTTTTAATACAAACACTTTCAATTACTTTAGAATTAGTTTCTTTGGCTTCAGATTTGTCTTTTTTAAGAAATGATAATCCATTTACAATAATTTCTCCACCTTTTAATATTTTGTCAACATCTGATTGTGAAAATGATATATTAAAGAAAAATATAACAGATATTAATAAATTTACCTTCATAAATTTTATTTTAAAATGTAATAAAAGAAAACTAAAGTAGAAACTAAAATCCCCATCAAAAAAATAATTAAGTTCTTTTTATTGTTTTCGCTATTTTGTTTTCTAATTGAAAAATATGTAAAAAGTGAAATTATAATAAATAAAAAAAGAATTGATATTTGATATGAAAAACTATTTACATAACTTCTAATAAAAAAAAAGTAAATAGCAAACAAAATAAATGGAATAAATCTAATTTTATTTTTCATATTACCCTTTCAAGCACTCTTCCAATTCAATATTTGCGTTATCCATTGCAGCAGCTTGAATAACTACGACTGCACTATGACAAGCTATACCTGCAAAAACTGTTATATCTAATGTAGCACATCCAATATGACCAATAACGGCTGAAGCACCAATTGTAGCCACATCATTTCTGTATTTTCTTCGACAGTTGTTGCCCCCAGGAGTTATTCCTGTAGAACCATCTACTTTTGATAATATAACCGAAATACCATTGCTTAAATAATCTGTAAGTTCTTCATTTGTATATTTTTCAAAAGAATATTTATTTTTTAATGACGTTAATAGTTTGTCTTGATTTAAAAGAATTGCTTTGTATTCTTCTTGACTTTTTAAATTAAAAACCTTGTAAATATATTCAACTTCATTTTCATTAATTTGCTTGTCGTTAAATGTTTTTGTTAAAAACTCTTTATTCAAATTTTTATTTAGATTAATTGATTGCATAATGTAAGTTTGAAATTCTTTATCATTACCAATTTCTTTTATGTTTTGACCAAAAGAAAAATTTGTTAAAACAATTGTGGCAATTAAGCCGAAGATTACTTTCTTCATATTTATAAAATGTATTATGTTACTTTGTTGTTTTTTTAAGTAACTGATTAATGTAAATTATTTTTCCTTGTAAAAATAATTTTGAAAATCCAAGGTCTTTCCAAAATCCTACAAAATAATCTCAAAAAGTGTAGAACCATCTTGAGATAGTCGTTTCAATTTTTTCCTGTTAGAATGCTAACCGTTTCTTCTTTTCCTTGCTTAGTTCAGTTTTCTGTCTGCAAGCGATTTTCCGACAACGCTGGTCAAAATTTTCTGCCAACGTTTCGCGGCTTCATGAAGTGGCGATGAACCAAGACTAAGCCTTCACAAATATACTAAAACTTTTAATTAAAAACCTTTCCCTTTTCTGATAAATCCCATACCTCGCCATTTCTTGAAACCGCTGTTGTAGGCAGTACTTCTTTTAAAGCACTGTATGTCTATTCCAACGATTTATTCAGTATCTTCTCGCAGTTCGGTAGATTTCTATTTATGTATGCTCTAAATCTAAAAATGTATGCCATAATTCTTTTTAGGTATGCCATAAATCTAAAATTGTATGTCATATATCTATTTACGTTTAGCAGTTTTCTAATTACGTTTGTTATAATTCTTTTGGTGTATTGAAAATGTTTAAAATTGGTTGTTATAAATCTAAATATGGTTGCTAAATTTCTAAATAGGGTAGGCGATAACCTAAAAAAGTATGACAAAAGACTTATTGCGTAAGCAATAAGTCTTTTTGTTTTTTCTTTCTTTTTGTTTAGGGTTTTGCTATAATCTTGGTTTGCTGAATTTGATTCCGCTTACTTGGTTATATTGTGGACTGCTTGCTCCAAAAACTGATTTTATGTATTTTTTTACTTCGCTTGCGGTTTCAAAAATGCCGTTGTCGCTTGTGTAAAGAGTTTCGTTTCTTGAAATTCTTGAATTGCTTATGTTTGTGTATGCTGTTGAAACTGCTGTATTTTTAGCTGTTAAGTCTGCAATTTTTGCATCAATTGTAGCTACTTGTAACTCTGCTTCGTTTGGTGTATAACTTGGCTCTTCTTCTAAAACTGACTTTAAACCTGCTAAATGTTGTATTAGTTGGTCGTAAGATTGTTGACTTGTAGAAATTGTTGCTGGAGCTGGTGCGTTTGGGTCTGTTGGTGTTTGCGTAGCAGACGCTTTTTTACCTTGCATTTTGCGGTTGAATGTTTTAGCATCGTTAATCGTTGCGGTTGTTGCATCGGTTGTTTGTAATGCGTTGACTAAACGAGTTGATAATGACTTTAAGTTGCTGAAAGCAACCATACGTTCATTTACTTTGTTGTTGTAATTTGTGTTTTTTGAAATTACGTCTGATAGTTTTGTTTCTGCTGTTGCTTTAAGTGCAACAAGTTGTGGCAGTTTAAGACTGTTTTTTGATGGATTATAAGTTGCTCCATACCCAGTAACAAACTCAATTAAATCTTGAAAGTTTGCTACATTTTTTGCGTGACCGACTTCTGATGTTGATGCCATAGCTATTTAGTTAAAAGATTAAACAATAGTCAAAAATAAATAAGTTTTCTTTAAATATTTGTAAACTTTTGATTTTTTTTAATAATAGATTCTCAAAGTATTATTCTAAGAATAATACTTTGAGAATTAATGGTATCTTAATTTAATTAATTAAATAACTATTAATAGTTTGTCTAATTTCTTTAATAAGTTTTTTGCGTTTATTTTTTAAATCCATTGCAACTTTAACCATTGAAGATAATTCTTCAATTTTTTCTTTTGGAAGTATTGGTATTTTAAAGTTTTTTATTTTACTTTCTCTTAAATGAGGTATTGTTGAAGCATAAACTGTATGTTGTATAGCTTGAAATTGACCTACTAAATTACTACTCAATACAATAAATAAATAAAATGGGTCAATTTTAGTGGCTCTTATAATTGAAACACCACTTGAAGCAATTAATCTATCTTGTTCAGTAACAAACCCTGTTTTTCCAATTCTACCGTCTTTAGTAAACAATATATCATTGGCAATAATTTTTTGCTCTAGTTCATTAAAAATTTCAATAGGAATAAAAAAGTCAGGATTTTGGTCAACTTGCCAATTATAAATATCTGATGTTCTAATAAATGGAACATCATCTTCATTTTTATCTAGATACTTACTATAATTATCACTACCAACTTCATCGCCTTTAAAAACTTGTGCAACACCTTTTGAACCAGTTAACGGTTTTGTTTCCCATTTTTTTTCAATTTCATTTAAAGTAGTAACATATTCGGGCAAATAAAGTTTTGGAATCCAGTTGTTGTTTTCAAGTAATGAATTTTTATTTGTTGAATAAGTTTTAGAATAGTTAATCAAAGATTCAGGTATTTCTAAATATTTTTCAAATAGTTTAATACTATTAGAAATAATTTCATTCGATTTTTCAGTATGCTCTATTGCTTTTTTATAAAGATTTGCTATGTTTTCTTGAAATGCTTTTGGAGGTACAATTATCTCTAAATTTTTTATTTTAGGATACGTTAGAATACCGTGAATGTTCCCCGTAAATAAACAATTAATTTGTTCTTTAATTAAATAACTGTTTAAATATGCGGCAACATAATATGGATTTATATATTCTTCTTTTATTTCAATTTTAACCAAGTTTTGATTAATATTTGCTTCACAAAAATTTTCAGGAACGATTGTTGCCGAACCAATATGACCAATGGTCGTAAAAAGAATGTCTTTTGGTTTTAAATTAGACCTTTTTTGTTCTTCATGTTTCCATTCTTCAATATAAAAACCATCATTTAAAGAAATATCAAAATCTTTAATTGATGAATTCTTTATAAATAAAACACCGTTCTCTACAAAGTTTTGACCAGCATGTTCACCGTCAGTTATTGTTCTTAATACTTTTGGATTACCTAGTTTTACAAGTTCAAAATCAGCTCTATCATTAAATTTTTGCAAAACATCTTCTAAATAAAAATATCTTGCATCAAAACGACCAGCTTTGTCTATTTTAGATTTATAAGTTGTTTTAAAATGTAACATTGTTTTCTTTTAACCAGTTTCTAAAAATAGGAGCAATACCTGATAAATCTTCTTCCTCTAAAGTATTTCCTCTTCTATCATGACCACATTTTTCTGCAACAGCCATAAAGACAGGATAATCTTTTGCAGATTTCTTTTCTAATTTTTTTACAAACAAAATACTAGTTTTGGTACTAGTGTGAGGCATAAAAGTCTCTTTTGGTACATCTACAACCGCAACAATTTGACAATTGTCTGATATAATATTTCTTATATAGCCCAATTGGTCATTACCAAAAATACCATCAGGTAAAACTATACCCATTTTACCACCTGGTTTTAATAAATGTATACATCTCTCAATAAATAAATATTGTGGTGCTTCTTTGTCTTTAATTTTACCTTTTTCCCAAACACCATCTTTTTTATTGTTTTTCCATTTATAACCTATATCATATTGAGAAAGGAGTTTCTCACCTTCAACATTAATTTTTTTACCAAAAGGAGGATTTGTAACAACTATTGAGAATGTGCCCAATTGTATTTTTTCTCTTGTTTTAGTAGACCAATTGGCTGGTACATCTAAAGAATTTTCACAAAAAATACCGCCTCTACCATCTCCAAGAATAGCCATATATGCTTTGCAAACTTTACCTAAAAAATAATCTTTGTCAATACCTCTAATTTTATCAATGGCAACTTTTTGCTTTTCTATTTCGATTTCATTTTGTGGCCATTTATATTTTATTCCTTCTTCCTCAACTTTACTCCAAAGATGTCGTAAACATTCTATAATGAAACCACCAGAACCACAAGCTGGGTCAATTATTAAATCTTCTGTTGAAGGGTCAAGAATATCGATTGTCATTTTAACAACATTTCTAGGTGTAAAAAATTGACCTTGACCACCTTTAAGTGCATGGTCAATAAAAACCTCAAAAGCATCTCCAACTGCATCTCTTTCAGCGTCAGTTAAAGAAAAAAGTTGAAGCTCACCAACTACATATGATAATGATTTTGCATCTAACATTATTTTATCAGAACTATCCATTACATCTTGATATTTTTTCTTTACTAAATCAAAAATATCTAAAATTCTAGTTTTAATTTCTTCTGGTTTTTCATCAACTCCAGCTCTAAAGTTTATAATGTCGTCTGGGCGTGTATATTTTTCATCATATATTTTACAAAAAATAACGTTGATTAATTGTTGAGCAAGAACCTCGTCTCTTGTTGCACCAACAACATTACCAGCTAGATAATTTCTCATCGTACGAAAAATTGACTTTAAATTATATGCTGGTTTTAAATCTTTTCTTTTAAATTTTCCAATATCTTCTATTCGTTGACCATAAATTGGAATATTTGGTATTTCCTCAAATAAAACTTTACCGTCTTTTTCTAATTTTTTTAAAAAAAGTTTCTCTTCACCATTAAACCAAACACCAAGTTGAGCCTTTGAGAAAGTTAAATAATTTTCTAATTGCCCTCTACCGTCTTTTCTATTCTTTTTTTTACATTCAATTATAATCCAAATATTGTCATCATTTTTATTTATGTTGTTAAAAACGGCAATATCTAAAGGATATGGTTTTGTTGTATCACTAGGTCTAGATTTAACTCTAAATTGAGGTCTAGTTTGAATAACCTCTTTAGGATAGCCATAATCTTCGACTAATATTCTGCTAAAAACTTGAACTGCTTCTAATTCTTCAGGTGTTGCTTTTACTTGCTCACTTGAAATATAATCTATAATGTAACCCTCTTTTAAATCTGTCATACTTAATATAAAATCTATTTTTACAAATGTAGTTTTTTTTATGAAGTTTATTTAAATAAAAATGTGTTTTGAAATTTCAAAACACATTTTCTATAATTTTTTTTCTACGTTTCGTGTAGCTCGAGTATTGCCTACAACGGCCGAGTATTGGCGATGGTGGGGCATTTGAAAAACGTCAACTCAACATTTGCACAAATGTTCAATAGAATAACAAATGTTGAGTTTACAACTGTCAGCCCCACTATTGCCAATACTATGTTGTGCGTTCGTGCTTTTGTTCATTCAACTATGAGTTATTATTATTCATATTGATAAATAGCAGAAGTCCACAAATCATTAGTATTGTAGCAATTCCAAACACAGTTGCTTTGTTGTAACTATAAATTGCGGCTGCTCCAAGCGGAACTAATACATGATATAAAGCCTGCAAACTTTGGCTTGTTCCTTGTAGCAGTCCTTGCTTATCTTCTGTAACAGTGTTGGAAAGCCTTGCATTATATGAGGGGTCAAATAAGCCTTCTCCTAACACAATACAGGCAACAGCTCCTACAATAAAAAATACAGAAGTGATAAATGCACTTATAAATAGCAACCCAAGTCCTACAACAAGTCCAAGCAAACCAATAATGCCAACGGTTTGTTCGCTATACTTTTTTAGCATTTGAGGTAGGATGATTACTCGAGAAAGAATATCGCAAATACCTACTAGAACAAAAACACCACCAATGAATTCTGGCCCCCACTTAAAAACATCTTTAAGAAAAATACTGGCATTAAATTGCCATATTCCTAAACCGATATAAAAAAACGCTCCCATAATGATTAAGCTTTTGGCAGTCTTGATAGAGAATATTTCTTTTAAGTGGGTGAATGTGTTAAAACTTTTCCATGTAATCTGTTTAGTGCGTTTCTCCGTTGTTAGTGATTCTGGAACGAAAATAAAAATACAAGCTATTGAAATAAAAGTAATAATAGCAGTCACATAAAAAGGCAATGTGATGGATTTCGCTCCAAGAAGTCCACCAATTGCAGGTCCCACCATAAACCCAAGTCCATTAGCTCCGCCCAAATATCCAAACCATTTTCCTCTTTCATGTGGTTCTGTGGTGTCTGAAATATATGCAAATAAAGCACTCTGGTTGCCTGCCGTAATACCATCAATAATTCTACCTAAAAAAAGTATCCAAAGAGCACCACCTATACCAAGCAATAAATAGCCAATAACTGAACCCAAAAGGCTTATAAGCAATATCGGTTTTCGCCCAAACCTATCGCTTAAAGTACCAAAAATGGGTGCTGCAAAAAACTGACAAATAGCAAATATTGAAACTAACAAACTCATAGTTGCTGCAATTTTCGTATTGGCAACATATTTCTCTAATAGAAATGGAAAGAGCGGAAGTACAATGGTCATCCCAATTGCATTGAGTATTGTAATTCCAACTATAAACCAAAGGTTTTTCTTATTTTGCATTAATTTTATTCGTTAGTTTTTAAATTCACGTGTAGGTTGGTTCGCATGACGCACAACGTTTTGCGGCTTTAAGAAGTTGGGGATTTGTAAGCCCGAAACTTTCGATTAAGCACTGAAAATCAAAAGTACAAAACAAACTTTAAATTAAGCCCAAAAACCCCAATTTCTTAAAACCGCTGTTACCAGACGTTTTTATTTTTCAGTTGCATTTTCTACAAACTATTCCTTTCAATATTTGACTTGTTGTTGTAGAAAGAATATGTTTGTTTTTGCACTCAACCCGCATTTTTACTCCGCTATTTGTTCTGTAAATATCTATTGTTTTAGCTCCATAACTTTCAATTATTTTTTTTGCTCTTTTCTCTCTTTCTATTAATTCCTTGTTTCTTGTGTAAGTATAAACTTCTGTAGGAGTTAATACTATCTTACTTGATTGTTCAGGATATTTTATTTTATTCTTGTCAAGTTGTTTTATAATATAAGATACTAAATCGTTTAATTTTATGTCTGTAAAAACTTCAGGAATATAAATAATTTTGATGCCTAATTTTCTACATAGTTTTGCTTTTTGTTTGTCATTTTCTAATGTTGATTTTTTTAAAAATCTTTTATTTATATTTATTTCAGAATAGTGTTGTCGACCTTGATGTTCAAAACCAATTTTAAGTTCATCATTATAACCGTCTAATTCCATTTTGTTTCCAAAATTATTGATAAGCCAGTCAGGTCTTATGCTATTAAATTCTTTTCTAAATATTTTTTCAAAAGCTAGTCTGCAAGTTCTTTCGCCAATTCCTTTTGAGCAAGTTGGACACCATTTACCTCTTTTAATATTATTTGGTGTTGCTTCCCAAGTATGATTTTCTGAACAAATCCATAACATTTTTGACATATCATTGTCATAATTTTCAGAAATGCATTTACCACCTCTTTGTTCTGCCAAATTTTTAATTTCTTCTAAAGTAGATTTTGCGGTTCCATAACATTTTCTACACCAACTTCCTTTTTTTAAGCCTTGTGGTCTTGCAAACCATTTGTGACCAAACTCACATTCAACTTGGATTCTGCTTTGTTGTGCATTAACGTAATCAGTCGAAAGGCATTTGCCACCTTTGTTTTCAATTATTTTAATAAAATCTTCTATTGTATCTCTTTGTTGGTCGCTAACTCTTATAACAGCACAAGTGTTACACCAAGCTCCATTTTTTATTAATAATGGTACTGTTTTCCAATTATGACCTTTAGCACATTGAAATTCAAGTTTTGTTTTACTGTTGATATATGTTTCAGACAAACATTTACCACCTTTAGATTCTGCGATTAACCTTATTTCGTTTAATTTATCTTCTATCTGTTCTTTTGTTGTTACTTTAAAAGTTCCGGCACAAATAGGACACCAAGTATCTGCCGATTTCATTGAGCCAGCTGTAGTTTTCCATATATGACCTTTTTGACATTTAAAATCTAGCTTTGAATTTTGAGTTTCATAAGTTTTGCTTAAACATAAACCGCCTTTTAATTTTGCGTAATTATGAAAGTAGTTAATAGATATTCTTCTATTTTTCCCTGCAATTTGTTGTGAACAAATTTTGCACCAACTACCTTGTCTAATTCTACCGTAATTTGCTTGCCATTGGTGTCCCGATTTGCATTCCCAAAGCATATTTGTTTGTGTGTTTTTATAAGTTTTAGATAGACAAACACCTCCTTTTTGAGATGCACTATTATGGCAATCTTCAATTGACAAACGCAGTTTTTCTGCTGTTCTCTGAGATGAACATATGTTGCACCAAGTTCCACTTCTTACTCCGTGATAAGTAGCTTTCCAAATGTGTCCTTTTTCGCATTGCCATTCCATTTTGGTATTAGCATTTATATATTCTTTGGATAGGCAAATTCCGTTGTTACATTTTGCGACTTCAATACAATCTTGGATGGATTTTTTGAGTTTACTTGCAACTTTTTTTTGAGAACATTTTTTACACCAAAAACCTCTAATTAAATTACCTGGCAAAGTTGACCATTCGTGATTTTCTGCACAAACTAAATCCAATTTGGAGTTTAATTTTGGCAATTCATTATTTAAACACCTTCCACCATTTTTTTTGGCGATTGATTTATAATGTTCTATGTTATATTTTGGTTTTCGCAATTTTGGTGTAAAATGTCTGGTAACGTTTTGCGGCTACAAGAAGTGGCGAACTTCGGAACTGCGTATTTTCTGCTAAGATAAAATTTCTTGCGGAAAATAAACGTGAATTTAGCACTTTTCTCGCCATTTCTTGTAACCGCTGTTAGCCGCAGTTATTTCTTTTTGTTTCATAATATTCCATCCAATTTCTAATTCTTCCAACATACATTTTGAGATAGTTTTCAGTAAAAAAGATGTTCGACCAATCAAATCTTTGTGCTTGTACACCAAGATAAAATACAAAAATTGATGCTCCAACTTCTGGAATTAATTTAATTTCCTTTTCTGATAAATTTCTTATTTTTTGGTAGCCGTTTAAAAAACTTTCAGTCTTTCGTTCATATTCATTTTTGTCAGATTCTATGAAAAATAATTGTTTGCAAAAATAACCAACATCTAAAATTAACAAACCATTTCCACAATTATCAAAATCAAAAATTGTGATTTCATTTTCATTATTTACGCTCAAATTATCGTACCAAATATCTAAATGAACTACTCCGTTTTTATTGTCTAATAAATTACTTTCTTTAATTCTTTTTGGTATTTTATCACCAATTTCTTTTAAAAATTTCATTTCGTTTAAATCTTCTGAAAAAAATGATGTAAGATGATTATAAGATTCATTTAAAAGAATTTCAGAATCATAGTTTATCCTGTCTATTTTTTTATTTTCGGTTATATTATGAATTTTAGCCATTAACGCACCAATAGAATAACAAGTTTCATTAGACATAAAACGCATTTTTTCGCCTTTAGCAAACGAAAAAAGTACTGCATAACGAATTCCTTCAGGAGCATTTATTTCTTGAATTAAGCTTCCATTTACATCTGAAATTGGATGCGAAACTGCAAGGGATTTTTCTTTTAGTAGATTTAATAGCTCTAATTCTTGTTCAATTTCTATTTTTGTTCGCCATTTATAACAGTATATTCTAAAAACAAATTTAGTTTCATTATTTGAAATAAAGTAAGTGTGATTTACTCCAGTTCTAAATAATTTGCAATTAAAATCTTCGTTTAGTTTGTACTTTTCCTTTATAAAATTCGCTAATTCTATTTCTGATAATGTTGAAGCTATTACTGGAAAAGTTGTCATTTTCTGCGGATTTTTTTTTTATAATTGCGGCTAACTCATATATACACGAACCTAAAATAATTTAAAATTCGTAAATACTTGTTTTTTAATTGTTTGTAAAAATATATTCAAAAAAGCGAAATTCGTGATATTTTTTTTAAAATATAAATTCATTACAAACATAATTGTTTTTTTCTTACAAATTGTCAAGCGGACTAATTATTTTTCGTAAACTCATATCAGTTACTTGGGTGTATAGTATGGTGGTTTTTATGTCATTGTGGCCCAATAACTCTTGTATAAAGCGTATGTCTGTCCCGTTTTCTAGTAAATGCGTTGCGTAGCTATGACGAAGTCCGTGAACCCCAAGCTTCTTATGTATTTTTGCGTTTTTTAAAGCTTTTCTAAAAAATTGCTGTACACTTCGTGTGGTATATTGCCCACCATATTGCCCTTCAAATAGGTATTCTTTTGGTTTGTTTTCCTTGTAATAGGAGCGAAGTTGCTCTAAAATACTTTCGGGCAAATTCACGTAGCGATCCTTTTTCCCTTTCGCACGCTCTATAAAAACACGCATTGAAACACTGTCAATATCCCTTATTTTTAAATTAACCACCTCAGAAACTCGAAGACCCATACCGTAAATTAATTTTAAAATAGTATTGTGTTTTAAATTAGGGGTAACCTCTAAAATTTTTTTTATTTCTTCAACGTTAAAACCTTTAGGCAATTTCAAATGCTTTTTTGGACGAGGTATTTCAACTGCAATTTTATCAAAATGCAAGACTTTTTCATAATAAAACTTAATCGCATTAATCCGACTATGAATGCTGTTTTCAGAGAGCTTTAAAGTGTTTATGCAGTAAAGTAAGTAGTTTTTTATATCTTCAACACTTCTTTGAGGAGCTATATTTGGTTGAATATGTCGAAAAAATTGAATCAACTCACTACTGTAATTTCTAATTGTATTTGGGCTATATCCTTTAAGCTGTAAAGTCTCAATTGCTTTTTTTAGCTCTAAATGATGAAGTTCCGAAATTTTAAAAAGTGTTCGGTCGCTAATCGAAATTTCTTGTGGTAATCCAAATTTTTCTCTGTAAAAAGCAACATCAAGCACATACCAGCATTTGTGCGTGTTGCTAAATTTTCTCCCAACTAAACTTTTTACCTCCTGTAGAAGTATATAATCCTTCTCAAACTGAATAAAAATTACTTTTTGTCCGTTGTGTGTTCCAGGCTTATAGCTAAATGATTGATCGTTCATAGTTTATGTGGCGTTTATAAACTCAAATATAATGAAAATTATTTCAAAAATTTAAATTCTTAAAAAATTATAAAGAGAAATTAATTAAACTTTTTGGGTTCAAACTAATTTTTTGCCAAAAGATTGCAACCTGTCTGTTTTCTTAATCTACTTTAACCTGAAACCTGAAACTTCAAACAAGAAAAACTCATTTTTTCAACTCTTAAAAAAATAACTGTAAAAATCCATTTACTAAAGTCTTATTTGTACCTTTGCACGTCCAAAAAAATAGAGAAAAATGACATTACATCAAACACTTACGACACACATCCAAAAAGCGGTAGTTGAAATTTTCGATTTAACGATCGAAAAAGTTGAATTTCAGGCGACTAGGAAAGATTTTGAAGGTGATATAACGATGGTTGTTTTTCCGTTGGTCAAAGCTTTAAAAGGCAATCCGGCAGCCATCGGAAATCAGATAGGCGAGTACCTGGTAACGAATGCAAAAGAGGTTTCAAAATTCAATGTGGTAGGCGGTTTTTTAAACATTATTATTTCGGATGCTTTTTATGTGAATTTTTTCAATTCGATTAAAGATAAAGAGATGTTTGGTTTTGTAGCCCCTTCTGAAAACGAAAAAGCGGTTATGGTGGAGTATTCTTCGCCAAACACCAACAAACCTTTGCATTTAGGACATATTAGAAATAATTTATTGGGATATTCTGTTGCTGAAATTATTAAAGCTTCGGGTAAAAAAGTATATAAAACGCAAATCATCAACGATAGAGGAATTCATATCTGTAAATCGATGTGGGCTTGGCAAAAATTTGGAAACGGACAAACGCCAGAATCTACAGGTTTAAAAGGGGATAAATTAGTCGGAAATTTCTACGTGGCTTTCGACAAACACTACAAAGAAGAAATTGCTGCACTAATGGCGGAAGGAAAGTCGGAAGAAGAAGCAAAGAAATTAGCACCTTCGATTTTGGAAGCACAACAAATGCTTTTAGACTGGGAAAACGGTAAGCCGGAAGTAATTGCACTTTGGAAAACGATGAACCAATGGGTTTATGATGGATTTGAACAAACGTATAAAAATTTGGGTGTCGATTTCAATATTCCGAATTATTACGAAAGCAATACCTATTTGTTAGGAAAAGAAGTAGTGCAATTTGGTCTAGAAAAAGGAATTTTCGAGAAAGAGGCAGACGGTTCAGTTTGGATTGATTTAACCAAAGATGGTTTGGATCGAAAAATTGTATTGCGTTCGGATGGAACTGCGGTCTACATGACGCAAGATATTGGTACGGCAATTCAGCGTGTGAAAGATTTTCCAGATGTTGGTGGTATGGTTTATACTGTTGGAAATGAACAAGATTATCACTTCAAAGTGTTGTTTTTAATCTTAAAGAAATTAGGATTTGATTGGGCAGATAGTTTATATCATTTGTCATACGGAATGGTTGAATTACCTTCCGGAAAAATGAAATCGCGTGAAGGAACAGTGGTTGATGCCGATGATTTAATGGAAGAAATGACTACGACGGCTAAAACGCTTTCGGAAGAATTAGGGAAATTAGAAGGCTATAGCGAAGCGGATAAAGCCGAGATGTATAACACCATTGGTTTAGGGGCTTTGAAATATTATATGTTGAAAGTGGATCCGAAAAAACAAATGATGTTTAATCCGGAAGAATCGGTGGATTTTGCCGGAAATACGGGACCTTTCATTCAATATACCTATGCGAGAATCCAATCGATTTTAAGAAAAGCCGATTTTGATTATGCAACTGTTGTTATTTCGAGTGACATCGAAATGCACGAAAAAGAGAAAGAATTAATCAAACTGATTCAGTTGTTTCCTGAAGTAATTCAAAGCGGAGCAGAAAATCATAGTCCGGCATTAATCGCAAATTATACCTACGAATTGGTGAAAGAATTCAATTCATTCTACCAACAAGTTTCCATTTTAGGCGAAGAAAATCAGGACAAAAAAATATTCAGAGTGCAATTAGCAAAAACTGTTGGGAATACAATTAAAAACGCATTCTCTTTATTAGGAATAAACGTACCTGAAAGAATGTAAGTCGAAGTACGAAGTACGAGGTTTGAAGTACGAAGAATGAAACAGCAGTTTTAAACTTTTCTTGTTCTTATATGACTTAAATGTTTAAATAATAAGTTCTGAAATTTAAACTTGCTATTGTAATTGCTCTTGAAATTGTCATTGCTCTTGAAGTTGCTCTTGAAATTTTCATATTGATATTTAATAAAAAATAGGTGAACACATCAAAATATTTTTTTCAGACCTTTTTAGTCGTTGTAGTTTCAGCGGCGTCATTTTTAGCGTTTAAAACTTTTTTGCCTAAGAAAATCTTTTCTGAAAGTAAACTTACAAAAAATGTAACGGTCGATAGCTTGCTTTTAGAAGCATTAGCAGCACATAATGATGAAGAATACAACGATTCCTTGCAAGATTCTTTAGCACAAAAGAAAATTATTTATAAAGTAGATAATGGTATTAAATTCCCAACGGAAACTTTTGAAGAATACACCGGAAATCAATATTTAGTTACATTTTTCGAAAAATTATTCCAATTGGAAACCAAGAAAGAAGGCAACGTCCGAATTGCTTATTTTGGAGATTCTATGACAGATGGAGATTTAATTGTGAAAGATTTTAGAAGCTATTTTCAAGAAAAATTCGGTGGTCAAGGCGTTGGTTTAGTGAATATTACTTCAGAATCAGCTTCTTCTCGAAGTTCAATTACACACGAATTTTCTAAAAACTGGAAAACCCAATCGTATTTGAAAGTAAAACGTCCGTCAAAACCATTTGGGGTTAACGGTCACGTGTTTTTCGCCAACGATACATCAAATGTAGCTTGGGTAAAATATAAGGCAAACAATACGCGTTTTTCATCCGAATTAAATAAACCAACATTATTCTACGGAAGTTCTTCCAACAAAGAAGGTCGCATCAGTTATACAATAGGAACCGATACCATTTCGAAAAAGTTAACGCCAAATGGGCTAGTAAATAGTATGGTTTTATCTGAAGGCAATCTTAAATCAATAAAAGTAAATTTCAAAAAAGCAGATTCTATTCCTTTTTATGGCTTCAATTTTGATGATGGAAAAGGCGTTCACGTGGATAATTTTTCAAACCGAGGAAATTCAGGATTGCCAATTGGCAGTTTTGATGTTGCCACAATGCGCGCTTTTCACGCTAAATTAGATTATGATTTAATTGTGTTGCAATATGGTGCAAATGTTTTGAATTACGGTACATTGAATTATTCTTGGTATGAAAAACGAATGGCAAAAGTAGTAGCTCATTTGCAAGAATGTTTTCCAGGAGTTACTGTTTTGGTGATATCTACAGCAGACAAATCGACGAAATATGATATGGAAATGAAAACCGATTCGGCCGTAATTCCATTGAATACAGCACAAAAGCGTTATGCTATAAAATCACAAGCTAGTTTCGTAAATTTATACACTTTGATGGGTGGAGATGGCTCAATGGTGCAATGGGTGGAACAAGAACCTTCCCGAGCCAATAAAGATTACACACACTTTAATCACAGAGGCGCAAAAGAAGCAGCAAACTTGGTTTATAAACAACTGAGTGACGGTTATGAAGCGTATAAATTGTTGCGTCAAAAAAGAAAAAAAGCAGTAAAACCGATTAAAGAAGATAGTATTTTTACCAAAACAGATTCCGTTTATGAAAATTAAAGTATGCTTATTTTTGTTTGGATTCTCATTTTTTGGTTTTGCGCAAGAAACGGATTCCTTGGCGGTTGCCGTAGATTCACTTTATTTTGATGAACCCGTTATTGATTCAATTGAAGTAACCTTTTCCGGGAATGCAATTGGGAATTCAACGGCATTGTTTGGCTTTTATCAAAAGTTGTATCAATTAGAAAAAATTAAGAAAGGGAAAATAAATATCGTTCATATCGGCGATTCACACATTCAAGCGGATTTATTTACGGCAAAAATTAGAAGCGATTTACAAGGTATTTTTGGAAACGGAGGTTTTGGGTTTACTTTTCCTTACAGTGTTGCAAAAACCAATAACAGCGCGCCAATTCGCTATACAGCAGCAGGAAATTTTCAAAGTTATCGCAACATTTATCCTGATTTATCAAAACCTGTTGGATTAAGCGGTATTGCTTTGGAAACCAATAACGATGATTTTGCCATCCAATTAAATGTGAAAGATGCACAATATAATTTCACAAAATTAAAAGTAATTACACCACAAAACAATAACTTGTTTGCCGTTTCCGTAGCGAATAAAAGCATCGTAATTGAACGTAAAGTGCCCAAAAAAATAACGCATAAAATTAAATCAGGCGAAGTTTTAGGAAGCATCGCTGATAAATATAATGTTTCAATAATAGCGCTGAAAAAAGCAAATGGATTGAAAAGCAATCTAATTCGTGCCGGAAAGGTATTGAAAATTCCAACAAAAGGTACGCAATCAAGCACCACTACAAAAACAGAATATATTCCAATTGGTTTAGAAGTTTCAGAAAATTATTACGAATTCAATTCAGATATTCCTTTAAGTAAAATTGCAATTGTTCCAAATGACGGAGCGATAGATTTCGCCTTGAATGGTTTGGTTTTAGAAAATGAAAATGCGGGTGTAATTTATCACAGCATTGGGGTGAATGGTGCAAAAGGTATTGATTTTAATAAATTCACGCTTTTCAACGACCAATTGCCCGCTTTACATCCTGATTTAGTGCTTATTTCTTTAGGAACCAACGAAAGTTTCGATAGACAATCTAAGGAATTTTATTTCGCTCAGATTGAAAAGATGATTGCTGGTATCAAAGAAAAATCGCCTGAAGCTTGTGTTTTGGTCATGACTTCACCGCCGTCGGTTTTGCATCGCAAATATCAAAATACTTATATTGAAGATTATGCTGTTGCAATTCAAGAAAACGCACCAATTTTAAATTATGCTTTCTGGGATTTACTGAGTGTTTTCGGTGGAAATAAAGCCATCAGCCGAAACGCTTCAAAAGGTTATATGGCAAAAGACAAAGTACATTATTCAAAAGCCGGTTATGAAAAACAAGCCAATTTGTTTTTTGACGCTTTTATGCAATCATATGAATTTTATAAATCTACATTAGAATAGTGAAGGCACTTTTCAATTTTCAAACTTGGTTTTTAGAGACAATAGGAACTGTCGATTTAGAAACCGCAAAAAATTGGTTTATTTATAATCCAAAACAACCGTTATTATTTAACAGCGCATTGTTTTTAGGATTATTTTTAGTATTTTATTTTATCTATATTTTATCGAGAAAAACGCATTATTTCCGCATTACGTATGTGGTCTTGTTCTCCTTGTTTTTCTATTATAAATGCAGTGGTATTTACTTTTTATTACTGATTTTTTCATCGGTTGTAGATTATGCGCTTTCACGATTGATATTTGTAGAAAAGGTGAAGTTTTATCGAAAATTCTATTTAATACTGAGTTTAGTAATAAATTTAGGGATGTTGGCTTATTTCAAATATACCAACTTCTTTATCGATAATTTCAACTCGTTGTTCGACGGAAATATGAAGTTTGAAGACATCATTCTTCCGGTCGGAATTTCATTTTATACGTTCCAAACTTTGAGTTATACAATTGATGTGTACCGAAAAGAATTAGAACCTACCAAAAGCTTTATCGATTTTTTATTTTTCGTTTCCTTTTTTCCGCAATTAGTAGCTGGTCCAATCGTAAGAGCAAGTGATTTTATTCCGCAAATCTATGAGCGTTTAAAACTAACTAAAGAAGATTTTAATCGGGCTTTATTCCTAATTATTGGTGGATTATTTAAGAAAGCCGTGATTTCAGATTACATTTCTTCGAACTTCGTAGATCGTGTTTTTGATGCGCCAAATAGTTATTCGGCTTTTGAAAACCTAATGGCTTCTTACGGTTATGCAATTCAGATCTATTGTGATTTTTCAGGATATTCAGATATTGCAATTGGATTGGCATTGTTAATGGGATTCTGGTTACCCGATAACTTCAGAACACCATATCAATCGGGTTCTATTACCGAATTTTGGAGAAGATGGCATATTTCCTTATCGACTTGGTTGCGCGATTATTTATATATTTCCTTAGGTGGAAACCGCAAAGGAAAAATTAGAACCTATTTCAACTTATTTATGACCATGTTGCTAGGTGGATTATGGCACGGCGCTTCGTGGAAATTTGTAGTTTGGGGCGTTTTACACGGATGCGCATTAGTTGTTGAGAAATTTTTCGGACAATTTATCAAGTTACCAAAAAATGCTTTTGTTCGAATTATCCAAGTTTTCTTAACTTTTCATTTTGTGGTTTTTTGTTGGTTGTTTTTCAGAGCGAAAGATTTTGCAACGGCATTCGAAGTTATTGAGAATGTTAGTAAACTGACATTCGATTTCAACCAATGGCAAACGATCATTATCGGCTATAAAAATGTATTCTTGTTAATTGCTATTGGCGTAATTTGGCATTTTGTACCTGTTAAAGGGATCGCTTTTTTACAAAATACTTTTAATAAAGTGCCGTTACTGATTAAAGCTATTCTTTTGGGATTAGTTTATTGGGTGGTTTATGCTACGGCTTCGGCAGGTGCACAGCCATTTATATATTTCCAGTTTTAATTTTTTGGATGTAACCTTTGATACTTTCATTTAAAATGTAATTCTTAATTTCGAAGTTTCTAAAATTTTAAGTATTGGTTTGCAAAGTTTTAGGGAATGAAACGTGTAAAATTATATTTGCAAATAAGAAATAAAATGACAAAAAAAGCATATATCATCACAGGAATTGGAATAGTTGTAGGGCTAATTGCTGGTTATCTTTATTACCAACAAATAGGTTGCGAAAGTGGCACTTGTGCGATCACATCAAAACCATTAAATAGCACTTTGTATGGAGGTTTAATGGGCGGATTATTATTTAATCTGTTCGTTACATCGCCAAAAAAGAAAGAGCAAGAATAGAAATTAACTTTACTGATTTTCTTAAAAAAATTATTTATTTCTAAAATTTGTTTCAGTATTTTTTCGTAAAGTTAAAGTTGCAATAAATAATTAATTTTATTTGTATCTTTGTTTTTTGTAAAATCAATTTTGGAATATATTTAGTATTTCAATGTGGAATCAAGTTAAATTCTTGAACTGTCGTGCAACTGTAATTTTCGTTTTTATTCGAAATAAGTCAGATACATAAATTGATTTTTGTTAGAGTATCACGCAAGTACTTCAGCATTAAGTCTTCTTTTTTTAGACTACTTATGTTTCTGTACCTGATTAAATTAATTATTATGACAGAAGCACACGATAATGCACTTTTCAAATTTCATCAGAAATCAAAAATTGTTCACACACCATTAATTTGTTGGGATTTCTTCACATTGCAACAAATGGAATTCAATCGTTTTAGTACGATTCAGAAGCAGTGGAAAGAAAAAGAAGATTACTTTAAAGAAACTAAAGTCCTACTTGTTACGAATCCAAAGTTCGAAATAGTTTTTGCTTCTAAGAACATTTATGAGATGAATGGTTATTATCCAAGCGAAGTTATTGGGAACTCGCCAAAAATGTTCCAAGGGCCGCTTACTTCTAGAAAGTCCTTAGATTCCATTAAATTAGCGCTACTAAATCAGTTGCCTTTTCAGGAAGTTATTACCAATTATAGAAAAGATGGTTCGCTTTATGAATGCGAAATTAGCGCAATTCCAAAATTTGATTCCAAAGGAAATCTAGTCAACTATATTGCTTTTGAACGAATTGCTTCATAACTTTTTTTTAAGAAGATAAATCAAAATTAAATGTTAACTACAGAAGATAAAATTCAACACTCTATAACGCGTGTTTTCAAAGCCGTTTTTCCGAACACAACAAATCACTACGATACTTTATTTGGAGGAACAGCTATGCAATATATGGACGAAGTGGCCTTCATTACCGCAACCCGATTTAGCCGTCAGAAAATGGTAACGGTAAGCAGTGATAAAATCGATTTTAAAAAACCAATTCCACACGGAACAATTATTGAGTTAATTGGAAAAGTAACCTATTTAGGAACCACTAGTTTAAAAGTGAGAGTGGATATTTTTATTGAACAAATGTATGACAACAGCAGGGAAAAAGCCATAACAGGTGAATTCACTTTTGTAGCAATTGGTGATGATAAAAAAGCAGTTAAAATTATTTAATGAATTAAATTTAGCTCAAAATTAGTTAGTTATATAAAAATTAAGAAGTATTTCGTTTGTGGAATACTTTTTTTACGTACATTTGTTAACCAAATGGTTAAACCTGATAGTTAAATGAAAAAAAACGATACAAAAGAAACGACAGAGCAACAAATATTAGACGCGGCTAAATCTGTTTTTCAAGCTAAAGGTATGGATGGTGCAAGAATGCAAGAAATTGCAGACGCCGCCGGAATAAACAAAGCAATGCTTCATTACTATTACCGAAGCAAAGAAATGTTGTTTGAAGCTGTTTTTAAAGCGGCCTTTTTACTTTTGGCTCCGCAATTAAATGCCATTCTAAATGATGACGCTCCAATTGAAGATAAGATTAGAAGTTTCACCAACAATTACATCACTTTTATGATGAAGCATCCTTATTTACCAAACTTCATTTTTCAGGAGTTGAATAGAAAGGAAGATTTTATACTGAAATTAAAAGAAAATACAGGATTTCCAAATCTTGAGAAATTTCAAGTAAAATTAGATCAAGAAATTAAAGACGGAATTTTAAATCCTATTGAAGCCGATCAATTATTCGTAAATATTATAGCCTTGAATATTTTTCCATTTATTGGTAAACCCTTAATTAAAGCTTTCGCGAAAAAAGATGAAATCGCTTTCCAAGAATTTATTGAAAAACGTAAAACGGAAGTAGCCAATTTTATTATCAATTCCATAAAACGCAATTCAAATGAGACATTATAGTTCACTACTTTTCCTATTTGTTGTGCTTCCTTTTTTCGGACAACAAAAACTAACGTTGGAAGAATGTCAAATTGCGGTGACTAAGAATTATCCGTTGGCAAAACAGCTTGATTTGTACACGCAAAAAGGAAATTTTGAAAAGAAAGTTATCGAAAAAGGAAATTTACCTAGAGTTGATGTCAACGCTCAAGCAACTTATCAATCGGATGTAATTGAATTTCCGTTTTCAATGCCAAATACTTCTATTAAACCATTAAATAAAGACCAATATCGTGCAACTTTAGATGTGCAACAATTGATTTATAATGGCGGATTAATTAAAGCGAATTCAGAATTAAAAGACATTCAAATTCAAAACGCAAAACAGCAAGTAAACGTTTCATTATACCAATTAAAAACCAAAGTAAATTTCTCGTTTATGACGGTTTTATTGCTTCAAGAACAGAACGAATTATTAATTGCTAAGAAAGATTTGTTGGACAATAAAATTAAAGAAGTACATTCGGGTGTGAAAAACGGAATGCTTTTGCCTTCCTCAGAATATGTATTGCAAGCGGAATTAATTAAAGTAAATCAAATGCTTGCCGAAAATACTTTGAGTAAACAAAAAGAAATTAAAAATTTAGAGCAACTAACTTTTACTACAATTTCCGAAACAACTATTTTTGAAAAGCCAACCCATTTTTCAACATATGAAATTCGGCCAGAGTTGGAATTGTTCGAGATACAAAGGGAAAATCTTGAAAAGTCAAAAGAATTACTTTCCAAATCTAAATTACCAAAAATAAATGCTTTCGGTCAATTAGGCTATGGAAATCCAGGTTTAAATATGCTCGATAATTCATTTCAAGATTTTTATATGGTCGGCTTAAAATTGAATTGGAATGTATTCGATTGGAACAAATCAAAAATAGAAAAATCGTCTTTAGATATTGCAAAAGAATTAGTTCAAACCGAAAAAGAAACTTTCGAAACCAATAGTGCAATCCAATTAAACGAAGTACAAACTGAAATTGAAAAACTAACTTTAGCGATTCAATCCGACACTGAAATTATTGAATTAAGAGAAAAAGTTTTAAGAGCTTCAGATTCCCAATTAAAAAACGGAGCGATCACTTCTTCTGATTATCTGACAGAATTAACGCAATTATTTGATGCAAAATCTGCCCAGAAAGTGCACGAAATTCAATTGCATTTGGCCCAACTTAATTATCAAATTATTAAAGGTAACTAACCAATGAAAAAAATAATATTTACTAGTTTATTTGTAGCCGTTTTTTCTTGTAAAGATAAAAACAGCGAAGCTGATGCCTACGGAAATTTCGAAGCAACAGAAATTACTGTTTCGGCAGAAGCTAACGGAAAAATCGAGTTTCTAGAAGTTGAAGAAGGAAACAAAATTGCTAAAAATCAAATCGTTGGTGTGATTGATACCACGCAATTGCATTTAAATAAGTTACAGTTATTAGCTTCAATTGAAACGATTAATTCGAAATCAACGAATGTTTTATCCCAAAGAAAAGTGTTGGGCGAACAATTGAAAACCGCAAAAATGGAGCAAAATAGAATCCTTTCGATGTACAAAGAAAGTGCTTCAACCAAAAGACAAGTAGATGAAATTGATGGGAAAGTCAGTGTAATTCAAGAGCAAATGAAAAGCGTTGAAACCCAAAATGCTCCGATTGTAAATGAAGTAAAATCGTTGGAAGTTCAGATTAAGAAAATTGAAGATCAAATTAAAAAATCTAAAATTGAAAATCCAGTAGAAGGAACGGTTTTGACTAAATTTTCCGAACCAAACGAAATCACTTCGTATGGAAAACCTTTGTATAAAATCGCTGATTTATCTGAAATGACCTTACGTGTTTATTTTAGTGAAACGCAATTGTCATCAATAAAAGTAGGCCAAGAAGTTGCTGTTTCAATTGATGAAAACGACAGAACGAAAACCTATAAAGGAAAAATTTCGTGGATTTCGTCTTCGGCAGAATTCACACCAAAAGTGATACAAACCAAAGAAGAACGCGTAAATTTGGTTTATGCGGTGAAAGTGCTAGTTAAAAACGACGGTGCGTTAAAAATCGGAATGCCAGCGGAAGTTAAATTATAAAACCAATTTAAATTAAATAGAATGAACAAATTAAAAATCGGCACAATTGTGCTATCGGCTTTGTTTCTTTTTTCGTGTAACAACAAAACTGCGCAAGAAGTTAAAGAGGAAGTTCCAACAGTTGCGACTGAAGTATACGAACACGTCACAGATGAACCACTTCAATTAAATGACGGACAAAAATGGAAAGTAGACGATAATATGATGGCACATATCACTGCAATGGAAAAAGACATTGCATCATTAGACAAACCAGAAGATTTCGATAAACTATCCGAAAACCTGAATAAAAACTTAGGTTTATTAACTTCAAATTGTACGATGAAAGGGCAAGCACACGATGAATTACATAAATGGTTGTTGCCGTATATCGATTTAGTGGAAGCCTTTTCAATAGACAAATCAGCAGATAATTTTACGGCAATTCAAAACTCGTTTTCAACCTTTAACACTTATTTTCAATGAATTTAAAAGACTTACACACCGAACAAAAAGCAGTGCAAACTAGTGCATTATTTGAACCAAAAGAAAAAGTAATTTCATTACAAATTGCAAAAGACGAACAACTGAAAGAACACATCACAAAAGTCCCCGCTTTATTAGTTTGCGTTTCTGGGAAAGCTACTTTTAGTGATGAAAATGACCAAAAAATCCTTTTACAATCAGGTGATTACGTGAAAATTGAACCGAATGTAAAACATTGGGTAGATGCTTCGGAAAATAGTAATTTTTTACTAATCAAATAAATTAAAGTTAACTTTTTAAAACTAAAAATATGAAAAAATCAATTGTATTACTTGCAATCTTCGCCTTGGTAAGCTGTAAATCAGTTCAGCCAACAGCACCTGTAAAAACAATGAATTTAAAAGATTTACACACCGAATTATCAGATGTGCAAACGGCACTTTTATTCACACCTTCAGAAAATAAAGTAGTGTCTTTGCAAATCGCTAAAGGAAAACAATTAGCCGAACACATCACGCAAGTGCCTGCTTTATTAGTATGTGTTTCAGGAAGTGGAAGTTATGGCGATCAAAACGGCAAAAAATTAAGTTTAAAAACAGGGGATTATGTGAAAATTGAACCAAATATAAAACATTGGGTAGACGCTTTTGAAGATAGTAACTTTTTGTTAATCAAATAATTAATCAATTGCAATAACAATTTCAATGACAATTGTTAAAAATTGAAGTTGAACTTGTTATTGCGTTTGAACTTATAAAATTATGAGCATTTCAGTCCAAAATATATCGAAATCATACAAAAAAATCAAAGCCGTTGATAACGTTTCATTTGAAGTAAACTCTGGCGAATTGTTTGGATTGATTGGACCTGATGGTGCTGGAAAAACTACTATTTTTAGAATTCTTACAACTCTTTTGGTAGCTGATGAAGGCAAAGCAACTGTTGCCGATTTAGATGTAGTGAACGATTATAAAACCATCCGAAATTCGGTAGGTTATATGCCGGGGAAATTCTCTTTATATCAAGATTTAACGGTAGAAGAAAATCTTACATTTTTTGCCACTATTTTTGGAACAACTATCGAAGAAAATTATGAATTAATCGAAGATATTTATGTTCAAATAGAACCCTTTAAAAATCGTAGAGCAGGAGCGTTGTCTGGTGGAATGAAACAAAAGTTGGCCTTGTGTTGTGCTTTAATTCACGCACCAAAGGTCTTGTTTTTAGACGAACCCACAACAGGAGTCGATCCGGTTTCTAGAAAGGAATTTTGGCAAATGCTAAAACGATTGCAAAAAAAAGCAATCACAATTTTAGTTTCCACACCTTATATGGACGAAGCGTCACTTTGTGATCGAATTGCCTTAATACAAAACGGAAAAGTCTTAAAAATCGATTCGCCACAAGCGATTACAAGCGATTATGAAAAAGTGATTTACGACATTCAGTCTAAAAATACACACGGTTTAATTCACGATTTAAAAAATTATCCGAGTCATTATAGCGTGTATGCTTTTGGTGAATTTATCCATTATATCGATAAGAATTTAGACTTCAATCCGCAAGACATTCAGAATTATTTAGAAGATAAAAACCACACCGATATTGTAATTCGCAAAGCCGTAACCACAATAGAAGATGTGTTTATGGATTTGTAATTCTTAGCTAAAAGACAAAAATGAGTGCAACAACAAATCATACAAGTTCCCTTACTTCGGAAGTCCCGATTCTTCGGGAAGAGGAGGCTATAATTCAAGTCGAGAATCTCACCAAAACGTTTGGCGATTTCACAGCCGTAAAAGGCATCACATTTGATGTTTATAAAGGTGAAATTTTCGGATTTCTAGGAGCAAATGGAGCCGGAAAAACTACCGCTATGAAAATGCTGATTGGTATTTCAAAACCAACTTCTGGTAAAGCAATTGTCGCTAGATTAAATGTAGCAACGCAAGCCGATTTAGTAAAGAAAAGTATTGGCTATATGAGTCAGAAATTCTCTTTGTATGATGATTTAACGGTTAAAGAAAATATTACTTTTTTTGGTGGAATTTATGGTCTATCACGCAAGCAAATCAAGGAAAAAATAACCCAATTAATCACCGAATTAGAAATGCAAAATGTGGTGAATAACTTGGTTAGTTCGTTGCCTTTGGGTTGGAAACAAAAGTTGTCTTTTTCAATTGCTTTATTGCACGATCCTAAAATTGTATTTCTAGACGAACCAACAGGAGGCGTAGATCCAATTACCCGAAGACAATTCTGGGAAATGATTTATACCCAAGCCTACAAAGGCACAACGATTTTCGTGACCACACATTATATGGACGAAGCCGAATATTGCGACCGCGTTTCCATAATGGTAGAAGGGGTAATCGAAGCTTTAGACACACCAAAAAACCTAAAAAAACAATTCAACGTGGATTCAATGAACGATGTTTTTTTGAAACTCGCAAGAAATGTAGAAGCCCCCTAACCCCCAAAGGGGGAACTGTTGCGGACAAATAAAAACAGCACAAACTTGAAACTTTAAACCTGACCCGAGCCATAGCGAACGGGCGAAGCAAACAAACACATAATGAAACGATTCATCGGTTTTATAAAAAAAGAATTCTATCACATTTTTCGGGACAGACGTTCTATGTTTATTCTTTTCGGAATGCCGATTGCCCAAATTATGTTGTTTGGTTTTGCCATAACAAATGAAGTCAACAATGTTAAAATCGCTATTTTCGACCAATCAAAAGATGTTGAAACACAGCAAATAGTTAATAAAATTAGTGCTTCATCGTATTTTAATATTGAACAAGAAATTAGATCGGAAGCCGAAATCGAGTCGGTTTTCAAAAAAGGAAAAGTAAAAGCCGTTTTAGTATTTGAAAAAGATTTTAGCAAGAAACTTAAAACGCAAAGCATTGGAAAAGTCCAAGTTATTACCGACGCAACCGATCCCAATATTGCGAATACCATTTCAAATTACATCAGTTCCATTTTACAGAATTATTCGCTAGAAAAAAATAAAAAAACACCATCGGTTTACCAGATTCAGACGCAAACCCAACTTTATTATAATCCCGAGTTAAAAAGTGTTTTCAACTTTGTTCCAGGCGTAATGACCGTGATTTTGATGTTGGTTTCCGCAATGATGACGTCCATTTCCATTACACGAGAAAAAGAATTAGGCACAATGGAAATCTTATTAGTTTCGCCCTTAAAACCGTTTCAAGTCATCATCGGAAAAGTATTTCCCTACATTTTTATGTCGATTATAAACGCCACAATTATCCTGATTTTAGGCTATTTCATTTTCAAAATGCCTATTGATGGAAGTTTATTTTTACTAGCTTTTGAAACCATTTTGTTCATTATTTGTGCTTTGGCACTTGGCATTTTAATTTCCACCATTTCAGATTCACAGCAAACCGCTATGATGCTTTCCCTTTTCGGACTTATGTTGCCCGTGATTTTATTGTCTGGTTTCATATTTCCCATTTCGAGTATGCCGTTACCGTTGCAAGTAATAAGTAATATAATTCCTGCAAAATGGTTCATCGTCATCATCAAAGCAATTATGCTAAAAGGAGCCACATTCGCCGTAATTTGGAAAGAAACACTAATAATTCTCGGTATGACCTTTTTATTTATAATCGTAAGCATCAAAAAATATAAAATCAGATTGGAATAATTTTTAGGAGCTAATCCCGCTTTCCGTTGCAATCTTTTATTTTTTAAAGGAAAAAACAAAAGGATTTCCACTACAAACACGAAGTGTTCATCGAACACCTATGAGAATAAAAATTTAGTGAGATAATCGGGGCTAGGCAATCAGCAGTCAATAGTAATAAAATTAAAATTCGCGACCATCTGCCAAAATCGGCATCATCCGCGTTCCAAAATAAATCCGTCACAATCCATATAAATCCGCGTCATCCGCGTTCTAAAATGAAAACAATACTATTCATCATACAAAAAGAATTCAAGCAAATTTTTAGAAATAAAAGTATGCTACCGATAATCTTTATTTTGCCCTTGATGCAATTGATAATTCTATCAAACGCCGCGAGTTTTGAAGTAAAAAACATTAAATTCTCCTACATTGATAATGAAAAATCTGCGTTATCACGTCAACTAATCGGCCAATTTGAAGCTTCAGAATATTTTAATAACATCGCTCAATTTTCTTCTAAAAAAGAAGCCGACATTGCGATGCAAAACGGAAAAGTAGATGTAATTCTCGAAATTCCAAATCAGTTCGAGCAACAATTGGTAAAAAACAAAAAAGCCACTCTTTCCGTTAGTATCAATGCTATTGATGGAGCTGCTGCCGGAGTCACGAATGTTTATATTATGCAAATTATTTCAGGATTCAATCAAAATATTCAGACTAATTTGCAACTACACAATGAAGTAATTCCTGTTCCTGTTCAAAGAATTGAGACAATTCCATCGTTTTGGTACAATAAAACCTTGAATTATAAAACTTTTATGGTTCCTGGAATTTTAGTTTTATTAGTAACGATGTTGTCTTTGTTTCTTTCATCAATGAATATTGTGCGTGAAAAAGAAGTTGGTACTTTAGAACAAATCAATGTAACACCAATTAAGAAATATCAGTTTATCGTCGGTAAATTATTTCCGTTTTGGGTATTGGGATTGGTCGTTTTAACAGTTGGATTAGTAATAGCAAAAGTAATTTTCAACGTTCCGATTTTAGGAAATATTTTTTTGATATACTTGTTTACATCAATTTATCTAATTCTTATTTTAGGCATCGGATTATTCATTTCCAATCATACCGAAACCCAACAACAAGCAATGTTTATTGCTTGGTTTTTCACGGTAATTTTCATCTTAATGAGTGGCCTTTTTACACCAATTGAAAGTATGCCATCTTGGGCTCAAAATGTAACATTACTAAATCCAATACGCTATTTTGTAGAGGTTATTAGAATGGTAATGTTAAAAGGCTCCGGATTTCAAGATATAAAATTTCAATTAGGAATCATTGCTTTTTATGCGGTTGTGATTAATGGTTTAGCCGTTTGGAGTTATAAGAAAACCAATTAAAGAGTTTTAGTTATAGAATGTAATATTTGTTACAATAAGTTGTTTTCATCCTTGTATTTTTGTAACTTTAATAAATGAGTTTTATGAAAAAGATGTTGTTTACAAACTGGCACATAATGCGTGTCATTCGATTAATTTTGGCTGTCGGAATTTCCTATCACGCTATTGCTACTGAGCACTATTTTTTCTTGCTCTTTGCTCTATTCTTCTTGCTTCAAGCAGTCTATAATATAGGTTGTGGATCGCAAGGTTGTCAAGTACCTCAAAAGGAGTGAAGTCTTTAGCAATGAGGTTTATAGAAGTAAATCGTACTGTAAAAATAATACTTCGTTAAAAAGTATATAATTGATAGAATTATTTGTAATTTTATATATATTTGTAATATAATACCTTGATTTAAAAATAGTAAATAACAATTTAAAAATAATAAAAAATGAAAAAATTAGTTTCAATTATGGCAGTTGCCGCTTTTATGTTTTCTATGAATGTGAACGCTCAAGAGCCAAAACAATCTAAAAAAGAAAAAGCTAAAACTGAAAAATCTACTGCTACTGCAGAAAAAAAAGAATGCTCCACTGAAGCTAAAGCTGGTGGATGTTGTTCTTCTAAAAAAGCTGCTGAGAAAAAAGCTGAATAATTTTATCGCATCAAATTTAAAACGCCTCGAAATTTTCGGGGCGTTTTTTTTATGTAACAAATGTTGCTGTAGTAGAAATAGTTAAGACTTACTTTTGAAGTATAAAACTAATCGATATGGCAAAAATAGTTGTTTTAGGAGCTGGAATTTCGGGTCATACCGCCGCCGCTCACTTAAGAAGAAAACTATCTAAAGAGCACGAAGTATTAGTAATTTCTCCAAATAGAAATTACCAATGGGTTCCTTCAAATATTTGGGTAGGAATTGGGCGAATGAAATCGAAAGAAATAATTTTTCCTTTAGAACCATTATATAAAAGAAAAGGAATTGGATACAAACAATCCAAAGCCGTTTCTTTTCATCCCGAAGGAGATAGCACAGAAACAAAACCGTATATTTTAGTAGAAGGTGTTTATGGCGATACTTTAGGGAAACAAGAAAAAGTAACTTACGATTATTTAATTAATGCTACTGGTCCAAAATTAGCTTTCGATATGACCGAAGGTTTGGTTCCTGGTACAAATAAAGCGTATTCCGTTTGTACATACGATCACGCAGAACACGCTTCCGAAGCTTTATTGAAATTGATTGATGAATTAAAAACCTCTGATAAAAAAGTAAAAATTTTAATAGGAACAGGTCACGCAAAATCAACTTGCCAAGGAGCCGCATTTGAGTATATTTTAAATGTAGAAAAGGAATTAGTAAATCACGGTGTTCGCGATAAAGCAGCGATTACTTGGATTTCAAATGAATACTATTTAGGTGATTTTGGAATGGACGGTATGTTGATGGAATACAATGGTTTCAATATGAAGTCGAAAGATATGATTGAAATGATTTTTGAAGACCGAGGCATCAATTGGATTTTAGGAGCCGCTGTTAATAAAATCGAAGATGGAATTGCACATTATGAGAATTTAGAAGGCGAATACAAATCAGAAACCTATGATTTTGCGATGTTAATTCCTGCTTTTTCAGGGCACGGTTTTCAAGGATTTGACAAAGAAGGAAATACTATTACCGAAAAGCTTTTCAAAGGTTTTATGATTGTTGATGCGGATTATACGCCGAGACCTTACGAAGAGTGGACGGTTCAAGATTGGCCAGAAACCTATCAAAACCCGACCTATAAAAATATTTTTGCTCCTGGAATTGCTTTTGCACCGCCGCACAGTATTTCAAAACCTCGAACAAGTAAAAACGGAACCGATATTTTTCCATCGCCACCAAGAACAGGAATGCCTTCGGGGATGACAGCAAGAATTGTGGCGGATAATATTATAGATTCTATAAAATTAGGTAGAGAATCCCTAAATCATAAAGGTTCTTTAGGAAATATGGGAGCAGCTTGTATCGCTTCTGCAGGTTACGGAATGACAAAGGGAAGTGGTGTGAGTATTACAACTTTTCCTATTGTTCCCGATTATATAAAATATGCCGATAGAGGAGGAAGAGATATCAACAAGACTTTTGGAGACATTGGTTTAGCAGGACACTGGGTGAAATTAGCCTTGCATTATGCTTTTATTTATAAAGCTAAAATGAAGCCTTTCTGGTGGTTAATTCCAGAATAGAATAGTTGTTAATTTTTCATTATACAATTTACAACAATACAAAATACGATAAGATGGCACAAAGAATATCAAAAGCACAGCGTTCCAAAATGCAAAATCCATTTTTACAGTTTTTTAAATTTTTCTATTTAAATATTAGAATCTTGAAAATTGTTGCGGGAGGGCACGGCGGCACAAGAAAGTAATAATCATTTTGAAGATGATGATTGTTTTTAGTTTTATTGGTTAGTAAAAGAGCAGCTGAAAAGTTGCTCTTTTCTTTTGTAACTGTTGTTGCAAAGGTGTGTAACTCTTGTTACCGTATAGACTTTTTCGGCGACGTACTTTTGTTTCTGTAATAATCAATAAAACAACGATGAAGAAAATTAATCTATTAGTAGCCATTGGAATTGCGTTTGGTGTAGCGAACGGAAACGCACAAGACACTTTGTCTATTTCCAAAAATGATTTGTTGCAAAAAGTCACAGAGAATAACTTACAAATTAAAGTGGCCGAAAAATCATTTCAATCCGCAAAAGCAGATTACCTTCAATCGAATGCAATTTTTTTACCTAACATTAATGTTTCTTACACCGGAATTTCAACGACAAATCCTTTAATGGCTTTTGGTTCAAAATTAAATCAAGAAATTTTAACTGCTGCAGATTTTAATCCAGCACTTTTAAATGATCCCGCGGTTACTCAAAACTTCGCGACGAAAATCGAAATACAACAACCAATATTCAATTTAGATGGTTTGTTTGGAAGACAAGCGGCTAAAGCAAAAATGGATGCTTTTCAGTTGCAAACCGATCGAACGAAAGAATATCTGGAATTAGAAGTTTCTAAATCCTATATGCAATTGCAATTGGCTTACAAAGCAGCGAAAGTGCTAGAAAAAGCAAATGAAACAGCTCAAGGAAATTTACAATTGGTTGAAAACTATTTCAAAAGTGGAATGCTACAAAAAACCGATTTATTAAATGTACAAGTACGTGTCAATGAAATCGCAAATCAATGGCAATATGCCAAATCAAATGTGCAAAATGCCTCAGATTATTTAGCGTTTCTTTTGAATGAAGATATGACTGGGAAAACATACAAACCAGCCGAAGCATTAGAAAGTACAGTCGAAATTGAAAAAATCAATACAACCCTTTCGGATTCGAGAAAAGACATTCAAGCTATGGAAAAATCATCAGAAGCTTATCAAAAAATGTTTCAATCTTCAAAATTTGGATTTTTACCTAGATTAAATGCTTTCGGAAGTTATGAGTTGTATGATTCTAAGTTTTTAGGAACAGCTGCGAAAGGTTATTTGGTAGGAGCACAGTTGTCTTGGGATATTTTCGACGGGTACAAAACCATCGGGAAAACGCAAAAAGCAAAAGCAGATTTCGAAAAAGCATCAGTAGAAACGGAACAGTACAAAAAACAAAGTCAGTTAGAATTAAACAAAACGAATCGCCAATTATTAGATGCTGAAAATAAAGTGAATTTATCAAAATTAGCTTTCGAGCAATCGCAAGAAGCGTATCGAATTCGTCAAAATAGATTTACGCAAGGATTAGAAAAAACAACTGATTTATTAACGGCCGAAACGCAAGTAGCTCAGAAAGAATTAGAACATTTACAAGCGGTTTTTGAATATAATTTTACGAAACAATATTTACAATTTTTAACCAAATAAAACTCGATCTCAATTCTTCGGGATTAAAATCAACTTCAATTTCTAAAAATAAGATTATGAAAATAATACTATCAATCATCACACTTTCCACTTTGCTGTTTGTTTCTTGTGGAGAAGACAAAAAAGAAATCACCACTAATGAACTAGCTGTTCCTGTGAAATTATCGATAAAATCTGAAAACTCAAACAGTGCATACATTACGGCAAGTGGAAAAATAGAATCTGAAAACAGTGCCAATTTAAGCACTAGAATGATGGGTTATGTTACTAAAGTAAATGTAAAAGTAGGACAAAATGTATCTACCGGACAACTTTTAGTAAGCATTAATAATACCGATTTACAAGCTAAAAAAGCCCAAGTCGATGCTTCAATTACGCAAGCTACTGCAGGTTTTAACAATGCTAAAAAAGATTACGACCGATTCGTGAATTTATTTGCACAACAATCTGCTTCACAAAAAGAATTAGACGATATGACGGCTCGTTACGAAATGGCTAAAGCCGGATTAGAAGCCGCAAAACAAATGCGTAATGAAGTAATGGCTCAGTTTTCTTATTCAAATATAACCGCTCCGTTTTCAGGAACAGTTACCAATACGTTCATAAAAGAAGGCGATATGGCAAATCCAGGAATGCCTTTAGTAAGTATTGAAGGCGTTTCAAAAATGCAAGTTACTGCGATGGTTTCAGAAAGTGATATTTCGAATGTAAAAAACGGAATGCCCGTTAAAATCAACGTGAAATCTATCAACAAAGAAGTTGCCGGAAAAGTTTCAGAAGTAAGTTTATCCGCTAAAAATACAGGAGGTCAATATTTAGTAAAAATTACTTTAGATACTTTGGACAAAGAAATTTTATCAGGAATGTTTGTAAACGTTCAATTTCCAGTGGAGAAAAAAGCAACTGCAACTAATGTGAAATCAGATGTAGTGATGATTCCAACAAGTGCTTTGGTAAAACAAGGCCAATTAACAGGAGTTTACACGGTAGGAAGTGGCAACGTAGCGATTTTAAGATGGTTAAGAATCGGAAAATCATTCCGAGATCAAGTAGAAGTTTTATCTGGTTTATCGGCAGACGAACAATATATAGTTTCAGCTGATGGAAAGTTATACAATGGAGCTAAAATTAGTGTTCAGTAATTAGTAAGCAGTGTTCAGTCGCAGTGTTCAGTTAAAACCTGAAACTAAAAAAACTTTAAACAAAAATAAGATGCAAGAAGGTATATCAGGTAAAATAGCCAGTTTTTTCATGAACTCAAAACTAACCATTCTATTAATGGTAGCGTTGATGATAATTGGTACCTACAGTTCGTTTTTAATCCCAAGAGAAGAAGAACCGCAAATTAATGTTCCAATGGCCGATGTAATGATTGGTTATCCCGGAGCAAGCCCGTCAGAAGTAGAAAGTAGAGTGATAAAACCGCTTGAAAAAGTACTATCAAACATCAAAGGTGTTGAGCATTTGCACAGTATGGCGATGAATGGTCAGGCAATGATTATCGTACAGTTTTATGTAGGTGAAAATAGCGAAGAATCGTATGTGAAATTATACGATGAATTGATGAAACACCAAGATATGTTTCCTGAAGGCGTTTATCCGCCAATGGTAAAAACACGTTCTATTGACGATGTTCCGATGCTGGGATTAACGCTTTGGAGTGAAAAATATGATGATTTTCAATTGCGTCAAATCGCAGAGGAAATTACTACAGAAGTAGAAAAAGTAAAAGACGTTGCCATTACTAAAGAAATTGGAGGAAGAACACGCGAGCTAAAAGTAGTTTTAGACAAAGATAAAATGGCTGAAAGTGGCGTTGATGCATTGAGCATTATGCAAATGATTAAAGCCAATAATGGAAGTTCGCAATCTGGAGCTTTTGTGCAAAATGATACCGAATATTTAGTTACAACAGGCAAATTCTTGTCATCTACTGAAGATGTTGAAAACTTAGTTATTGGTGTAAATAATAAAATGCCGATTTACTTAAAACAAGTCGCTAAAATTCAGGACGGACCACAAACGGCTAAGAATTATGTGTCTTTTGGATATGGAAAAGGAAATGAAAAATTCTCGAATTACAAATCAGAATATCCAGCAGTTACGATTTCTATTGCGAAAGTAAAAGGGGCTGATGCGATGAAAATTTCAGAGAAAATTCTGGAAAAGGTTGAAAGTTTGAAGAAAAATTTAATTCCCTCTGATGTGCACGTTGAAGTTTCTCGGAATTATGGCGAAACTGCTTCGGATAAAGTAGGCGAGTTGTTGTTTCACTTGTTAGTTGCAATAATTGCTGTAACGATTTTAGTGATGTTAGCCATGGGCTGGCGAGGTGGATTAGTAGTATTTTTCTCGGTTCCATTAACGTTTGCCCTAACATTATTTAGTTATTATTTGTTGGGTTATACATTAAATAGAATTACGCTTTTCGCACTCGTTTTCGTAGTTGGGATTGTCGTCGATGACAGTATTATTATTGCTGAAAATATGCATCGCCATTTCAAAATGAAACGATTACCGTTTAAAGATGCTGCTATTTATGCGATTAACGAAGTAGGAAACCCAACGATTTTAGCAACGTTTACAGTTATTGCTGCTATTTTACCAATGGCTTTCGTGTCGGGAATGATGGGACCTTATATGAGTCCGATGCCAATTGGTGCTTCTATCGCGATGATTTTATCTTTATTCGTAGCATTAACAGTAACGCCTTATTTAGGATATCATTTATTACACGAAAAAGACGAACAAGAAAATAAAGAAGAGGAGGGTTTAGAAACTTCAAGAATTTATAAAATTTACAAAAAGATTGAAGAACCGCTTTTAAATAGTTCTAAAAAACGAAATGTAATGTTTGTCATTACAGGTGTTTTATTAATAGGTTCGATGTTGATGTTTTTCACAAGATCGGTTGCAGTAAAAATGTTACCATTTGATAATAAAAACGAATTTCAAGTGGTTATCGATATGCCAGAAGGAACGACTTTAGAAAGAACCGCAGCCGTTACAAAGGAAATTGCACAATATCTTTCTACAGTTCCGGAAGTGGTGGATTATCAGAATTATGTAGGAGCTTCGGCACCAATTACATTCAACGGATTGGTACGTCATTACGATTTGCGTGGTGGAAGTAATATGGCCGATATTCAGGTGAATTTATTACACAAAGACGATAGAAAATTACAAAGTCACGACATTGCGAAAGTAGTGCGTCCAGAAGTTCAAAAAATTGCTAAAAAATATGGTGCGAATGTGAAAATTGTTGAGGTTCCGCCAGGACCACCAGTATTATCAACATTAGTTGCTGAGGTGTATGGTCCGAATTATGAAGAGCAAATTAAAGTAGCGCATCAAGTGAAAACTATTTTAGAAAACACGGTTGATGTTGTGGATGCCGATTGGATGGTTGAAGCACCTCAAGTGGAATATAAATTAGAAGTTGATAGAGAAAAAGCAATGCTTAACGGAATTGCACCGCAACAAGTAGTAGGAAATATTACGTATTTATTACGCGAAATACCAGTTTCTAATTTGTATGATGAGCGTTCTAATAATCCAGTTGGAATTACACTTTCATTGGATGACAAAGACAAAACTTCGATTGAAGATATTCAAAATCTAAAAATCAAAGGAAGTCATGGAAATGTAGTTGCCGTTAGCGATTTAGTGAAAGTTACTAAAGATACTTTGCAAAACACCATTTATCGCAAAGACCAAAAACGCGTAGTTTATGTGTTGGCCGATATGGCGGGAGCATTAGAAAGTCCGGTGTATGCTATCTTAGGAATGAATGAAAAATTAGCTAAAATTGAAGTGCCAAAAGGATACAAAGTCAACGAATTATACTTAGATCAACCTTCAGATGAAAGTGATTTTACCGTGAAATGGGATGGAGAATGGCAAATTACTTTAGAAGTATTCCGTGATTTAGGAGCAGCGTTTTTAGTTGTAATCATTGTCATCTATATGTTAATTGTAGGATGGTTCCAAAACTTTAAAACACCGTTAGTAATGATGATTGCCATTCCACTTTCATTAATTGGAATTGTATTAGGGCACTGGTTGTTAGACGCTTTCTTTACTGCAACTTCTTTCATTGGAATGATTGCCTTAGCGGGAGTAATGGTCCGGAACTCCGTGTTGTTAATCGACTTTATTGAAATCCGATTAAACGAAGGTGCACCCATAAAACAAGCGATTATTGAAGCTGGAGCCGTTAGAACAACTCCAATTTTATTAACAACTGGAGCCGTAGTTATTGGAGCGTCGATTATATTATTTGATCCAATTTTCCAAGGATTAGCGATTTCATTAGTAGCTGGAGCTATTGTTTCAACCTTATTAACTTTGATTGTTGTGCCATTAATTTACTACATAGTAGAACGCAAAAACTTTACGAAAAACGAAGTGAATTCAGAAACAAATAATACAATTGAATAAATCAATTAAAATGCCTTTGTCGCAGGTTCAAATCTTCGGCAAAGGCTCTATAAAAAAGCGTAAATTTTAAAAACAAAACAAAATGATCAATAAATTAATCAAAAGAATAGCCGGAATATTCATTATTTTAAGTGTACTATTGGGAATGTATGTAAATCCAAATTTTTATTGGTTTACATTATTTGTAGGAGCTAACTTGTTGCAATCGTCCTTCACAAATTGGTGTTTAATGGAAGATATTTTAAGAAAACTATTTAAGATAAAAGACTAGTTTGAAAAATGTAGCGTATAAAAAACGCCATTTAAATTAATAAATGGCGTTTTTTATATTTGTAATGCTTGGTTTTTTTGGCGTTAAATTTTATTTTTTTATAATACTAACAGCGGTTCCAGTTGCAGTAACTGTTATGTAATTAGTTGTAGTAAGTTCAATATCTACACTAATACCTACAATAGCATTCGCATTTAGTTTAGCAGCATTTGCTTCAAGTTGTTGAAAAGCTTGGTCTTTAATTTCTGAAATACCTTCGCTCATTCCGGCATAATATTTCTGCATACTAAATGTCCATTCCATTTTTTGAATGTTCACTGCGGTTCCTGAAACAATGCCATTATATTCGGCAATTCTATAACCTTCTATAGAATTTGTTGTGGTTAAAATCATATCTTAAATGTTACTAGTTTGGTTTTAAGTATTAGACCAAAATAGTATGCTTTTGTTACAATTTGAATTTATTTCTTTGGAATTTATAATTTGAGGCTTATTTTATAGTTGAAAAACGGGAATTTTCTGATTTATTTTTATTTTTAAATGCAAAATTCACCTTTGCAACTTTATAACTTTATCTTATCTTTGTAACTTATTAAAACCACAAAGCATTATGTTTGATAATTTAAGCGATAAGTTAGATAAAGCGTTTCATATCTTAAAAGGGCACGGTAAAATTACTGATGTTAACGTTGCGGATACGCTAAAAGAAGTTCGTAGAGCATTATTAGATGCCGACGTGAATTTTAAAATAGCTAAAGATTTTACCACAAGAGTCAAGGAAAAAGCTATTGGTGAAAATGTATTAACTACGTTACAGCCGGGCCAATTAATGATTAAAATCGTTAAAGACGAGTTGACCGAATTAATGGGTGGCGATGTAGCAGGTATTAATTTATCTGGAACTCCTTCTGTTATTTTAATGTCGGGTTTGCAAGGTTCTGGTAAAACTACCTTTTCAGGTAAATTAGCTAATTTCCTTAAAACTAAAAAAGGTAAAAAACCTTTATTAGTAGCTTGTGATATTTATCGTCCGGCAGCAATTAATCAGTTAATTGTTGTGGGTGGACAAATTGGTGTTGAGGTTTATTCTGAACCCGAAAATAAAAATCCAGTTGAAATTGCTCAAAATGCTATCAAGCACGCAAAAGCAAATGGTTTCAATGTAGTGATTGTCGATACGGCTGGTCGTTTGGCTGTTGACGAACAAATGATGAAAGAAATTGCTGATGTTCACAAAGCAATACAACCGCAAGAAACCTTGTTTGTTGTAGATGCAATGACTGGACAAGATGCTGTGAATACGGCAAAAGCATTCAACGATAGATTAAACTTTGACGGAGTTATCTTAACCAAATTAGATGGTGATACTCGTGGAGGAGCTGCTATTTCTATTAAATCAGTTGTAAACAAACCGATTAAATTCATTGGTACGGGAGAAAAAATGGAAGCAATTGATGTTTTCTATCCTGCTCGTATGGCCGATCGTATTTTAGGAATGGGAGACGTTGTTTCTTTAGTTGAAAGAGCTCAAGAGCAATACGACGAAGAAGAAGCAAGAAAATTACAGAAGAAAATTGCTAAAAACGAATTCGGTTTTGACGATTTCTTATCTCAAATTCAGCAGATTAAAAAAATGGGTAACATGAAAGACTTAGTCGGAATGATTCCTGGTGCTGGAAAAGCGTTAAAAGATATAGAAATTGAGGATGACGCTTTCAAACACGTTGAAGCAATTATTCAGTCGATGACAAAAGAGGAAAGAAGCAAGCCAGCTTTGATTGATATGAAAAGAAAAAATAGAATTGCAAAAGGTTCTGGTGTAAAAATTGAGCAAGTCAATCAATTGATGAAGCAGTTTGAGCAAATGAGCAAGATGATGAAAATGATGCAGGGCGGCGGCGGCAAAAAGATGATGCAAATGATGCAAGGCATGAAATAGTTTACCGTAGAGACGCGATTTATCGCGTCTTTTTTATAGTATTAAATCATAAAATATTTAGATTTTTTTATTAAAATAAACAAGTAGAATAAGCAACAAACAACACAACAAATGCAATTATTAGACGGAAAAAAAGTATCGGAAGATATTAAAAATGAGATTGCTGCAGAAGTAGCGAAAATGAAAGCAAAAGGAGAAAAAGTTCCACATTTAGCTGCAATTATTGTAGGAAACGATGGCGCTAGTTTAACTTATGTAGGAAGTAAAGTAAAATCTTGCGAGCGCGTAGGTTTTGAATCTACTTTAGTGAAAATGCCAAGTACCACTTCTGAAACAGAATTATTACAAAAAATCAAAGAACTGAATGAAAATGACGATATCGATGGTTTTATCGTACAATTGCCGTTGCCAAAACAAATTGATACACAAAAAATCATTGAAGCAATAGATCCAAGTAAAGATGTTGATGGTTTTCATCCAGAAAACTTTGGAAAAATGGCTTTAGATATGTCAACTTTTATTCCTGCAACGCCTTTCGGAATTTTAGAATTATTAGAACGTTATAATGTACCAACCGATGGGAAACACACCGTTGTTATCGGAAGAAGTCATATTGTAGGGCGTCCTATGGGGATTTTAATGGGAAGAAAAGGTTTTCCAGGAAATTCAACGGTAACAGTAACGCACAGTCATACTAAAAACTTAAATCAAATTACTTCGCAAGCAGATATTATTATTTCGGCGTTAGGGGTTCCAAATTTCTTAAAAGCAGAAATGGTAAAAGATGATGTGGTAATTATTGATGTCGGTATTACAAGAGTTGAAGATGAAACTACCGATAAAGGTTATAGAATTGTAGGTGATGTAGATTTTGAAAATGTTTCTAAAAAAGCATCCTACATAACTCCGGTTCCTGGTGGAGTAGGACCAATGACAATTGCAATGTTATTAAAAAACACATTATTGGCTAGAGAGCAGAAAAGAAATAAGTAGTCTTAAAGCTGAAATTCAACTATAAGATTCAATGATAAAAATTTCATTTATTATAAGTTTTGACTATTTAAAACAACTTATATATTTTAGCTTTAAGGGAGTTTTATTAAAAAGACATATAAAATTATACTATTTACTTTTTCAGCTGTAAAATGGCGTTAAAATAGATATTCGTAAAAAAAGACCTCATTTTGAGGTCTTTTTTAGTTTCTATGTCATTTTATAAAGTAAATAACACTGTTTATCTCTTCTGATAATCTGATGTGAAAAATAACTCAACCGAAGGATATTTTTGTTGCGTCATTTGAATTGAAAAATCACTATCTGCTAGAAATACTAATTGTCCGTATTTGTCATGCCCTAAAAATTTCTGTTTTACACGTTTAAATTCGGCAAACTCCGTGTTTTTTGGATCTTTAGGTTTAACCCAACAAGCTTTAAAAGCAGGGAAGTTTTCGTACGTACATTTTGCACCATATTCATGTTCTAAACGGTATTGAATAACTTCGTATTGAAGCGCTCCAACGGTTCCAATTACTTTTCTTCCATTCATTTCTAAGGTGAACAACTGTGCAACACCTTCATCCATTAATTGGTCAATCCCTTTTTCTAATTGCTTAGCTTTTAATGGATCTGCGTTGTTAATGTATCTAAAATGCTCTGGTGAAAAACTTGGAATTCCTTTGAAATTCATTAATTCTCCTTCGGTTAATGTATCTCCAATTTTAAAATTTCCGGTATCGTGTAAACCTACAATATCTCCAGGATAGGATATATCTACAATCTCTTTTTTCTCTGCAAAAAACGCATTCGGACTCGAAAATTTCAAATTTTTCCCCAATCTAACATGTAAATAAGGTTTATTTCTTTCAAAAGTTCCAGAAACAACCTTCACGAAAGCAATTCTATCTCTGTGTTTTGGATCCATATTAGCGTGGATTTTAAACACAAAACCACTTAGTTTCTCTTCATCGGGCTGTACCAATCTTGTGTCTGATTCTTTTGCTCTAGGTGTTGGTGCAATGTCAACAAAACAATCTAAAAGTTCTCTTACACCAAAATTATTTAACGCAGAACCAAAGAATACAGGCTGTAAATTACCCGCTAAATACTCCTCTTTATTAAAGTCTGGATACACTTCATGTATTAATTCTAATTCTTCTCTTAATGTATTTGCAGGTTTAGCACCTATAATTTTATCTAATTCTGGACTATCAAGATCGGAAATAGCTATGGTTTCTTCAATATTTTTTCTACTATCACCTTCAAATAAGTTGATATTCTTTTCCCAAATGTTATAAATTCCTTTGAAATCGTATCCCATTCCTATTGGAAAGCTCAAAGGCGTTACGCGAAGTTTTAGTTTTTTCTCCACTTCATCCATCAAATCAAAGGCGTCTTTTCCTTCACGATCCAACTTATTAATGAAAACAATCATCGGAATTTGACGCATTCTACAAACTTCAACTAATTTTTCAGTTTGTTCTTCAACTCCTTTTGCCACATCGACTACAACAATAACACTATCAACTGCAGTTAATGTTCTAAAAGTATCTTCAGCAAAATCTTTATGTCCAGGAGTGTCTAAGATATTGATTTTCTTGTCTTTATAGATGAATGCTAAAACTGAAGTAGCAACAGAAATACCACGCTGACGTTCGATTTCCATAAAATCGGATGTTGCTCCTTTTTTGATTTTATTACTTTTAACCGCACCTGCTTCTTGAATAGCACCACCAAAAAGTAGCAGTTTTTCAGTAAGTGTTGTTTTTCCGGCATCGGGATGCGCAATAATTCCAAAGGTTCTTCTTCTAGCTATTTCTTCAATAAAACTCATGTGTACTAATTTTATGCAAAAATACTATTTATATATAACATTCTATTCTAAGATTAATTTATTATTTTAACCATTTAAAAAAATACAAATGAATTACAAAATCTTACAAGTTGACGATCACTTTGTTGTTAAAGCTGTTGTTTCTATTATTGTAAATAATGAAATAGACAATTTAGCAATTTGTTATGCTAATGATTATTTAGGAGCAATTTAATTGGTTAAATAAATATGATTTATTTTAAATAGTAACATTCCAGGTGGAAAAAGTACTGCTATGATGGCCGAAATGAAAGCAATTTTAATAAACGTTAAAATACTAATTTTTTCTTCCTACTAAGAAGAATCTTATCAGCTTCGGTACATTCACGCGGGAGCTGATGGTTATTTAAATAAACGGAGTGGTGAAGTTAAAATTGTTGAAGTCGTAAGGTCAATCATGAATACGGGTAAATATTTAACGGCAGCGATAGTCAATAAACTTAATGATAAACACCTTAATAACGAACCAGTTAATCCTTTTGATAAATTATCAAAAGAGAGAATTAGAAATTGCGAAGTTATTAGTTAAAGGTGAAGGTAATCTTGAAATATCAAATTTTTTGGACATCCAAATGTCAACTGTTAGTACGTATAAAAACAGAGTTTTTGAGAAATAAAAAATTTAAGTAACTTTTGTACCTGTTCCTTCCTCAGAGTAAATTTTCATTTTTTCTTTAAATAAACGTAAAATTCTAAAACCATATGAACCCCAAGTCCGTAATTTTTGAGTGCTAACTTATCTGTTTCGTATTTCTTTTGAAGATTCATATGATAGGTTCTAATTTCTTTTGAAATACCGGCTCTATTGTATTCAATATTAATATGTATTTTGTTTTTATCGTATTTATTTCAATTTTTTTCGTCCCATTTCTTGTGTTTTTAATGGCGTTATCTATAAGATTGTGAATAATAATACCAAAAACATTTTGTTTAAATAAATTGGTTTCAATCCGTTTTTTTAAGGACTTTTAATGTCATGACTAATGGTTCCTATCAGTTTTTTATGTTGTTGAATTTCTTGATTTAAGTTGTTTTTTTAAGTTACAGATTTAAAAGATCAGCAGTACTATATTTAACCATCTTTTCTAATGCTATGTTTTTCTTTCGGATGTGTCAAATTCTTAATTTTAAAGCAAAGAATAGTATTGTTATTAATAAAATTCCCATTAAAACTTTGAACGCTATTTTCTCATAAAAGAAAAAAGGGATTGGGATAACTATTTTTTTATTTCGTATTCGGAAGTGAAGGGTTTAATTTTTCTAATATACAAAGTGTGAACTCCTGGCGATAAATTTGTAAAACTTATTTCGTTTTCATTAGTAAGACTTATCCATTTGTTCTCATCAGTTACGTCTAATGTTACTTCAAAGAATATATTATCAGGATTCCCTAGAAATGCATAATCTCTTTTAAATTTAACTCTGTCTACATCTCTACTAATGTGAATTTTGTCTTTGAAATAATTTGTTTTACGATCTAATTCAACTTCACTAACGTATAATTTATTTGATGGTGTGATTTTACGAATTTTCTTTGGGGGTATCTCATGATTAAATAAAAACGGCATTGGAGCAAACCTATCAACAGGAAGGATATGGCGAATCTAAATTGGTGAATGTTTCTGGATGTGAACCAATTAATATATCAAATTGTACGGAGGAAGAACATCAAGCGAACAGACGAAGTTAGTTTATAATCAAGGCGATCTTAACGCTAAATAGTTTAACAAAAAAGCATCAATTTAATTTGATGCTTTTTTGTTAGTAGGAAGTTATAAATTTTTAAATTATTAGCAATAAACTGAAATTCAGTATCTTATTTTATTTTTTAAAATGAAGTCAATTCTTGTTAATTTTTATTACTTTTCAAAACACTTTAAACGATTTTAGTGAGATTAATCTTGTTTTTTGTAGAAGTTTTAATTCAAAAAAACTAATATAATTATAATTAATTTTATTAATTATAGCGTTAATTTCAAAATTTAGACAAAATAGGATTGCATTTTAACGATTTAATCTGCATTTAATCGTTAAAAATCAATTATTTTACAGTTTTTAATTGGATTCGTAACTTCTTTTTATATATTTGTATCGCAAAAAAAAAGCGAATTAAAATTTTATGTTTTATTGTTAAAAACACACATAAATAAAAAGTATAAAATTTGTACAAACCTACTTTGATTTTTAAATAATTAAAAAAATAAAAATCTAAATAATGTACAATTACGTATACTAATAAATGATAACATTCTATACCCCAAATTTATGAAAAACAACGAGCCCCAAAACTTGTTTTTTAACGAAATCAATTTGTATCGAAATAAAATATTTCTTAATTATTTTATTTTTCCTTTTAAAAACTTTTCAGTAAAAAATAAAATTTTTTACTGAAATCAGCACACTAAAACTTAAGCTATAAATCTTACTTAGACACTTTATTTTATGAATATTTATTCATAGAAAACATTTTGTCGCTTTTCAATCAATTTTACTTAATAAAAGTATGAAAAAAAACAGTTTATCACGCAATGATTTTTTTACAATAAAAAGTTTATTTTTATTAGTAACGATGTTGTTTTTTATAAACAATGCTAGTGCACAATTTTACACTAAGCACTATATTGCTCCTGCACCTTGGCAATATTTTACAAATGCTAATGAAATTGTTATTGCAACAAACTCAACAACCAGTGTAAGTGTTTCAATTGCTAGAAGTAATGGTACGGTAATAACTACCTTAAATACAATTAAAGGAACGCCGGCTGTTTATAGATTTGTTGGAGCACCAACGAGCTTACCTTATCTCGCAACTAATACAGTAATTAATGGAGCTGGGTTAATCATAACAGCTGCAACTCCTGTTTCAGTAAATGTTAGAAATGTGGCTTCTGATCAATTATCAGGTGGAGCTGATGCAAATAATATAAAGGGAAACGCCTCCTTAACTAGTTTTGGAGACGCTGGAAAAGGAACAAATTTCCGTATTGGTTATTATAGAGGTGATGATTTAGGAAATTTTGGAGGGCTTAATTTTAGACGTCCGATATATTCCATTTTGGCAATTGACAATAATACCTCTGTTGCAATAAATAATGTTGCGACTATTACATTGAATGCGGGTCAGAGTTATTTATTTGAGGCACCCTTAGGATCATTAGTTACTACTAACTTACCGGTAGTTATGAACACAGGTGCTAAAATTGACACTCCAGCAGGTTGTGGTGATGGTACTTTAGATCAAATTGCGCCTAATGCAGTTTTAGGGAGTGAATATTTTTTAGTTAGGGGACAAGGTAATAGTACTGCGGAGCAAACAACTGTAGTGGCAACACTTCCAAATACAGTTGTGACAGTAACTAATTTTAGTGTTACTGGTGCTCAAGTATCTACTTCTACACAAACTCTTATTAATGCTGGGGATTTCTATACCCTACAAAATGGCGATGGTTCTATAGCACTTTCAGCTTCAAGAATTGTAGCTACTAAGAATATCATTGCCTATTCTGGTTCAGCGGATGGCTGTGAAGTAGATGTAGCTACACTAGCGCCAGTTTCTGCTTGTGGTGGATCTACTTTTGTGGAAACTTATAAATTTACAAATTACACCAATGGTAATCTACCTTATACTGGTTATATCTTAATTAAAGATGCAACAACATTAGTTAATTTTAACGGGTCAAATATTGAAACTATTGCGGGTGCCAGAAGACAATTAGGAACAACAGGATGGTATTTAATTGATTTTAATAATACTGAATTAAGCAATCCTACTATTATATCTTTAGCTAGTACTACAAAGATGAATGTAGTTATTATACAACAAGGTGGAGGTTTTTCAATGTCAGCAGTTTTTTCTAGTTATACCGAAATTCCTGCAGCACCAAGTTTAACTTACATAGCTGGGCCTGAATGTTTAACACAAAGTTCTACGCTCAGTACTTCACCAGGTTTTGCGCCTTACCAATGGTATTTAAACGGGAATCCTATTGCTGGAGCTACTTCTAATACATATACTACTTCAGTTTCAGGTTCTTACACAGTATCCTCAACCTTAACTTGTAGTGTTCCATTTCAATCGGCACCAGTTCAAGTAACGCTTTGTGGAGATGTAGCTGTTACTAAAACGGTTAATAATCTGTCACCAACACTAGGCTCAAATGTTATTTTTACTATTGCAGCTACAAACAATGGTCCAAGTAATGCTACAGGGGTTTCGGTTTCTGATTTGCTACCTTCAGGTTACACTTTCGTTTCAGCAGTTGTGCCAACAGGAACAACATTTAATGCAGTAACAGGTTTATGGTCTATTGGTGGCCTTGCAAATGGCCAAACAGTTTCATTAACAATAACTGCAACGGTTTTAAATACTGGAACTTATACAAATACTGCTCAGATAACATCTTCTAATCAGCCTGATACAAATGTTTTAAATAACACTTCATCTGTTACACCTGTTCCTTGTGCTCCAAAGCCTATAGCTGGTGTTGTTACTCAGCCAACTTGTGTAACTGCTACAGGAAGTTTTGCAATAACAAATTATAATTCAGCTTTTACCTATACTGTAAGTCCATCAACTGGAGTTAGTATTTCAGGGGCAGGTGTTGTTACAGCACCGGCAGGGACTTATACTGTTACGGCTGCTTTTGGAGCTTGTAATTCAGTTTCAGCAAATGTTGTAATCAACGTACAACCAGCAACACCAGCAGCTTCAACAGTTGGAACCATTACTCAACCAACCTGCGCAGTAGCAACAGGAAGTGTTGTATTAACAGGCTTACCATCAGGAAACTGGACCATTAATCCAGGAAATATTACAGGAAGTACGACATCTACTACAATCTCAGGATTAACAGCAGGAACTTACACTTATACAGTTACGAATTCTGTGGGATGTATTTCAACTGCTTCTGCAAACGTTGTAATCAACACACAACCCGCAACTCCAGCAGCTCCAACAGTAGGAACAATCACCCAACCAACTTGTGCAGTGGCAACAGGAAGTGTTGTATTAACAGGTTTACCATCAGGAAACTGGACAATTAACCCAGGAAACATTACAGGAAGTACTGCAACTGCAATTATCTCAGGATTAGCAGCAGGAACTTACACTTATACAGTTACGAATTCTGTGGGATGTATTTCAACTGCTTCGGCAAACGTTGTAATCAACACGCAACCCGCAACTCCAGCAGCTCCAACAGTAGGAACAATCACACAACCAACTTGCGCAGTAGCAACAGGAAGTGTTGTATTAACAGGTTTACCATCAGGAAACTGGACAATTAACCCAGGGAATATTACAGGAAGTACGACATCTACAACTATTTCAGGCTTAACAGCAGGAACTTACACTTATACCGTTACGAATTCTGTGGGATGTATTTCAACTGCTTCTGCAAACGTTGTAATCAACGCACAACCCGCAACTCCAGCAGCTCCAACAGTAGGAACAATCACCCAACCAACTTGTGCAGTAGCAACAGGAAGTGTTGTATTAACAGGCTTACCATCAGGAAACTGGACCATTAATCCAGGAAACATTACAGGAAGTACTGCAACTGCAATTATCTCAGGATTAGCAGCAGGAACTTACACTTATACAGTTACGAATTCTGTGGGATGTATTTCAACTGCTTCGGCAAACGTTGTAATCAACACACAACCCGCAACTCCAGCAGCTCCAACAGTAGGAACAATCACCCAACCAACTTGTGCAGTAGCAACAGGAAGTGTTGTATTAAGTGGTTTACCAGCAGGAAACTACTGGACAATTAACCCAGGGAATATTA
>NZ_JAXKVR010000021.1:0-111891 GCF_034497725.1 Flavobacterium psychraquaticum
TCTTTGATTAGAAAATCCAGCATGCAAATACAATCGATTATTTTCGTCTAAATAATAATCTTGGAGTGATTTCAAAAAAGTGATGTGTTTGCTCTTTGTTATGGAAGCCCCCTAGCCCCCAAAGGGGGAACTGACAAGATTGTGGAAGTGGTTTGCGTGAGCACTTGCAGGATGACAAGTTTGTGTGCGTAGTTTGCGAACAAACAACCTACAACCCACAACCTACAACCCACAATATACAACCCACAATATACAACCTACAATATACAACCTACAACTTACAACCTACAACTTACAACCTACAACTTATAACCCACAACCTACAACATACAACCTACAACATACAACCCACAACCTACAACCCACAACCCACAACTTACAACAGAAAACAAACAACTGGCAAATGACTCAAGTGGACCGGTTTTGACTGGTTTTGACGGGTTTTGACACGGTTTGAGGGGATATGACTAGTTTACCAACGTTTTTAGGGCATTTCTTCGTAACATGTTCGTAGTTTGTTCGCAACAGCTTCGAAAAAACGCACTTTTTGCGAAGAAACTACGAAGAAAGTAAGTAAATGTTAGGAAGTCCCTTAGCCCGCGAAAGGGGAACGGACAAGATTGTGGCTATGATTTGTGGATGTGCTGTGCGTGGGATCCTTGCAGGATGATAAGTTTGTGTAGCGTCCCCGAAGGAAGCCCTCTGGCCCGCGAAGGGGGAATTGCCGAAGCAATCTGTATTGCTTTTTTTGAAGCTGCTCTTGTCTTAAATAAAAAACCGGTAATGCCAGTGAAGCACTACCGATTTTGATCTATTTTAAAAAATAATTATTACTTAATTAGTTCAAAAGAAACTCTACGTGCTAATTGCAGGCCTGTTTTAGAACTATTGTCCATTGATTTATCTTCTCCTTGTCCCAAGATCTGGATTTGACTCGCTTTGATTTCTGAATTCAACAAATAATTCGAGATATTTTGGGCTCTTCTTTTGGCTAAATCTTTGTTCATTTGTTCATCTCCTGTGGTATCGGCATAACCTGTAATACGCACATTTGCTTCTGGATTATTTTTAAGGAAACTAATAACATAAAACAAATTATTTGCTGAAGCTGTGTTTGGCGTGTCTTTGTTAGTGTCAAAGAAAACATTTACAATCCCTTGCTCTAATAAACTGGCCCCTTCATAAGAACCCCCTTGATCATTGCTATTGAAACTTCTCTTACCATTTCTACCTTCTAACTCATCGGGTACACCGTTTTTGTTTAAGTCAATGGCTCTTCCTTTGGTATCTACTGTTACGCCACCCACCGTGTTAGGTTCTACGTCTAAATAATCTACCACACCATCACGGTCTGTGTCTTGTAGCTTTACTTCGATTTCATCAATTTTCTCCAAAAGTGCGGCTACTTTCAATTCGTTGGGGTCTTGCTTTACTTTCCAGTCCCCATGGATGTTGTCGCTTCCTAGTGCATAAGAAATACCAAAAGATAAGTTGGTATTTTTTCCGTACAGATCATTTGTAGTAGCAACAGTTCCGTCCCAATTCATGTGTTGTCTGTAATTGAAGTATACACTTAAATCTACAAAAAGAGCAAGTTTAGGCGTAATTCTATATTGGGGTGTAATACCCGCTACAAATCCGCCGTGGTACTCAGTATTGTTTAAGTTTTCGTTAGGTACTTGTCCTAAAACAGGAGCCAACATAAAGGCTGTTTTCGAGGTTAAACTCCCCACTTGGAGGCCACCATGCAAAAGTAAACCTACTCTCGTTTCTGGACTAAAATCTAAAATTTTAGCTGCATTTACAACCCCTTGAAGCGACAAATTAAAATGATTTGTTTTGTAAGGCAAACTGCTGTTATCTGCTTCAGTGTATTGGCTGTAAGCCAAATTTCCTTTAATTCCGAATTTAGGCGTAAACATATAGCGCACACCAAAATCAAAACTATTTATAGTAAAATGACTTAAGACGTGTTTCTTATCTCCTGCCGAAAACCCATTGCCATACGGGTAATTTCCATCGCTAAACCCAATCATTCCTTCAACCGTAAATCGGTTGTATGTAGTCAAAGAATCGTTTGCAACGATTGCTTCTTGTGCGCTAGCTTGGCTGATAAACAACGCGCTAGCGAACAAAATAAAATATTTCATAATTGTAAATTTTAAAGGTGCAAAGCTAAGTTTTTATTAACAGTATCGCACACTGATTCGATGATTTAATAGCATTTTAAACCGTAAGCACTTGTAATCAATACTTTAAAGGTACAAAGAGTTTTTTAATTAGGGTACTGCTTTTTTAGTTTTTTCAAATTTGTGGGCACGGAATGCTTTGGTAGAAAAGAATAAAATTCCGAGCTATCGGGTGCCTAAACTCATAACCATATCAAACCTTTAACTTCCTATTGCTTGATATATAAATCCAATTTTCTCTAAGGCTGTTTTATCTAATAAATTTCTACCGTCAAATATGAAAGCAGGTTTTAGCATGTTGGCATATATTTTTTGCCAATCGTAGGTTTTGAACTCATCCCATTCGGTTAAAACAGCTATGGCGTGGGCATTATTGCACGCTTCATACACATCGGTGGCAACATGTAATCCGTTGGCATTTGCTCCTTCAGAACGCGTTGCTAGATAATTTAGATCGGACTGAATTTGGAGTACGCCAACTTTAGGGTCATAGACGCTTATTTCGGCTTGTTCGGCTAATAAATCATCGGCTACATAAATTGCGGCAGATTCGCGGGTATCATTGGTGTCTTTTTTGAAGGCCCAACCCAAAAAGGCAATTTTCTTTCCTGATACCGTATTGTATAAAGTTTTGATGATGTTTTTTGCAAAGCGTCGTTTTTGGTGGTCGTTCATAATAATGACTTGCTCCCAATAATCCGCTACTTCATTTAATCCGTAGGTTTTAGCAATATATACCAAATTTAAAATGTCTTTTTGAAAACAAGAACCACCAAATCCCACAGAGGCTTTTAGGAATTTTGATCCTATTCGGCTGTCTAGACCGATTGCTTTCGCTACTTCGTTGATATCTGCACCTGTTTTTTCACACAACTCACTCAAAGCATTGATGGATGAAACACGCTGCGCTAAAAAAGCATTGGCTGTTAATTTAGACAATTCCGAAGACCATACGTTTGTGGTTAAGATTTTATCTTGCGGTACCCAATTTGCATAAATTGCAACTAATGCCGCAATGGCATTTTGGCCTTCAACGGTGGCATCGCCTCCAATTAAAACGCGATCAGGTGCTAACAAATCTTCCACCGCCGTGCCTTCTGCTAAAAACTCAGGGTTTGAAAGGATTTGGAAATTCACACCATTGCCCGTATGATCTAAAATATCACGAATCGCACTTGCTGTACGAACAGGTAACGTAGATTTCTCTACCACAATTTTATCTGTTTTTGCTACACGTGCAATTTGACGCGCACACAATTCAATGTATTTCAAATCGGCTGCCATCCCTTTGCCTACACCATACGTTTTGGTAGGTGTGTTCACCGATATAAAAATCATCTCGGCTTCATCAATCGCCTTGTCCACTTCCGTAGAAAAGAATAAATTTCGCCCTCTAGCTTCTGCCACCACTTCACTTAAACCAGGCTCATAAATGGGAATGTTATTCACATCTGAATCATTCCAAGCGGCGATTCTCTGTTCGTTCAAATCTACTACAGTAACTTTTATACCCGGGCACTTTTGTGCAATAATCGACATCGTTGGTCCACCTACGTAACCCGCTCCGATGCAACATATATTTTTTATCTTCATAACTTTTTTAATAACAACTTCAATAACAATAACAATAACAATAACAAGTTCAATTTCAATTTCAAAAATCAATACGAATTAAACTATTTCAACACAGATCTAATAAATTTTAAAAATTTAAATACTTTTAAAATACTTTTTGTAAAATAAATACCGTTTGTGAGTAAATTTAAAACATATAAGTCATTTAAGTTTTAAAATCTTTATTAATGACCCAGATCATTTCAATCGCAATTTTCAAAAATCAAATTTAATACGAATTAAACTATTTCAACACAGCTCTAATAAATTTTAAAAATTTAAATACTTTTAAAATACTTTTTGTAAAATAAATACCATTTAGCAAGTCAATTTAAAACATATCAGTCATTTAAGTTTTAAAATTTTTACTAATGACCCAGATCACTTCAATAGCAATTTCAAAAATCAAATTCAATTACAAGCGCAATACGTTTAAAATATTTGCAACACAGATTTTAAACAATTTTTAAAACATATCAGTCATTTAAGTTTCTAAAAACCTAACTAACTCAAAACAATAAATCGCAACACAAGCTACAGCAACCGAAAACAGATAACAGAAAACGAATAACAGATAACCCTCCATACAATCCACATCAATCTGAAACCTCAACACAAGCTACTTCAACCGAAAACAGATAACCTACAACCTCGTTTCCCAATACCACTTTACTGCTTCTTTCAAACCAGCTTTCATTGAAAATTTAGGTGCGTATCCTAACAAATTGGCAGCCTTATCAATACTAGCCAGCGAATGCGGAATATCGCCCACCCTATTTTCACCATAAACAATAGCAACATTAGCTATTGCAGGATCAAATTCAGATAAATATTCTTTCAACCCGTTAATCAATTCATTCAACGTCGTTCTTTCGCCAAAAGCAGTATTGTATACCGTATTAACCGCCTTTGGATTTTGGGTTAGCAACGCCAATTCGTTCATCTGAATCACATTATCGATGTAAGTGAAATCCCTTGAAAAATTACCATCGCCATTAATTACGGGACTTTCGTGCTTTAAGAATTGGGCGACAAACTTCGGAATTACCGCTGCATACGCCCCATTTGGATCTTGATTTCTTCCAAAAACATTGAAATAGCGCAAACCGATGGTTTCAATGCCGTAGGTTTTACTAAACACATCCGCATATAATTCGTTCACATATTTGGTAACAGCATAAGGCGAAAGTGGTTTCCCAATCACCTCTTCAACTTTAGGCAAACTTTCTGAATCGCCATAAGTTGATGAGCTTGCAGCGTATACGAAACGTTGTACATTTGCATTTCTAGCAGCCGTTAGCATATTCAAAAATCCGCCCACATTCACATCGTTAGACGTAATAGGATCATTAATGGAACGCGGCACACTTCCTAAAGCAGCTTGATGCAAGACATAATCGACTCCTGCAACAGCGTTCTCACAAGTTTTAAAATCTCTAATATCGCCTTCAATCAATACAAAATTTGGATTTGCTAGAAATTTTTCAATAGTATGCCGGTGACCTGTAGCAAAATTATCCAAGCAAACTACTTTATTATTTTCTAAAAAATAAGCACACAGATTAGATCCGATAAAGCCAGCACCGCCTGTAATTAGTATCCTTTTATTTTCTAATTTAATCATTACTTATTTTTTTAAAGGTATTATTTTTTCAACTTTTTAATGATTTTTTGCCACCCTTTTACATCGGCTTCCTCATCGTGATACCCTTCACCATAAGCACCATAGCCGTACCCATACCCATAGCCGTATTTTGGTTTGTTTTGATAGCCGTTAAAAACAATACTGATGTTGTGCAATTCCCCTCGTTTGTGTTTTTCATTCACCACGCCTAACATTCCTTTTTTGGTAAAACCCTGTCTGGTAACATATAAAGTAGCATCACAAAAACGCGATAATTCTAAAGCATCTGACACTAGACCCACTGGTGGTGTATCTAAAATGATGTAGTCGTATTTTAATTTTAGTTCTTCAATCAGTTCGGCCATTGCATCGCCCATTAAAAGTTCGGATGGATTGGGCGGAATTGGACCGGAAGAAATCACGTCTAAATAAGGGATGTGTGTTGGTTGAATAATATCATCCACCGTTTTTTGTCCGATTAAATAATTTACAACTCCAGTGATGTTATCGATATTAAAGTCTCCAAAAATCCTAGGTTTTCTTAAATCTAGTCCGACGATTACCGTTTTCTTTTCGCTCAAAGCAAAAACAGTTGCCAAATTAATGGAACAAAATGTTTTTCCTTCTCCACTAACTGAAGACGTAATCATTAGAATTTTTGCCCCTTGCTTTTGTTGTTTTTTATATAAAAACTGAAGTGACGAACGAATCGCTCTAAAAGATTCGGCTAAGGGTGACTTTGGTTTTTCAAAAACCGCTAAATTATTTTCCGTGCTTTTTTTACCCACTACTCCAATTACGGGAATTTTGGTTAATTTTTGAATATCTTCAACACCGTTGATGTTATTGTCTAAAAGTGCAATGATAAATACCAAAATTAGTGGAATTAAAAACCCAAATAACAACGCTAGAATATAATTGACGCTTGTTTTTGGTCCACGTAAACCTCCACCCACATCTTTTGCTCTATCTAAAAAGTTGATGTCTGAAATATTCGATGCTTTTACAATTTCGGCTTCGCTTCGTTTTTCTAAAAAGGTACTATAAATTTTATCTTTTAGGTTATATTTTCTAGTGATTTTGAGGTGTTCCTGTTTTTGTTCCGGCAATAAGCTAGCTTGTCCTTCTGCCAATCTTATGTTTTTATTCACGATTGAAAGATCGATATTTAATGCTGCTTTGGAACTGGCTATGTTTTCAAGCAAGACACTTTTTATTGCTGCCATTTCGCGATCGAAATCTGAAAACATCCCTTTACTCTTAACCGAATAAGCCATCTTTGAGCGCTCAGTAGATAATCCAATTAATTTTGAAACGTTTGAAATAATGTTTGGATCTTCAATTCCGGCTACCGTTGGCGCAGGTAATTTTGAATAATCGGTACTTTTATCTAAGTATGATTTAAGTAAGTTTAAATAGGAAACTTTTCTACCCAGTTCGTCTTTTTCAACATCGTATCCTGATAATTTCTCGGTTAGAACGCCACCACCACCTTCTTCTAATTCAAATATATTTTTCCCTTTTCTAAACTCTTTTAATTCGCCTTCTGCATCTTTGATTTGGTCTTCCATTTGAACCAAAGTACTATCAATGAAGCTGATGGTATTGATAGCAAACAGATTTTTACGATTTAATTCATTCTTGCGCAACATATCGACCGTTACGTTCAAATATTCAACTAATCTCTTCTTATTTGAACCTTCTAATTGCAAGCGTACCACAGAAAGCGCTTTTGCGTCGGCTGAAACATCGATTCCTTTGTAGGCCGCTACTACCTGATTAAAATCGTCAAAACGAATAAAGTATTCTGAATTTTCGTAATTAATTGCATCCGGTTGTAAAAGTAATTTTAGGTTTAGAAAAGGCAAAGCCACACTTTCATTAATCTGATATACTTTTTTAAATGCTTGCTCTCTTACATTGTATTCCGAAACCGATAAATCGGCATAATGCATTAAAGTTGCTGTGCTGGTTTCTTCAAAATCTACGCTTAATTCATATTGCGTAGGACTGATAAATTTGATTTTTATTAGCCTTCCAAATAATTGTCCTTTTGTTTTATCTATTGCAACTACAAAAGGTGTTTCGCCGTATGCATCTTGATAAAAGTACTTGCCTTCTTTAAAATATTGGATGTAATACTGTAATTTATCCACCACAAATTCGTTATGCGAACGCGATTTTAGCGTAGTGATGATTGTTTGTACTTTGTCTGAAGTGCCGCCCCAATTAAAAATTAAACTGGTGTTTGAGGTAAACAACGGATTGTTTTGATCTTCCACTACAATTAGCGACTCCATTCCGAAAACTTTTTCTTTTCTAATATTTACGTTGTATGCAATGGTGAACGCAATAACTAATGACAAGAGAAACCATTTCCAATAGCTGATGATTTTTAAAAGAAACCCTTTAAAATCAAAACTATTTTGTGTTTCAAAAAAATTGAAATCTTTAGTATCTAACATAATATTTTAAAGATTTTTACTTAATAAAATAGCCGTTGTCACTAATGATAAAGCTGAAACAATTGTTGCGACTGTTTGTACGCCTGTTGTCCCTGTTCCCCATGATTTTTGTTTCAAAGGTTTGATCAGGATGTAGTCGTTTGGTTGAATATAGAAATAGGGCGAATTCATGGCTTTTGCATCTGTTAAATCCAATGCGTAGGTTTCAAATCCGTGTGGAAATTTTCTAATAATTTGGACATCTTTGCGATTTCCTGTAAGTGTAATATCTCCAGAATTAGCCACCGCTTCCATAATGGTTACTTTGTCTTGAAACAAAACTTTGGAGCCTGGCGAGCCTATTTCGCCATTGATTGTATACCGTAAGCCCGCTAATTTGACGGTTACAAAAAGATTAGCTTCCTCTTTAAAATATTCATCTAACAGCTGTTTTTCTACTTTACTTCTAATTTCGTCTAACGTGTAGCCCAAAACATTTATTTCGCCCAGCACCGGCACTCTGATATTGCCGTGATCATCTACCGTGAAACCATTAAAATAAAGATCTTGTTGCGAAGTTCCTTGTTCACCATTCTGGGAAGGACTGAACATCGCTACTAATTTCTGATCAAGTGCTTTTATGGCAATTGAAATGATGTCATTGGTTTGCACCCGGTATGGTTTTGAAGCATCTTGTGCAATTTCAATAGCTGTGGTGTTACCCTTTTTGTTTTGAAGATAAATCAAATCCTTGTTCGAAATACAAGACGTAAACAAAGAAGTAAGTAAGGCCAAAAGAATTATTTTTTTCATCGGTTCAATGCCATAAACGTTGGGGTAATTATTTTAGGTAATCCGAAAACCAAAAAGCCCCTCCTATTTTTAGTAAACAAATATAGTTTTTAGAATTAAATTAAAGAAGCTATTCCTATAATTTGATGGAAATTTAGTGGATTATTGCCTCATAGAAGTATCAAATGGAATTCTATTCAACAAACTGCGCCCTAAAGTAACCTCATCTGCATATTCTAATTCGTCGCCCACCGCAATTCCTCTGGCAATAGTTGACGTTTTGATAGCTAAGTGTTTAATTTGTTTGTAGATGTAGAAATTGGTGGTATCCCCCTCCATTGTGGAGCTTAAAGCAAAAATAATTTCAGCAACAATTCCTTCTTTCGCTTTTTCTATTAAAGAAACTATTTTCAGCTGACTTGGTCCGATGCCCTCGATGGGTGAAATTTTTCCACCTAAAACATGATAAACCCCTTTAAACATTCCCGTGTTTTCAAGCGCCATTACATCGCGAACGTCTTCAACAACACAAATAATTGATTTGTCTCGAGAAGGATTAGCGCAAATGCCACAAATTTCAGCATCTGAAATGGTGTGACAGGTTTGACAAAACTGGATGTCTTTGCGCATTGTAGCCAAAGCATTTGTTAAGCCTTCAGTTTGTTCCAAAGGTTGTTTTAACAAGTGCAACACCAAACGCAAAGCGGTTCGTTTACCAATTCCGGGCAAATGCGCCATTTCATTAACGGCATTTTCTACTAATTTTGAAGGCAATTCCATTTGGCAAAATTACAAAACAAAGTGCAAATCTCCATTCATTTATAATTTCTTTTATCTTTGTGACAAACTAAAAACTATGCAACCTTCGTCGATACTTTTACTAATCTTAGGCTATTTCTCGATTTTAATCCTATTTTCTTACTTCACGGGAAGGAAAAACGACAACACCAACGAATCTTTTTTCAAGGCTAACAAACAAGCGCCGTGGTATTTAGTAGCTTTTGGAATGATTGGCGCGTCCCTTTCTGGCGTTACTTTTATATCCGTTCCTGGAAAAGTGGAAGGCTCACAGTTTGTATATTTTCAATTGGTATTGGGTTATATTATTGGCTATTTAGTAATCGGAACGGTGTTGTTACCTTTGTATTATAAGCTTAATTTAACGTCAATTTACAGCTATTTAGGCGATCGTTTTGGGCGCTATTCCTATAAAACAGGTGCCTGGTTTTTTATCATTTCTAGAGCCGTTGGTTCAAATTTACGCTTGCTTTTAGTGGCAGATGTGTTGCAGACTTTGGTTTTTGAACCACTTGGCATTCCCTATTGGTTAACGGTTATGTGTACAATTTTATTGATTTGGGTTTATACTTACAAATCGGGCATCAAAACAATTATTTGGACCGATACCTTGCAGACTTTTTTTATGTTACTATCTGTTGGAATTTGTATTGTGATTGTTTCACAAGATTTAGGTTTGAACATCAATACGATTTCAGGCTTCGTTGCCGATAGTGATTTTTCTAAAACTTTCTTTTTTGATGATGTGAGTTCGCCACAATATTTCTGGAAGCAATTCCTTTCGGGCGCTTTTATTGCCATTGTAATGACGGGATTAGATCAAGATATGATGCAAAAAAACTTGACTTGTAGAAGTTTGAAGGATGCGCAAAAGAATATGTTTTGGTTCACGATTGTTTTAACGGTAGTAAATTTTCTATTCTTAGTTTTAGGTTTATTGTTCACCGAATATGCTTTAAAATATAATATCGACGCACACAAAGATTCACTTTTTCCAATTTTAGCGAACCAACATTTGGGACTTGTGGTGGCTTTTAGTTTTATATTAGGTTTAATTGCTGCTGCCTATTCAAGTGCCGATAGTGCTTTGACCTCCTTGACCACTTCTTTTAGTATTGACATTTTAGAAATTGAAAAGAAATATGATGTGGCGAAACAAGTTATGATTCGAAAAAGAATTCATTTGGGATTTGTTTTCGTTTCAATTTTTATCATTCTCTTATTTAAATATGCTTTTCATGATGCCAGTATTATTGACAAAGTATTGAAGTTTGCTGGATTTACTTATGGTCCGTTGTTGGGATTGTACAGCTTTGGATTGTTTACCAAATGGCAAATTAAAGATAAATTAACGCCTATTGTTGCTGTTTTATCGGTCTTCCTATCCATATTATTAAACCTAAAAAGCGAAACCTGGTTTGGATTCGCCTTTGGATTTGAAATTTTAATTGTCAACGGATTCTTGACGTTTATCGGACTTTTATTAATTCGTCGGAACTAAGTATAGAATCATCTAATTGCTTCACTAAAGCAGAAAGTTTATTTAAACAATCAGATTCCACCGCGTAAATTCGCGAAAGCGTAACATTTATTAGCTTAAAACTGATTGGTTGCCAATAAAACCAACGTACAAGCGACTTCATATTCAATATTATTTTTCTCCAAAATTTTATAAAACTCGGGGTTTTCAGTTCCGGGATTAAAAATTACGCGCCTTGGCTTTAACGACACTATATACTCATAATAGGTTTCTTGTCGTTGCGGATTCAGATAAAGCGTCACCGTATCAATTCCTTGAAAAGCAACTTGTTCTTTTTCGATGGGAATATCAAATGCGATTCCTTCTTTTGCACCAATTGCTACTACTTGATGGCTTTTGTCGACCAAACTGTGAATGGCTTTGTAGGAATAACGCTCTTTATTTGTGGAGGCACCGAGGACTAATGTTTTCATATTTTTATTTTTTACAAGCTAAAGTTACGAATAAATAAACAAATAATAAAGATTTGCTAAATTCTGAAAAGCAACGCAAATTTGGAGTAATTTTAAACAAAAATGCTTTTCAACATTTCCTACAAAGACCCAAAAATAGAACGCCAAATCAATGAATTAGTTGGTTTGCCCTACTCTATAGTAGAACGATTTGCCAAAGGTGGCATTGGTTCTCCCAAATTGTTCATCACCCGATGCAGTCCAGAAATTTATGAATTGTTGCACGTGAATGAATCCGTAAAATTTTGCAACATCGAAATGCGTCCGAATGGCATTATCATTGGATTTCAATCGCGTTTAGAAGTATATGCCTTAGTAATTCCGTATTATAAATTAGTGCTTTTCAAACCTGGAAACACCATTACTTTTCATGTAGATGCCCATTACATTTCGGTAGATTGTTCCAAATACAATGCAAACAGTAAAAAATTCATTGCAAAAATTGAAGAAACAAAATTAAAGCAAACGCCCTATTCTCCTTTAGATGCTTATTTTTAATGTTTTAATAACGCAAAAGCAACTTAGATTTTAAAAAATACAAAAGAAAATAGCTACCTTGCACCCGTTTTCAAAAAATAAAGCATGGAAGTTTTTATCTATTTATTTGCCGCGTTGTTTTCCGTTTTAAACCCAATTGGTACGGTTCCTATTTTCGTAGGATTGACCGAAGGTTATACGAAAGCAGAATTATCGAAAACTTCTTTGTGGACGGCAATTAACGTTTGTATAATTTTATTAATCTCGTTTTTTATTGGCCAATATGTATTGAGCTTTTTTGGCATTACCATCACTGCGCTTAGAATTGCGGGAGGAATTATCATTACCAATTCGGGTTTCGGCTTATTGAATGGTCGGTTTAGCAAAAACAAAGGGATCAACAAAAAAGTAGAAGAAGAAGCCCAAGTTAGAAGTGATATTGCGCTTACACCACTAGCGATGCCTATGCTGGCGGGTCCGGGCTCTATGTCATTGTTGATTGCATATTATCAAGAATTGAAAAGTTCGGATGGCTTTATTTCTACTTACGAAATTGTATCGTCAAGTTTGGCAATTGTTGTGGTGGCGGTTGTGATTTTTATTATTCTTAGAAGTGCTTATTTTTTATCAAAAATACTTGGGAATTCCGGTATTATCGCCATCTCCAGAATTGTAGGATTTCTAACGATTGCTATTGGTATTCAGTATATCATTAGTGCTATTTTGAGTATTGTTAGAGGAATTTAGGAGGTGTGAGGTTTGAAAGTAAGCGGTAAAGTTTTATCTCAAATTTTCACAGCTTAAATTTTAGAACTAACTTCTCCGCATTAAAAACTCTGTCAAAGTTTTAAACTTTGACAGAGTTGCATGAGATTCACGAAGTGGTTGGCTTAGTGTCATTCACGAAATTTCGCGAGTTATTACAAAATTTTCGCCGGAACGCTGCTCTAATTTTTCTTTTTGAAACTATTATTATTGATGTGCTCTTGCTCTTGCTTACTTTAAACAATTCCCAAAATTCATTAATTTTCTGATCGCTATTTCTTTTTTTCTTAACTTTAAGAAAAATTGACAGCAATGCGTATTTTACTTACTGGAGCAAATGGCTATGTTGGCCGGCGATTACTTCCCGAATTAATATCAGAAGGACATGAAGTAATTTGTTGTGTGCGCGATAGAAATCGTCTGGGTTTAGATGAAGCGACTTTAGAAAAAGTAACTTTCTGGGAAGTTGATTTTTTAGATGAAATACGATTAGGAAATTTACCAGAAAAAGTTGATGTTGCTTATTACTTAATTCATTCCATGTCCTCGTCCACTTCTGACTTTGATGTAATGGAAGGTAAATCGGCACATAATTTCAATACCTATATGGCTGCAATTGGGGTAACTCAAGTAATCTATCTAAGCGGAATTGTTAATGATTCGAAACTTTCAAAACATTTGACTTCGCGAAAAAATGTAGAAGATATTCTATTTGAAGGAAATTTTAACACCACGGTACTTCGTGCGGGAATTATAGTAGGATCAGGAAGTTCTTCTTTTGAAATTATTCGGGATTTATGCGAAAAACTGCCTGTAATGATTACGCCAAAATGGGTTTTAACAAAATGCCAGCCAATTGCCATTAGAAATGTAATTCATTACTTAGTTGGTGTACTTCTTAAAGAACCACATTACAACAAATCGTATGATATTGGTGGCCCAAATGTAATCACCTATAAAGAAATGATGCTTTTGTATTCAAAAACGCGAGGCATCAAGTTGTGGATTTTCACTTTACCAGTAATGACTCCGAAGCTTTCGTCTTATTGGTTGTATTTTGTGACTTCCACTTCTTATAAATTAGCAGTAAATCTTGTAGATAGTATGAAAATGGAAGTCGTTTGTAAGAACAATGACCTTCAAAAAGCATTAGGAATTGTGCCCATAACATATGTGGATGCTATTAAACAGGCTTTTTTAAAAATCGAACAAAATTTAGTGGTTTCTAGTTGGAAGGACAGTTTAGTTAGTAGTGAATTTCAACCAAATTTTTCCGAATTTATTCAAATTCCTACTTATGGTTGTTTGAAGGATCACAAAACAAAACCTGTTATTAATCTTGAAAAAACTTTGGATAATATTTTTTCTATTGGTGGCGCTAGAGGTTGGTATTATGGCAGTTGGATGTGGAAAATTCGTGGTGCGATGGACAAACTATTTGGCGGTGTTGGTTTAAGAAGAGGAAGAACGCATCCAACGGAATTAGACAATGGTGATGCGCTTGATTTTTGGCGTGTTTTAGTTGCGAATAGAGCAGAAAAAAGATTGCTTCTGTATGCCGAAATGCGTTTACCCGGTGAAGCTTGGCTAGAATTTAGAATCGATGAAGAAAACAATTTGCATCAAATTGCGACTTTTAGACCTACCGGACTTTTAGGAAGGCTTTATTGGTATAGCTTAGTTCCATTTCATTTCTTTATTTTTGGAGGAATGATTAGAAATATCGTAAAAGAGAAAGTTTAAAACATAAAAAAACCAAATCCCAGTAAATTGGCATTTGGTTTTTTACTTTTTTATCGTGTGGGTTATTCTTGCGGTAAGAAAATTTCTGCCATCATGCAACGTGCACTTCCACCACCACAAGCTTCAATCGTATCTAAACTTGAGCTTACAATTGTTACGTGTTCTTCTAATTGTGCGATTTGCTTTTTTGTTAAACTTTGGTGAGCCGAAGCACTCATAATTAAATATCTTCTGTCGTCTGTTCCTTTTATTTCTAACATATTTCCAGCGAAGTTGTTCACTTGGTCTTCTGTAATTAGAATTACCTCTTTTTCATCGCCTTTTAGACTATCTAAAACCATTTTACGTTCTTTCTTATCGTCGATACAATCGGCGCAAATTACTGCAAATGTTTCCCCAACGCACATAATTACATTGGTGTGATAAATCAACTTGCGTTCGCCATTGACGTTTTGAAATGCTTCAAAAATTACGGGTGTAAATTCGAAATCTTCGCAAAATTCGATAAACAGTTCCTCATCTGCTCTTGGTGATAAAGCGCAGTAGGCTTTTGCATTGGCTCTATCTAAAACGATACTTCCAGTTCCTTCTAGATAAAATTCATCTTCTTCAGCAGAAGTATAATCCATGATTTCATTGATCTGAAATCCTTTTTCTTCTATAACGTCTAAAATATCTTCTCTACGTTCTAAACGGCGGTTTTCGGCAAACATCGGATATAAAACTACATCGCCATTTTCGTGGAAGGAAATCCAGTTGTTTGGAAAAATACTATCTGGCGTATCTGGACTTAGTGTATCTTCGATAACCACTACGTTTGCTCCAATCATCTTTAGCTTTTGTACAAACGTATCAAATTCTTCTTGCGCTTTTTGATTTACGGTCTCGGGAGATAAATTGTCTACTACTTTTTGGTAATAGTTGTTTACTGCTGTTTGTTCGTTCATACGGAATGCCACCGGACGAATCATTAATAGGGAGTTTGTGGTTTGGTTCATGGTTTTATTTGTTATCGGTTCTATGTTGTAGGTTGCAGGTTGTAAGTTGTAGGTTGTAAGTTGTAGGTTTGATTTACGTTTTTCAGTTTTCTTCAACGTATTTTATAAAATTAAAAACTTTAGCACTTAATTCGTTGTAGCTATCCACCAAATGTTGATCATCCGAAAAGACATCAGGATAAAGTTTATTTATTTTTTCAATATGAAACACAGTCTCTAAACAACTCGCATAGGAATAGGTTAGAAACTTAATAAAGTCGGCTTTATACCTTTTCTTCCATAACCTTCAACGATATTTGAATTAACTGAATCTGATGATCTTCTAACTTGACTTCCTAATTCATAAAGTTCATACTTTGGTAATTTCAACGATTTTTGGTGAACTATATAAAATAATTCCAATCCTAAATTATATACATCCAAATCTTTATAACTTTTCATAATATCACTATTTAAATTTTATGCTTGTAATTACCTACAAGTTAAAGTTAATACTTTTACACCATCTGCTTCAACTTAGAACCTACAACTTACAACTTTCTAGTCTCTTATCAACGGCAAAGTTGAGCATCTTAATAATCCTTCTTGTTTGGCGATTTCGGCGTATGGAATTTCTTCTACAGTGAAACCATTGGCTCTTAACCACGTATTTAGTCTTGTGAAATTCTTTTCGGATACAATTACATCGGGTGCAATTGAAAATATGTTGGAATTCATATGATACATTTCTTCGCGTTCGATATGAAATAGATTTTCTTTACCGAATAAATTTACTAAAAACATATAATCGGCTTCTTCACGAAAACCACTTTTGTAGATTATCCCTTTATTTGTACCGATCGGCTGAAAACAACAATCTAAATGCAAAGCATTATCTCGTGGTTCGATTTTCGATTTGACCAAATCAAATGCTTTCACTATTTTATTTGGAAATAAGTCTTTGATAAATTGAACACCTTGCATATTTGTTCTTGCTGTGATATAATCTTTATAATCAGAGCCTTTATAGGTTCCGATAAAAATATAATCGTTCCAAAGCATTACGTCGCCACCTTCAATGTGAACTTCCTCTGGAGGACGCACCACTTTTGTAGGATCCATTTGATCAATTATGTATTGGATTGCATCTAATTCGCGTTCGCGATCTGGTAAAATATTAGCTTTAATAAAGATATCATCGATTACAAATCCGATATCTCTTGAAAATATTTGATTGTAGTTTTCAATAATTTGAGGACGGAATACTTCTACGTCATATTTTTCAAATACTTTTTTAAAAGCTTCCATTTCTTTAATCATATCTGCTTCTACAGGATAGGTTCCTGCTTCAATATGTTGTAAAGATTTAGGATCATAAGCCTCTTCAATTGTGGGTGTCGGACCATTATTTTCTGCTGTTCCTAACACCACTGCCCTTAGGCGTGACGATTCGTTTTTTACATTTAATTGCAACATAACATTAGTTTTTATTGGCCTTATTTGGTTTTGGCATACTTGCAAATATAAGAAAATGAAATGAGATTAAAAATCAATACGGTCTCATTATTATATGTTTTAAGTCATTAATTTCCAATAATTTATTATATTTGATAAAACTTAAAAACTAATTATTATGGGAATAGGAAAATTTTTTAACTCACTTTTTGGAAAAGCAAAAGAAACTGCCGAAGACACTAAAGAAAACTTGCACGATGCAGCAGAAACTGCTAAAGAAAAAATTAAGGAAGCTGCTTCTGAAGCTAAAGAAGTTATAGAAAAAGTTGGTGACGCCGCTTCTAAAAAATTAGATGAAATGGGCGTTTCTGAAAAAGCGGCGGATTTTATGGCAGATGCGAAAGAAAAAGTAGACGAAGCTGCGAAATGGGCCGAAGAAAAAGCACATCAAGCAAAAGATGCGATGGAAGATTTAGCCGACAAAGCTGAAGAAAAAATGCATCAGGCTAAAGATTCTTTTAAAAACACTGCAGAAAAAACAGAAGAAAAAGCGGAGCTAGCTAAAGAGAAAGTAGCTGATATAAAAGAAAAAGTAGAAGAAAAAAAGGAAGAAGCAAAAGAAGCGATAGCTGACGTTAAAGATAAAGTAACCGAAGAAATTTCAGATCTTAAAGTAGCGGCTGCTGAAGTAAAGGACAAAATAGATGAAAAAGTGGAAGAAGCGAAAGAATCTATGGTTGAAGTAAAAGAAAAAGCCAAAGAAGAAGCACACGATGCTAAAGAAGCCGCTCATGATTTACTAGAAAAAGTCGAAAACAAAGCAGCAGAAACACAAAACAATATTGAAGAAAAAATAGAAAAAGCAAAAGACGAAATGGCCGACTAATTTTGAAATCCATTTTAAACAAAAAATCCCACTAATACTAGTGGGATTTTTTATATAATTAAGAGACTATCTATCTTTTACTTCTTTGAATGGACGTAATGTGTAGCCTGTGTAAACTTGTCTTGGACGACCAATTGGCTCCTTATTGATTCTCATTTCTTTCCACTGCGCAATCCAACCTGGTAAACGACCTACTGCAAATAAAACAGTAAACATTTCCACTGGAATTCCCATTGCACGGTAAATGATACCTGAATAGAAATCTACATTCGGATATAAGTTTCTAGATTTGAAATAATCATCTTCCAACGCTACTTTTTCTAATTTTTTAGCGATTTCTAATAATGGATCATCCACTCCTAGCGTTACTAAAACATCATCTGCTGCTTTTTTAATAATTGTAGCTCTTGGATCGAAATTTTTATAAACTCTATGACCGAATCCCATCAAACGGAACGAATCATCTTTATCTTTTGCTTTAAGAACGTATTTGTCAACATCGCCACCGTTATCGTGGATTTCTTGCAACATTTCTAAAACAGCTTGATTTGCTCCACCATGTAAAGGCCCCCAAAGTGCAGAAACACCAGCTGAGATAGAAGCAAACAATCCTGCGTGCGAAGAACCAACAATTCTAACTGTTGACGTAGAACAGTTTTGTTCGTGGTCCGCATGTAAAATGAATAATTTATCTAATGCATCAATAACCTTTAAGTCTGGCTTGTAAGGTCCGTTTGGTAATTCGAACATTAAACGCATAAAATTTTCTACGTATCCTTTGCTGTTATCATAATGATTTAAAGGATATCCCATTTTTTTTCTGTATGTCCAAGTTGCAATAACAAGGAATTTAGCCATTGTTTTGCACACGGCATCATACATTTCTTTTTCATTGTTTGGATTAACTGATTTTGGATTAAAAGCAGTCAAAGCACTAGTTAACGAAGCTAAGACACCCATTGGATGTGCTGTTCTCGGAAAACCATCAATGATACTTTTCATTTCTTCACTTACCAATGTATGTTTTCTAATATCGTTTTCAAATTTTTCTAACTGAGCTGCTGTTGGCAATTCACCGAAAATCAATAAAAATGATACTTCCAGAAAATTAGCTTTGTCCGCCAATTCCTCGATTGAGTAACCTCTGTAACGCAAAATTCCTTCTTCACCATCTAAAAAAGTAATCTCACTTGTACACGATCCCGAATTTTTATAACCAGGATCGATAGTAATAGCACCTGAAGCGCTGCGTAACTTATCGATATCGATAGCAACTTCATTCTCAGTTCCCACTATTACAGGAAACTCATACTTTTTGCCATCCAGCTCTAATATTGCAGTTTTTGACATATTATTATAATGTATTTTTTGATAAATATTTCTGTATGTTGCGAATTTAACAAATAATCCCCAAACTATAAAGGATTTTACTATAATTTATGGTTAAATAATATACATCAAAAAAGGATATTAATTTTAAGCTACTTTCCCTTTCATTCTTTAAAATCAACCCCTTAAGATAATACTTAGGCATTTTCTCTGTTTCCATTCAAAAAAATGTACAGTTTTTCTACCCTACAGCGAGCTAATGCAAAGTTTTTAATGCGATTTGTTGGTGATTAATTCACGTTTCTAAAAATCTTGAGGCCTCCACTGGAAAGAGACAGCGTTCATTTGAATGATTTTGCGATCGTACGACAGCAACTAGTTTTGATGTATTAAATTCCAACAAGTACAAAATTATTGAAAGAATAAAAATTCACCAGCATTTCACCACTGTGGCTAGCAATTTACTTAGTGTAGATTCTGAGACAAAAAAACCTTTAGGATTTAAAATTCTAAAGGTTTTTTTATTTTATTTTAAAAAGTAAACTTTAAACTATGGACTTACAAGATCGCTTGTTATGTTAATAACAACAGGAACTGTTCCAATTACTTCAAAATTAGAATTATATTTTCTGAAATTTCCGTTATACTGAATAGTAAAATTATTGTTTCCATTATTAGTTACGGTTACCGTACCAATAGGGTTATTTGCATTAATTAGTAAAGTACCACCTCCCTGATTAACGGCACATAAAGAAGTCCAACCTAAACAAAGTTTTTCGTCAGTAAGTAGTTGGTCATAAAAATCAGGCGAATAATCATTTAGCGTTTCAGCAATACTATAAGTTCCTTCAACAGGTAATCCATCTTTATAAAATAAGTCAAAAGCAACAGAAGCGACAGTTGTACCATTAACACCAACTAAACTGACAGTAGATCGATCAAAAGATTGACCTTGTTCTGTGTAAACATTGTCCATTTTTAGCTCAACTAATCCGTTGCTAGGTAATACTTCATACGACTGACCGTCTACTTGAAATTGATTTGACGCAGCTGAATCATCACTTGACGAACAAGAAGTAAGCGATAAACTTCCTACTAAAAATAGCGCAATAATTTTAAAATAATTTTTCATAAGTATTTAAATGTTTGTTAATTAAATATTTAGCAATCTTCAACTTGTAAGAATAGCTATCTGATGCAATGATAACATTCTTAATTCATTTCTAGTAGAAAAAAATAAAAAATTTAATACTTCTATCTTTTTTAACATAGACCTCTTGACGATATTCTAAAAATCGTAAATTATCAACAAAAGTGCTTATCCTAAAAAATACTATTTCTTCACTTTAAATGCATTTGCACCAGGAAAATAAGCTACATCGCCTAATTCTTCTTCAATTCGCAACAATTGATTGTATTTTGCCATACGATCCGAACGCGAAGCCGAACCCGTTTTGATTTGACCACAATTTAAAGCAACAGCTAAATCAGCAATTGTATAATCTTCAGTTTCTCCTGAACGGTGCGACATTACAGAGGTATAACCTGCATTGTGCGCCATATTAACTGCCGCAATTGTTTCGGTTAAAGTTCCTATTTGATTTACTTTAATTAAGATAGAGTTCGCCGTATTTTGGCTAATTCCTTTCGACAATCGTTCTACATTTGTTACGAATAAATCGTCACCCACTAATTGCACTTTATTTCCGATTTTTTCGGTAAGCAACTTCCAACCTTCCCAATCGTTTTCATCCATTCCATCTTCTATAGAAATAATTGGATATTTTTCAGCTAATTCAGCTAAATAAGAGGCTTGTTCTTCGGAAGTTCTAACTTTTCCTGTTTCGCCTTCGAATTTAGAATAATCGTATTTCCCATTTACATAAAATTCGGCCGCAGCGCAATCTAGAGCAATCATAATATCTTCTCCAAATTTATAACCTGCATTGGTTACCGCTAATTTAATAGATTCTATTGCGTCTTCTGTTCCACCAGCTAAATTGGGTGCAAAACCACCTTCGTCACCCACAGAAGTTGATAAATTTCTATCGTGTAATACTTTCTTTAAGTGTTGGAAAATCTCGGTACCCATTTGAAGCGCATGCGCGAAGTTTTTTGCTTTTACCGGCATAATCATAAACTCTTGGAACGCAATTGGAGCATCGGAATGCGAACCACCATTAATGATATTCATCATTGGAACCGGCAATGTATTTGCAGAAACGCCGCCAATGTAACGATATAAAGGCATTCCTAACTCATTCGCCGCAGCTTTAGCTACTGCTAAAGAAACGCCCAAAATAGCATTGGCACCCAGGTTTGATTTGTTTGGCGTTCCATCTAATTCAATCATCATTGCATCGATTAAATTTTGTTCAAAAACAGACATTCCAACAATAATTTCAGCAATTTTTGTATTTACATTTTCAATTGCTTTTGAAACACCTTTACCCAAATATGCTTTTCCGCCATCGCGAAGTTCAACTGCTTCATGTTCTCCTGTTGAAGCGCCACTTGGCACAGCAGCTCTTCCTAAAATTCCATTATCGGTAATTACATCGACTTCAACTGTAGGGTTTCCACGTGAATCGAAGATTTGTCTTGCGTGAATTTTAATAATTATACTCATTATATATCTTTTTAAGTTACTATTTTAAAATAGCAAATAATTAAAATTGGTTTTAAAGTCTCAAAAAAATCAACTAAATTTAGTTTTTTGATGATTGGATATTAATAATAAATTGGTCAAACAAATAACTAGAATCGTGCGGACCAGGACTTGCTTCTGGATGATATTGTACTGAAAAACAGTTTTTAGATTTCATACGCATTCCAGCAACAGTTCCGTCATTAAGGTGCAAGTGCGTAATTTCAAAATCTGGATGATTTTCTAAATCTTCTTTTACAACTGCAAATCCGTGGTTTTGTGAAGTGATTTCTCCTTTACCTGTAAGCACGTTTTTTACGGGATGATTAATTCCTCTGTGTCCATTAAACATTTTATAAGTTGGGATTCCAGTAGCCAAACCGATAATTTGGTGTCCTAAGCAAATCCCAAATAAAGGTTCATTTGCACTTAAAATTTGTCGTGCTACTTCTTGCGCAGTTTCCAACGGATCGGGATCACCAGGACCATTAGATAAGAAATAACCATCTGGATTAAAAGCTTTTAACTCTTCAAATGATGCGTTGTACGGAAATACCTTAATGTAGCAATCTCTTGCCGCTAAATTTTTAAGAATTGTAGTCTTTATTCCTAAATCTAAAGCTGCTATTTTATATTTAGCAGTTTCCTTTCCAAAAAAGTATGGTTGTTTTGTTGATACTTTGGACGCCAATTCCAATCCATTCATATCAGGAGTAAGTGCTAATTTTTGTTTTAATTCTTCAATTGGTGTTCCATCGGTGCAGATGACAGCATTCATAGCACCATTATCTCTAATGTAACTGACTAGCGCACGCGTATCCACGTCAGAAATTACAATTAAATTTTGCTTTTGAAAATAGTCGTACAAACTTCCGGCAGCATCCACTCTTGAGTAATTGAAGCTAAAATTTTTGCAAACTAAGCCAGAAATCTTAATTGAATCCGAATCAACTTCTCTGTCGTTGACCCCATAATTACCGATATGTGCATTAGTAGTTACCATAATTTGACCAAAATAAGAAGGATCCGTAAACACTTCTTGATATCCTGTAGTTCCGGTATTAAAAGCTACTTCACCATAAGTACTACCTTCAATTCCAATGGATTTTCCGTGAAAAATAGTTCCGTCTTTAAGGAGTAAAACGGCTTTAGAACGATTGTTATATTTCATTGTCTTGTGTTGTTGTGGGTGCAAATTTAGCTATAAAAGTTGTATTCATAAAATGTTTAATTCATAAAACAAAAAAAAAGGATAAACTTAAAAAAGTTTATCCTTGATTTATATTATATGAAAGCTACAATCATTATTCAGTAGCTTCAGTAGTCGCAGAAGCATCAGCAGCAGGAGCGTCGTTAGCATCATCTGCTTTCTTAGCTTTACCACGACGAGTCGTTTTCTTAACTTCTTTTTTACCACCGTTGTACAAAGTATTGAAATCTACTAATTCAATCATTGCCATATCAGCGTTATCTCCTAAACGGTTACCTAACTTGATAATACGTGTGTATCCACCAGGACGGTCTCCAACTTTAGCAGCTACTTCTCTGAAAAGCTCAGTAACAGCATATTTGTCTCTCAAATAAGCGAAACAAATACGACGATTGTGCGTAGTATCTTCTTTTGATTTTGTAACTAATGGTTCTACAAATTGTTTTAGTGCTTTAGCTTTTGCTACTGTAGTATTAATACGTTTATGTTCGATCAAAGAACAAGCCATATTAGCTAACATAGCTTTTCTATGTCCTCTTTGTCTACTTAAATGATTGAATTTTTTTCCGTGTCTCATGACGTGTTTTGTTTATCTTCATCTTGCATCAATCCTTTACGGAGCGCAAAATATGAAGCAATTATTCTTTATCTAGCTTATATTTAGTTAAATCCATACCGAAAGTAAGGTTTTTATTTGCCACTAACTCATCTAATTCAGTTAATGATTTTTTACCAAAATTACGGAACTTCATTAAATCATTCTTATTGAAAGATACTAAATCACCTAACGTATCAACTTCAGCTGCTTTTAAACAATTTAATGCTCTCACAGATAAGTCCATATCAACTAATTTAGTTTTCAACAACTGTCTCATGTGAAGCGATTCTTCATCATAAGATTCAGTTTGAGCAATTTCATCTGCCTCAAGAGTGATTCTTTCGTCAGAGAACAACATAAAGTGGTGAATTAACGTCTTAGCTGCTTCAGTTAATGCATCTTTAGGATGGATAGAACCATCTGTAATGATTTCAAAAACTAATTTTTCGTAATCTGTTTTTTGTTCCACACGGAAATTCTCAATTGTATATTTAACATTCTTTACAGGTGTGTAAATAGAATCTGTAAATATAGTTCCAATTGGAGCATTTGATTTTTTGTTCTCTTCAGCAGGAACATAACCTCTACCTTTTTCGATAGAAAGTTCCATATTAATGGTAGTCTTGCTGTCTAAATTACAGATAACTAAATCTGGATTTAAGACTTGAAAACCAGAGATGAATTTTTGAAAATCACCTGCAGTAATCTTATCCTTACCTGAAAGTGCGATAGAAACAGATTCATTATCGATATCCTCAATTTGACGTTTGAAACGTACTTGTTTTAGATTTAAGATAATTTCTGTTACATCTTCAACAACACCAGCGATGGTAGAGAACTCATGTTCTACACCTTCAATTCTTACTGACGTAATTGCGTATCCTTCAAGTGAAGAAAGTAAAACTCTTCTAAGTGCATTACCAACAGTCAATCCGTAACCAGGTTCTAAAGGTCTAAATTCAAATTTACCTTCAAAATCGGTTGAATCGATCATGATAACTTTATCGGGCTTTTGAAAATTAAATATTGCCATACTTTCGACTAAAGTCAATTATTATTTGTTATACAACTCAACGATTAGTTGTTCTTTAATATTTTCTGGAATTTGAAGTCTTTGAGGTACAGAAACGAAAGTACCTTCTTTAGTATCATTATTCCAAGTAATCCAATCATACACTTGAGAAGCATTTGATAAAGAACGATCGATAGCTTCAAGAGATTTCGATTTTTCACGAACAGCTACTTTATCACCAGGCTTTAAATGGTATGATGGTACATTTACCAACTCACCATTAACTGTGATGTGTCTATGAACTACGATTTGACGTGCAGCTCTACGAGAAGGAGCGATACCCATTCTGTATACTACGTTATCTAAACGTGCTTCACATAACTGAAGTAAAATTTCACCTGTTACTCCAGAAGCAGCAGATGCTTTTTTAAATAAGTTTCTGAATTGTTTTTCAAGAATTCCGTAAGTGTACTTCGCTTTTTGCTTTTCCATTAACTGAATTGCATATTCAGATTTTTTACCTCTTTTTTTAGCCAAACCATGTTGACCAGGAGGATAATTTCTTTTTTCGAATGATTTATCTTCACCGAATATTGCTTCGCCAAATTTACGAGCAATTTTTGTTTTTGGACCAGTATATCTTGCCATTTTAAAAAATTGAAAGGTAGGAATTATGAATTCAGGTCTTTATCCTTCGATAATTTTAAACCTACCTAATGTTATACTTAAATTATACTCTTCTTCTTTTCGGAGGACGACATCCGTTATGTGGCATTGGAGTTACATCAATAATTTCTGTAACTTCAACTCCAGAATTATGAAGTGATCTTATAGCAGATTCTCTTCCATTTCCTGGACCTTTCACATAAACTTTTACCTTTTTTAAACCAGCTTCAAGAGCTACTTTACTACAATCTTCTGCTGCCATTTGAGCTGCATAAGGAGTATTCTTTTTAGAACCTCTAAAGCCCATTTTACCAGCTGAAGACCAAGAAATAACTTCACCTTTCTTGTTGGTTAAAGAAATAATGATGTTGTTAAAAGTAGCATTAATATGAGCTTCTCCCGAAGATTCTACTATAACTTTACGTTTTTTTGCAGTTGCTTTCGCCATAATGTTACTTATTATTTAGTTGCTTTTTTCTTGTTAGCAACAGTTTTTCTCTTACCTTTTCTAGTTCTAGAGTTGTTTTTAGTTCTTTGACCTCTTAATGGAAGTCCAGATCTGTGACGAATACCTCTTTGACATCCGATGTCCATTAAACGTTTGATGTTTAATTGAACCTCTGAACGCAATTCTCCCTCAATTTTGAAATATGAAACAGCTTCACGGATTGCTCCGATTTCGTCGTCATTCCAATCTTGAACTTTTTTGTCTTCGCTCACTTGAGCTTTAGCTAATATATCTTTAGCTCTGCTTCTACCAATACCGAAGATATAGGTTAAAGCAATAATTCCTCTTTTTTGTTTAGGTATATCTACCCCTGCGATTCTTGCCATAATTATCCTTGTCTTTGTTTAAATCTAGGATTCTTTTTGTTAATAACGTATAATCTTCCTTTTCTACGTACAATAATGCACTCGGCACTTCTTTTTTTAACTGATGCTCTTACTTTCATTTTAATAGCTTTAGTATCTATAAGTAATTCTTGCTTTAGACAAATCATAAGGACTCATTTCAAGTTTGACCTTGTCACCTGGTAGTAATTTAATATAATGCATACGCATTTTACCAGATATATGAGCAATTACAATATGTCCGTTCTCTAATTCCACACGAAACATCGCATTTGACAATGCTTCTATGATTGTTCCGTCTTGTTCTATTGCTGATTGTTTTGCCATAAATATTAAGCTACTGCTTTTCTATTTTTACCACTCTTCATCAAGCCATCATAGTGTTTATTCAATAAATAAGAATTTATTTGTTGAATAGTATCTATTGCAACTCCAACCATAATCAATAAAGAAGTACCTCCATAAAAATAACCCCATGCTCCTTGCACACCAAGCACACTAACTGCTACAGCCGGGAACACAGCTATTAAAGCAAGAAATAACGAACCTGGGAAAGTTATTAATGACATTATTTTATCTAGGTAATCTCCTGTTTCAATTCCTGGCTTAATACCTGGAATAAAACCACCACTTCTTTTTAAATCATCGGCCATTTTGTTAGTTGGTACAGTAATTGCGGTGTAAAAGTACGTAAAAATTACGATTAACAAAGCAAATACTATATTATATACTAATCCGAATGGATCATTAAACATTGAAGCTAATGATATTGCGTTGTCAGATTTAGATAAACCTGATACCGCAGCTGGAATAAACATAATCGCTTGAGCAAAAATAATAGGCATTACACCCGAAGCATTTAACTTCAATGGAATAAACTGTCTGTTTGCTCCATTAATATCTTGTTCAAAATCTCCAGAAACTGTACGCCTAGCGTATTGCACTGGGATTTTCCTTACAGCCATTACTAATAAAATAGAAGCTATAATAACTAAAAACCAAATAATCAATTCAATTACTATCATCATAACACCTCCGCTTACTTGGGAAGTTCTTGCTGAAAATTCTTGAATAAATGCTTGAGGCATTCTAGCAATAATACCAACCATAATCAATAAAGAAATACCGTTACCGATACCTTTATCAGTAATTTTTTCTCCTAACCACATTGCAAAAATTGTTCCTGTAACTAAAATTAGCACAGAAGAGAACAAAAATGGGAATGAACCAGCTCCTAAATAAAAAGCATCACTTGGTAATGTTTTATAAAGATTATAAATATAACCCGGCCCTTGCACTAAAGTGATCAAAATAGTTAACCATCTTGTTATTTGGTTAATCTTTTTTCTACCACTTTCTCCATCATTTTGTAACTTTTGTAAATATGGCACTGCGATACCCATTAATTGCACCACAATAGAAGCTGAAATATACGGCATGATACCCAAAGCAAATACAGAAGCTTGCGAAAACGCACCTCCTGTAAATACATTGATTAACCATCCGATACCTTCATCAGTTTGACTTGTAAGATTTGCCAATTTTGAAGCATCTATACCTGGTAAGGTAACTTGAGCTCCAAAACGGTATACCAATAGCAACCCAAGAGTTAATAAAATACGATTTTTTAACTCTTCGATTTTCCAAATATTGATGAATGAATCTATAAATTTCTTCATTTTTTATAAAGATTATAAAGTTACAGCTTCTCCACCAGCAGCTTCAATAGCCGCTTTAGCAGTTGCAGTAAATTTGTGAGCACTTACTTTAAGTTTCGTTTTTAGCTCACCTCTTCCTAAAATCTTTACTAAGCTATTTTTTGTAGCTAAACGTGTATCTACAAACACAGTAAAATCTACTGTATCGGTAACCACTCCATTGTCTACTAATAATTGTAATGAGTCAAGATTGATACCTTGATATTCAACTCTATTAATATTCTTGAAACCAAACTTAGGAACACGTCTTTGAAGTGGCATTTGACCACCTTCAAAACCAATTTTCTTAGAATATCCAGAACGAGACTTAGCTCCTTTGTGTCCGCGAGCTGCGGTACCACCTTTACCAGAACCTTCTCCTCTACCTAATCTTTTATTTTGGTTGTGTACTGAACCTTCAGCTGGTTGTAAGTTACTTAAATTCATAACTGTATAGTGTTATTTAGTTTCTTCGACAGAAACTAAGTGTTTTACTTTATTTACCATTCCAAGGATAGCAGGACTTGCATCATGCTCAACAACTTGTCCCATTTTACGAAGACCTAAAGCTTCCAAAGTTCTCTTTTGATCAAGAGGACAATTGATTTTACTTCTTACTTGTTTTACTAATAATTTTGTCATGATTTCCTGTTAATTAACCTTTGAATACTTTTTCTAAAGATACTCCTCTTTGTTTCGCGATAGTTAGCGCACTTCTCATTTGTAACAAAGCATCAAAAGTTGCTTTAACTACATTATGAGGGTTAGAAGAACCTTGTGATTTTGACAATACATCATGAACTCCTACTGACTCTAGAACAGCACGAACTGAACCACCAGCAATAACTCCGGTACCATGAGAAGCAGGTATTAAAAATACTCTTGCTCCACTAAATTTACCTTTTTGTTCATGAGGTACTGAATGACCATTCAAAGGAATTCTAACTAAATTTTTCTTAGCATCTTCTACCGCTTTAGCAATAGCCTCAGAAACATCTTTAGATTTTCCTAATCCGTGTCCTACCACACCATTCTCATCACCAACTACTACGATAGCAGAAAAACCAAATGCTCTACCACCCTTAGTAACCTTAGTAACACGATTTACACTCACCAAACGATCCTTTAATTCTAGACCACCTGGCTTTACAATCTCTACGTTTTTATAATTATGATACATAATTTCTTAGAATTTAAGTCCAGCTTCTCTAGCACCTTCAGCTAATGATTTCACACGTCCGTGGTATAAATACCCTCCTCTATCAAAAGAGATAGTTGAAATACCCGCCTTAAGCGCCTTTTCAGCAACTAATTTACCAACTGCAGTTGCAGTTTCAATAGAAGTTCCTTTAACAACACCAGCATCTCTCGATGAAGCTGCCACTAATGTAGTTCCATTTACGTCATCTATGATTTGCGCATAGATTTCTTTATTACTTCTGAATACAGAAAGTCTTGGTTGAGCAGCAGTTCCGCTTACAATCTTTCTGATTCTGAACTTAATTCTTTGTCTTCTTTCAGATTTCGTTAATGACATAGTCTTAATTTTTAAGCTGATTTACCTGCTTTTCTTCTTAGTTCTTCTCCTACAAACTTAACTCCTTTTCCTTTATATGGTTCAGGTTTGCGGAAACCTCTGATCTTCGCAGCTACTTGACCTAATAATTGTTTGTCGAATGATGATAATTTTACTATCGGATTTTTACCTTTTTCTGAAATTGTTTCAACAACAACTTCGCTTACAACTTCTAAAACGATGTTGTGAGAGAATCCTAAAGCTAAATCAAGTTTTTGACCTTGATTAGAAGCTCTGTATCCAACTCCAACTAATTCTAATTGTTTTGTAAAGCCTTCAGAAACACCAATAATCATGTTATTGATTAATGAACGATAAAGTCCGTGTTTCGCTCTCTCATCTTTATGATCCGATGAACGCTCAACGATAACTTGGTTATCTTCGATTTTAACGGTTACATCAGAAAATTCTTGAGTAAGCTCGCCTAATTTTCCTTTTACTGTAACTACAGCGTCTTTAACTTCTACAGTTACTCCTGCTGGAATTGCAATTGGATTTTTACCTATTCTTGACATTGTCTCGTCTTTTTATTAATATACGTAACAAACAACTTCGCCACCAACATTTAATTGCTTAGCTTGTTTTCCTGTCATCAAACCTTTTGATGTAGAAACAATAGCAATACCTAAACCATTTAAGATTCTTGGCAAGTCTGATGAACCAGCATATTTACGTAAACCTGGTTTACTAATTCTTTGGATATCTTTGATAACAGACTCTTTAGTCTCTTTATCATATTTAAGTGCAATTTTGATTGTACCCTGAACAGAGTTGTCTTCGAATTTGTAACTTAAGATATATCCTTGATCGAATAAAATCTTTGTGATTTCTTTTTTCATGTTAGATGCAGGAATTTCAACCACTTTGTGGTTAGCTCTCACTGCGTTTCTAACTCTCGTAAGATAATCGGCAATTGGATCTGTATACATATGTATAAAATTGCGGCTATGGTTTTCATCTGGCACTCGCCAGATGAACCTATAACCAATTAAATTATTTTTTGGTTTGCAAAAGTAATAACTTTTTTCGAGATTACCAAGAAGCTTTTTTAACTCCTGGAATTAATCCTTGGTTTGCCATTTCACGGAACGTTACACGAGAAAGACCAAACTGACGCATATACCCTCTTGGTCTACCTGTTAATTTACAACGATTGTGTAAACGAACTGGCGATGCATTTTTAGGTAATTTTTGCAATGCTTCAAAATCTCCAGCAGCTTTTAGCGCTTTTCTTTTATCAGCATATTTTTCAACAACTGCTTGTCTCTTTACCTCACGGGCTTTCATTGATTCTTTAGCCATAACTTAGTTCTTTTTAAAAGGTAACCCTAATTCTGTTAATAAAGATTTCGCTTCTTTGTCTGTTTGAGCAGAAGTAACGAAAGTAATATCAAAACCAGAAATTTTATTTACTTTATCAATATCAATTTCAGGGAAAATGATTTGCTCTAAAATTCCTAAGTTATAATTTCCTCTTCCGTCGAATCCGTCAGCTTTAATTCCATTAAAATCTCTTACACTTGGCAGAGAAGATGTAATTAATCTGTCTAAAAACTCATACATTCTTTCTCCACGCAAAGTTACTTTTGCTCCAATCGGCATTCCTTTTCTCAATTTAAAAGACGCAACGTCTTTCTTAGAGATCGTAGAGATTGCTTTTTGGCCAGTAATTTTTGTCATTTCTTCTACAGCGTGATCTACTAATTTCTTATCAGATACAGCTGCACCAACTCCACGGCTTACAACAATTTTTTCAAGTTTAGGAACTTGCATTACATTTTTGTAACCGAATTCTTCTTTAAGAGCAGCAACTATTCTGCTCTTATATTCTTCTTTTAGTCTAGGTGTATAAGCCATCACTATATAACTTGATTAGATTTTTTTGAAAATCTCACTTTCGTATCTCCTTCTTGCTTAAAACCAACTTTCGTTGCTTCTTTTGACTTAGGGTCAATTAAAGACAAGTTAGAAATATGAATTGGAGCTTCTTTCTTAACGATTCCTCCTTGAGGGTTTTTTGCACTTGGTTTTGTATGTTTCGAAACCATGTTAAGACCTTCAACAATCGCTTTGTTTTTCTCACGAAGAACGCGTACAATTTTACCTTCTAAACCCTTATGGTCTCCAGCAATAACTCTTACTACGTCTCCTGATTTAATTTTTAGCTTTATCATTTGTATAAGAATTAAAGCACTTCTGGTGCTAATGATACAATTTTCATGAATTGTTTTTCACGAAGTTCTCTGGCAACTGGCCCAAAAACACGAGTTCCTCTCATTTCTCCTGCAGCGTTTAACAAAACGCAAGCGTTATCGTCAAAACGAATGTAAGATCCATCAGCTCTTCTCACTTCTTTTTTAGTACGTACAACAACTGCAGTAGACACAGCACCCTTTTTAACGCTTCCGTTAGGGGCAGTATCTTTAATTGAAACTACAATTTTGTCACCAACAGAGGCATAACGACGTTTCGTTCCTCCTAAAACACGGATAGTTAAAACTTCTTTAGCTCCCGTATTATCTGCTACTCTTAATCTTGATTCTTGTTGTACCATAATTACTTAGCTCTTTCAATAATTTCAACTAATCTCCAGCATTTTAGCTTAGATAAAGGTCTTGTTTCCATGATCTTTACTGTGTCGCCAATATTGCAATCGTTTGTTTCGTCGTGCGCAACATATTTCTTTGTTTTCAACACGAACTTACCGTATAATGGGTGTTTTACTTTTCTTGTTTCAGAAACAACAATAGATTTCTCCATTTTGTTGCTAGTAACAACCCCAACTCTCTCTTTTCTTAAATTTCTTTTTTCCATCTTTCAGCAGAATACAATTATTGTAACTCTCTTTTAGTTAACTCTGTGTGAAATCTCGCAACTGATCTTCTCAAACCTCTTAATTGAAGAGGATTTTGAATAGGCGAAATTGCATGAGCATTTTTTAGGTCGGTATACGTTTTCTTTAACTGACTAAGTTGAGTTTGTAACTCAGCTGCAGATAGATTTTTAATTTCTGATTGTTTCATAATAAATTTTGATTATGCTTCGAAATCTCTAGCAACGATAAACTTAGTTTTAACTGGAAGTTTTTGAGCTGCAAGACGTAAAGCCTCTTTTGCAACAGATAGAGGAACTCCTCCAACTTCAAACATAATTTTACCAGGTTTAACAACTGCAGCCCAATACTCAACTGCACCTTTACCTTTACCCATACGTACTTCTAATGGTTTCTTTGTAATAGGTTTGTCTGGAAATATTTTGATCCACAATTGACCCTCTCTTTTCATGAAACGTGTTGCTGCAATACGAGCTGCTTCAATTTGACGAGAAGTAATAAATGAAGAATCTAAAGATTTAATTCCAAACATTCCATTTGAAAGTTCGTGTCCTCTTTGAGAAACGCCCTTCATTCTACCCTTCTGTACCTTACGGTATTTTGTTCTTTTAGGCTGTAACATTTTTCTTTAGTTTAGATAATTACTTTCTTTTGCGTGCGTTTGGCTTATTTCCATCTCTTTTTGGAGCAGAAGATCCTGAAGGTTTAGACTTTTGTTTGTCCATTCCTACTAACGGGGAAAGATCTCTTTTTCCATAAACCTCACCTTTCATTATCCATACTTTGATACCCATTCTACCATAAGTAGTATGCGCCTCAGCTAATGCATAATCAATGTCAGCTCTGAAAGTTGACAAAGGAATTCTTCCTTCTTTAAAGTTTTCTGAACGTGCCATTTCAGCACCATTCAAACGACCTGAAATCTGAACTTTAATACCTTCAGCATTCATTCTCATTGCAGCAGCAATAGCCATTTTAATAGCTCTTCTGTACGAGATTCTGCTTTCAATTTGACGAGCAATAGACATACCTACTAAGTAAGCATCTAATTCAGGTCTTTTGATTTCGAAGATGTTAATTTGAACTTCTTTGTCTGTAATTTTCTTAAGTTCTTCTTTTAACTTGTCTACCTCTTGGCCACCTTTTCCGATAATAATACCAGGTCTAGCAGTAGTGATAGTAACGGTTACAAGTTTTAAAGTTCTCTCGATAATTATTTTTGATACACTAGCTTTTGATAAACGTGCATGGATATACTTTCTGATTTTATAGTCTTCAGCGATTTTGTCACCGTAGTCATTTCCACCATACCAGTTTGAGTCCCACCCTCTGATGATACCAAGTCTATTTCCTATTGGATTTGTCTTTTGTCCCATACTGTTTATTAATTACTTTCTGTGTTATTATTTGATCCTAACACGATTGTTACGTGATTAGAACGTTTTCTAATTCTGTGTGCACGACCTTGTGGCGCTGGGCGAAGTCTTTTCAACATCATTCCACCATCAACTGTAATCGTTTTTACAAATAAGCCTGCTTCTTCTAAATTAGCATCTTCGTTTTTCTGTTGATAATTATTTATCGCAGATAACAACAATTTCTCTAATTTTCTTGAAGCTTCTTTTTGACTAAATCTTAATATATTAAGAGCTAATTCAACTTTCTGACCTCTTACTAAATCTGCTACTAAACGCATTTTTCTAGGTGAAGTTGGACAGTTATTTAATTTAGCAAAAGCAACGTGTTTTTTTGCTTCCTTAGTCTGCTCTGCTCTTTCTCTTTTACGAACTCCCATAGCTTCCTATTATTTTTTACCTTTATTTTTAGCGCCAGCATGACCTCTAAAAGATCGTGTTGGTGAAAACTCTCCTAATTTGTGTCCTACCATATTTTCTGTAACGAAAACTGGTACAAACTGACGACCATTGTGAACTGCGATAGTCTGCCCAACAAAATCAGGAGTAATCATTGATGCTCTAGACCAAGTCTTAACAACACCTTTATTACCACCTGCGATATTTTCTTGAACTTTCTTCTCTAATTTATAGTGAACGAATGGTCCTTTTTTTAATGAACGTGCCATGTGTGTCTAATTATTTCTTTCTACGTTCTACAATATACTTATTACTCGGGTTAACTTTAGAACGAGTTCTATAACCTTTAGCAGGTAAACCTTTTCTTGAACGTGGATGACCTCCAGAAGAACGTCCTTCACCACCACCCATTGGGTGATCGACAGGGTTCATTGCTACCGGTCTAGTTCTCGGTCTTCTACCTAACCATCTTGATCTACCAGCTTTACCTGATACAATTAATTGGTGATCTGAGTTAGAAACCACTCCAATTGTAGCAGAACAAGTTAACAAGATCATTCTTGTTTCACCTGAAGGCATTTTAATTGTTGCATATTTCCCATCTCTCGCCATCAATTGAGCAAAAGTCCCTGCAGAACGAGCAATAACAGCCCCTTGACCTGGTCTTAATTCGATACACGAAATAACAGTTCCTAGAGGAATTTTACTTAAAGGCATTGCATTTCCAATTTCTGGAGACGCATCTTCACCTGAAACTACAGTTTGTCCAACTTGTAATCCATTTTGAGCAATAACGTAAGTTTTAGCTCCATCAGCATATGCTAATAATGAAATAAAAGCTGAACGATTTGGATCATACTCGATTGTTTTAACTGTCGCAGGAATTCCTACTTTAGTTCTTTTAAAATCGATAATACGATATCTTTTCTTGTGACCACCGCCTGTGTAACGCATGGTCATTTTTCCTTGACTATTTCTACCTCCAGAGTTTTTTATCGGTGCGATCAATGAACGCTCCGGCTTATCAGTTGTAATAGCGTCAAAACTATTCACAACTCTAAATCGCTGACCTGGGGTAATAGGTTTTAATTTTCTAACTGACATATTCTATTAGATATTAGTATAAAAATCTATTGTTTCTCCCTCTTTAACTTGAACAATTGCTTTTTTATATGCGTTTGTTTTCCCACTGATTAAACCACTTTTGGTATATTTAACACTTCTATCAGCTCTATAGTTTAAAGTATTAACAGCTACTACAGTCACACCAAACATTGCTTCAACAGCATTTTTGATTTGAATTTTGTTAGCAGTTTTTTGTACTATAAAACCAAAACGGTTAAAAATTTCACCATCTTTAGTTATTTTCTCAGTTATAATAGGCTTAATTATGATGCTCATAATCTTATTATTTACTTAAATTAACTTCAATTCCGTCAATTGCACCTTCTAAAAGCACTAATGTTTTAGCGTTTAAAATAGCGTAAGTACTTATTTCTGAAGTAGTTACAACGCTAGATCCTTTTAAATTGCGTGACGACAAATATACATTTTTATTTGCATCTCCCAACACAAACAAAGATTTTTTATTCTCTAACCCTAAAGACTTCAATACGTTAATGAAATTTTTAGTGCTTGGTGCATCAAATGTAAAATCTTCAACTACAACTAAATTTGACTCTTTTACTTTTAAAGAAAAAGCAGACTTACGTGCTAATCTTTTTAAGTTTTTGTTTAATTTAAATGAGTAGCTTCTTGGTCTTGGTCCAAAAACTGTACCTCCACCTTTGAACAAAGGGTTTTTTGCAGAACCTGCACGAGCAGTTCCTGTTCCTTTTTGTTTTTTAATTTTACGAGTACTTCCTGCAACTTCAGCTCTTTCTTTAGCTTTATGGTTTCCTTGTCTTTGATTAGCCAAATATTGCTTTACATCTAAATATACAGCATGTTTATTAGGCTCAATTGCGAAAACTGAGTCAGAAAGTTGAACTTTTCTTCCAGTTTCTTTTCCGTTTATATCTAAAACTTTTACTTCCATTACTTGTGAATGATTACATAAGAGCTTTTGTGTCCAGGAACTGCTCCTTTAACAACAAGTAAATTCTTTTCAGAAACCACTTTTAAAACTCTAAGGTTTTGTACTGTTACATTTTCTCCTCCCATTCTTCCCGCCATACGCATTCCTTTGAATACTCTAGATGGATAAGATGAAGCTCCTACAGAACCAGGCGCTCTTAAACGGTTGTGTTGACCGTGTGTTGCTTGACCAACACCACCAAAACCATGACGCTTAACAACTCCTTGAAATCCTTTTCCTTTAGAAACTCCTACAACATCAACAAATTCACCTTCAGTGAATAAGTCAACGGCGATAACATCACCTAATTTGTACTCCTCATCAAAACCTTTGAATTCAACGACTTTTTTCTTAGCTGACGTTCCTGCTTTTTTAAAGTGACCTAACTCCGCTTTAATTGCACGTTTTTCAGCTTTGTCATCGAAACCTAACTGAATAGCAGAATATCCATCTACTTCATTGGTTCTGACTTGGGTAACAACGCATGGACCACACTCAATAACAGTACAAGGAATGTTTTTCCCGTTCTCATCAAAGATGCTAGTCATGCCAATTTTTCTTCCGATTAACCCAGACATATTAAACTAATTATTAATTAAACTCTTTTTTTTAATACAAATAGCACTTGCACACTACTCATTTTGAGGGTGCAAATATATAAAATATTTTTTAATTATCGCATAAATAAATAGTTAAGATGCTTTTAGTTATAAAAAACTAAAAACACTAGCTATAAATTAGATGAAAAAAAACCGTAGTGTCATTAACACTAACGGTTTTTTAAAATTTTATTGCGATTTTTCAATCGAAAAAACTAAACTTTAATTTCTACTTCAACTCCACTAGGTAGCTCTAATTTCATTAAAGCGTCGATAGTTTTTGAAGAAGAACTATAAATATCTAATAGCCTCTTGTATGAACTTAACTCGAACTGCTCTCTTGCTTTTTTATTAACGTGAGGAGAACGTAACACAGTAAATATTTTCTTATGTGTAGGTAACGGAATTGGACCCGTAACTACTGCACCTGTGCTTTTTACAGTTTTTACGATCTTTTCAGCAGACTTGTCTACCAACATGTGGTCGTAAGATTTTAATTTTATTCTGATTTTTTGACTCATTTTCTTTAAGATTAGGCGTTACCTTTTGCTTTTTTAATTACAGCTTCAGAAATATTAGAAGGTGTTTCTGCATAATGTGAAAACTCCATTGTTGAAGTAGCTCTACCTGATGACAATGTTCTTAATGTTGTTACATATCCAAACATTTCAGATAAAGGCACGTCAGCTTTAATTGTTTTAGCACCATTTCTGTCACCCATATCATTCACTTGACCTCTACGACGGTTGATATCACCAACGATATCTCCCATGTTTTCTTCAGGTGTAATCACTTCCATTTTCATTATTGGCTCAAGAACTATAGCTCCAGCTGCTTTAGCCACCTCTCTATAACCCATTCTTGCTGCTAATTCAAAAGAAAGCGCATCAGAATCGACAGGGTGAAAAGATCCGTCTGTTAAAGTTACTTTCAAACTATCCACTTGGTATCCAGCTAATGGACCAGTTTTCATAGCTTCTCTGAAACCTTTCTCTACAGAAGGAATATATTCTTTAGGAACGTTACCACCTTTAACAGCATTGATAAATTGTAACCCTTTAGGGATTTTTCCATCAACTTCATCAGCTGGCTCTAATGTAAATACGATATCACCGAATTTACCACGTCCACCCGATTGTTTCTTGTAAGTCTCTCTATGTGTAGCTGATTTTGTGAAAGCTTCTTTGTATTCAACTTGAGGCTCCCCTTGGTTCACTTCAACTTTAAATTCACGTTTCATTCTATCAACAAGAATATCTAAGTGTAACTCACCCATTCCTGATATAATAGTTTGACCTGAAGCTTCGTCAGTTCTAACTGTAAATGTAGGATCTTCTTCAGCTAATTTAGCTAAAGCCATACCCATTTTATCCACATCTGCTTTCGTTTTTGGCTCAATAGCGATACCAATTACTGGCGCAGGGAATTTCATAGACTCCAAAATAATTGGGTGTTTTTCATCACACAATGTATCTCCAGTTTTGATATCCTTGAAACCTACAGCTGCTCCAATATCACCTGCCTCGATATACTCGATTGGGTTTTGTTTGTTAGCATGCATTTGGTAGATACGAGAGATTCTCTCTTTGCTACCAGAACGCGTATTCAAAACATAAGAACCTGCATCTAAACGACCAGAATATGCACGGAAGAAGGCTAAACGACCTACGAATGGGTCAGTAGCAATTTTAAATGCTAAAGCAGCAAAAGGCTCTTTAACATCTGGCTTACGTAAAATTTTCTTTTGATCCTCTTCTAATAATTCAGCATCATCAGGATGAATTCCTTCAATACCTTCTTTATCCATTGGAGATGGTAAGTATTTACATACCGCATCTAACATAAATTGAACCCCTTTATTTTTAAAAGAAGAACCAGAAGTCATTGGTATGATTGCCATATCAATAGTTGCAGCTCTTAAAGCTTTGTTGATTTCTTCTTCAGTGATAGAGTTTTCATCTTCCATGAATTTCTCTAACAAGTTGTCATCATAATCTGCAACTGCTTCAATAAGTATTGATCTGTATTCTTTTACCTCATCCAACATGTCAGCTGGAATATCGATAATATCATAAGTAGCCCCTTGATTTTCATTATGCCACACAATAGCTTGATTTTTAACTAAATCCACAACACCTCTATAATCACCTTCTTCACCAATTGGTAGAGTGATTGCAACTGCATTTGATTTTAGCATATCTCTCACTTGCTGACAAACTTTTAAAAAGTTAGATCCTTGACGGTCCATCTTGTTAACAAATCCCATACGTGGTACTTTATACTGATCAGCAAGCCTCCAGTTAGTCTCAGACTGAGGCTCAACACCATCAACCGCACTAAATAAGAAAACTAAACCGTCAAGCACACGTAATGAACGATTTACTTCAACAGTAAAATCAACGTGTCCTGGCGTATCAATAATATTAAAGTGGTAAGGAATAGATTCCGGAAGCACTTTACCTTGTTTAGTAGGAAAATTCCATTCACAAGTCGTAGCAGCAGAAGTAATTGTAATACCTCTTTCTTGCTCTTGTGCCATCCAGTCCATTGTTGCAGCACCATCATGTACTTCACCAAGTTTGTGTGATTTTCCCGTGTAGAACAGAATACGCTCTGTCGTTGTTGTTTTACCAGCATCAATATGAGCAGCAATTCCGATATTTCTTGTATATTTTAAATCTCTAGCCATTTCTGTATGAATTAAAATCTAAAGTGAGAGAATGCTTTATTAGCATCCGCCATTTTGTGAGTATCCATTCTTTTCTTAACAGCAGCACCTTCTTCTTTAGCCGCAGCTAAGATTTCTGACGCTAATTTACCTGCCATAGATTTTTCATTTCTTCTTCTTGCATATAAAATCATCCATTTGATAGCGTAAGAAATCTTTCTATCTGGACGAATTTGCATTGGAATTTGGAATGTAGCTCCACCCACTCTACGTGAACGAACCTCTACGTGAGGCATAACATTTGTTAATGCATCTTTCCAGATTTCTAATGCAGATTTTTCTGCATCTTGCTTTTTGTTTTCTACGATTTCTAATGCATCATAAAATACTGTGAAAGCTGTTGATTTTTTACCATCCCACATTAAGTTGTTCACAAAACGTGTTACTAACTGATCGTTAAATTTTGGATCCGGTAAAAGGGGTCTTTTTTTGGCCGCTCTTTTTCTCATGTCTTTACTTTAAAAGATTTAAAATTACTTTTTCTTTCCAGTTGGTGCTGGTGCTTGTCCTGGTTTTGGACGTTTCGCCCCATACTTAGATCTACGTTGTGTTCTTCCTGCAACACCCGCAGTATCTAATGCTCCACGTACGATATGATAACGTACACCTGGTAAATCTTTTACTCTTCCACCTCTAACTAATACTATCGAGTGTTCTTGTAGATTGTGTCCTTCTCCAGGGATGTATGCATTCACCTCGTTACCGTTTGTTAAACGAACCCTAGCTACCTTTCTCATTGCTGAGTTTGGTTTCTTTGGAGTAGTTGTATAAACACGAGTACAAACACCTCTTCTTTGAGGACAAGAATCTAAAGCCACCGATTTACTCTTCTTAGTCATTTGGGTTCTCCCTAGTCTTACTAATTGTTGAATTGTTGGCATAATTAAATACTAAAAATTTTTACTGTTTAAAATTCCCGCTTTTTACGGGGTTGCAAATGTAGGAATAATATTTTATTCTACAAGCGGTATTTTAGTATTTTTTATTGTGTTGTAATTTTTATACTGTTTTGATTCGTACTCGATTACAAAAAAGAAACACAAAAAACACCTAGCCCCGATTGGCGTGAAAATCCTTTTTTATGGCTTGCAATTGCTAAAATTGCAGGCTATGAAAAAGATTGCAACAGAAAGCGGGAACAAAGATCACAAAAATGCCCGAACCATTCGCTCCTACTTCTAAAAATAATTACTAAACCAAAATCCTTGAAATATATTTTACTTTTTTTCGTTTCTTTACAGCAATGAAAGTAGTTTTTTTAGGTATCGCGTTTTTTTTCTTCCAAATAAGTTTTGGACAAAATTTCTATTTGCAAATTGACGGAAATGACGCAACAGCAACAAAAACGATAGACAGCCTTGCTTTTGAGAAAACGCATAAAACAGTGGCATTGCTTCTTGAAGAGCAAAAAAGAATGGAAACTAAATTGACCAACAACGGTTTTTTTGATTGGCGACTTTTGAAACAAGAAAAGATAAATGATAGTAGTTTTGTGTTTACTTACAACATTGGGAAACCGATAAAAAACAACACCATATATATAGGTAATCTTTCTGAAGAGGAAAAAAAGTTGTTGCAAATTGAAAAAGACACAATTCAATTATCTACTACTGCTGTTGAACGTTTTATGAAAGAGAAAATTGCCCTTTTAGAAAAGAAAGGCTATTCGCTGGCGAATTTACAATTGAGCAAGCAAAAAAAAATTGAAAATAATTTATATTCAGAATTACAGCTAAAATTAAACTCCAAGCGAAATATTGCGGATATTGTGATTGTTGGTTACGATCAATTTCCGGTTGGAATTAAAAAAGCAATTACTAAAAAAGCAAAAAAAGCGACTTTTAATCAGGATAATTTAAAACAGATTAATGATGAGTTCGATAAATTACAATTTGTAAATCAGTTGAAATATCCAGAGATTTTATTCACCACGGATTCTACTAAAATATATGTGTATTTAGAAAAATCGAAACCTAATAAGTTTGATGGTTTTATTGGATTTTCTAACGACAAGGAAAGTAAATTGGTTTTTAACGGTTATTTGGATTTGCAACTTCAGAATATATTTAATTCGGGTGAAAAGTTTAATTTGTATTGGAAAAATGACGGAAGCAAACAAACTTCGTTCAACTTAGGTACCGAATTGCCTTATTTATTTAAAAGTCCGATTGGCGTAAAAGCGAATTTGAGAATTTTTAAGCAAGATTCTACTTTTCAGAATACAATTACCGATTTGAATTTGGGCTATTACTTTTCGTATAACACCAAAGCTTATTTGGGTTATCAGAAAACGAATTCGGCGGATATTCAAAATACGAATTCCTTTAGTATTAATAATTTTACGAATACTTTTTTAACTTCAAGTTTTGAACACACGACTTTTTCAAATGCTAATTTTATTTTTCCTGAAAAAACGAAAGTAAATTTAAAATTAGGAACTGGAAATAGAACTATTGAGGCAAATAAAACTAAGCAAACCTTCGTGCAGTTAGAAATGAGCCATCATTTAGAACTCAATTCAAAGAATAGTATTTTCATCAAAAATCAATCCTATTATCTGCAAAGCGATAGTTATGTGATTAATGAATTGTATCGATTTGGAGGCATTAATTCGATCAGAGGATTTAATGAAAATAGCTTGCAAGCGAATGCTTTTAGTGGAATTATGGCGGAGTTTCGTTATTTAGTTGCATCGAATTTATACCTACATTCAATTACTGATTATGGCTATTTTCAAGACAAAACTGCTAATATAGAAGGTAAATTATTAGGTCTGGGCTTTGGTTTTGGACTTTTTACTAAAAACGGATTAGTAAACTTAATTTATGCCAACGGAAGCACGAGTGACCAAACCATAAAACTATCAAATTCAATAGTTCATATTAGTTTTAAAACGAATTTTTAATTCCCGATTAGACTATCATAAAAAACCAAACTAAAATTATATCTTTGCCGTATGGAAAAAGAGAATCAAATATTCGGGATTAGAGCAATTATTGAAGCGATTAACGCGAACAAAGAAATTGACAAAGTGTTCATTCAGAAAGATGCAGAAAGCGACTTAATGAAAGATTTGATGAAGGCAATGAAAAGAAACAATGTTAACTTTTCGTATGTTCCTGTTGAAAAACTAAACCGATTAACTCCAAATAATCATCAAGGTGCTGTAGCTACTATAGCTCCTATTTCATTTGTTTCCTTAGAAACTCTAGTTGAAGGTGCTTTAGAAGCTTCTTTAGAAAGTGGTAAAAAACCTTTATTCCTTATTTTAGACCAATTATCTGATGCACGTAATTTTGGTGCAATTATCAGAACAGCAGAATGTACTGGTGTAAGTGGAATCATAATCCAAAAACAAGGATCAGCTCCTGTAAATGGAGACACGGTAAAAACTTCGGCTGGAGCAGTTTTTAATGTGCCAATTTGTAAAGTTGATCATATTAAAGATGCCATTTTCTATTTACAAGGTTCTGGTGTTAAAACTGTTGCTGCTACTGAAAAAACGGAAAGTCATATTTACGATATTAATTTAAACGAACCTGTAGCAATTATTATGGGTAGCGAAGATCGAGGAGTAAATCCTTCTGTTTTGAAAATCGTTGATGAAAAAGCAAAATTACCAATGTTTGGAACTATTGAGTCTTTAAATGTTTCTGTAGCTTGTGGTGCGTTTTTATATGAAGCTTTGAGACAAAGAATGTAATTAAAAATAAAAAGTTCAATTTTCCGATTAATTAGGAAATTGAACTTTTGACTTACTTTTTTCCTATAAAATCGTAAATCACTTTTATAGACGAACTGAAATATTCCTTTATTATTTCTTCTGGTTTTGGTGGCGGATTAAATGCTCCTTTTTCATCAAAATTTTTCATAAACGGATCTAATTCCGGATTAAAATCTGGCTTTTGCCAATCGTAAAAAATAGAGTTTTTAAATTGAGGTGTTTTCAAAACCAAGGCTAAAGCTAATCCTACGAAAAAACCAGCAAAATGACCTTCCCAAGAAATACCTTCTTTTATATTGGGAAACATATACCACACACTTCCACCATATAACAAAACAATGGTAAATGAAAGTGCTACCAACCGGTAATATTTGGTAAAAATTCCTTTGAAGAAGATAAAACTTACCAAAGCATAAATTAATCCACTGGCACCAATGTGATAACTTGGACGGCCCAAAAGCCAAGTTCCTAATCCTGAAAATAAAATTCCCAAAAGCAACACTGCAAAGGTTTGTTCTCTGTAGAAATACCGAAGAATGGGTAATAATATAAATAAAGCAATTGAATTATTGGACAAATGTTCTAAATCACCGTGTAAGAACGGGCTAAAGAGAATTCCTTTTAATCCATAAGTTTCCCTTGGGTAAATCCCCAAATGCGATAAATTATGATTAAATTTAAGTTCGTACCAAAAAACCATCCACAATGACAATACAAACAACATCGGTAATAAAATTACAGATTTTGTATATTGAAAAGGATTATCAAGATGGTTTCTCATTTATTTGAAGGAAGATTAATACACTTTAACTCTTCAAAGATAAAGCCAAAGATTATATTATGCACATTTGTCATAAAATTGTAATTTTACAAAATGGAAGCACCGTTAGCAGAAAGAATTCGCCCACAACAACTATCAGAATATATTAGCCAATTGCATTTAGTTGGTCCAACAGGTTCGTTAACCCAGCAAATAGCAAAAGGATTGATCCCTAGCTTAATTTTATGGGGACCACCCGGAACCGGAAAGACTACTTTGGCCCAGATTATGGCGCAAGAAAGCAAGCGTCCATTTTTTCAATTGAGTGCGATTCATTCTGGTGTTAAAGATATTCGAGAAGTAATTGAAAAAGCTAAATCAAGTAGTGGATTATTTACAACTAAAAACCCAATTTTGTTCATTGATGAAATTCATCGTTTTAGTAAATCCCAACAAGATTCCTTATTAGGAGCGGTTGAAAAAGGATGGATTACATTAATTGGAGCAACTACAGAAAACCCGAGTTTCGAGGTGATTCCAGCTTTGTTGTCAAGATGTCAGGTGTACGTTTTAAATCCATTTACAAAGGAAGATTTAGAAGCTTTATTGCATCGAGCGATTGCAACTGATGCGGATCTTCGAAATAAAAACATCATTTTAAAAGAAACCGAAGCTTTAATGCGTCTTTCAGGTGGCGATGGCCGAAAATTATTGAATATTTTCGAATTAGTCATTAATGCTACCGATGGAGAAACCATTGAAATCACCAATGAAAGAGTAATGGCGTTAGTTCAAAAAAACACCGTTTTGTACGACAAAACAGGTGAGCAACACTATGATATTGTTTCGGCTTTTATAAAATCGATTCGAGGGAGCGATCCAAACGGAGCCGTTTATTGGTTAGCCCGAATGATCGAAGGTGGTGAAGACGTAAAGTTTATTGCCCGAAGAATGTTAATCTTATCTAGTGAAGACATAGGCAACGCGAATCCAACAGCTTTGATTATGGCAAATAACACTTTCCAAGCGGTAACTACAATTGGTTATCCTGAAAGTAGAATTCTACTAAGTCAGTGTGCGATTTATTTGGCGACTTCTGCAAAAAGTAATGCGAGTTATATGGCCATTGGAAAAGCCCAACAAATGGTAAAACAAACTGGTGATTTACCAGTTCCAATTCATTTAAGAAATGCACCGACTAAATTAATGAAGGAATTAGGCTATGGTGACGAATATAAATATTCACACGATTTTCCAAATAACTTTGCCGAACAAGAGTTTTTACCAACCGAAATTTCTGCAACTAAATTCTTTGAACCTGGCGAAAATGCTCGTGAAAAAGAATTGCGTCAATTCTTAAAAAACAGATGGAAAGACCGTTATGATTATTAGTATACAGAATGAAAATATTAAAACTTTACGTTTAATTTTTCGGAAACTAATTTATCATTTTCGTAATATTCAAAAAACCAACTAGTATTTTTCTTAATTAAAACGCCAAATGTAGATTTTTTTTGCGCTATAAATATATATTCATCAGTAGTTTTATTTAAAATAAAAATGATTTCAGGTTTATCATTAACTAATTTATACCCTGTAGAAGTAGGAATTATAAAAAGACTATCATCATTAACTGTATTGGCTACAACTGTAGCACTTTTTTTAGTCAATATTACTTTCAAAGAATCTGATAATTCATTATCATTTAAAGTATTTTTTTTAAAATTAATTTTACCTTTCAAAGAAGACAATGACTCCTTAAAAGATTCATTATAAGCTTTTTGAAAATTTTTTTCTCTACTTGTACCTATTTCACTTTTTATCATTAGCGTATTTCTACAATCCTTTACTTCGAAATAAATTTTGGTAACAAAAATCTTACTATCTTCAATCGCATCAATATATAATGCTTGACACCTATTCTCTGACAGTTCAACAGGAAGCTCGTCATCACTATAAAAAACTTCGTAACCTTCATTTACAAAAAATGATCTAGTAATTTCATTTAAACTATATTCATTAGCATTCTTAAAAAAATTAAATTTTTTGGGAATAACAATATACTTATAATTCTCTTGTGAAAAAGTAAAAGTAAAACTTACTAAAAGTATTAAAAGCGCTAATTTTTTCATGTTAAAGTATGTTTTTTAATTTTAATAAATGATTAATCTGTAGCACATCCTTCTCAACTTCAAGGTTTTGTTCGTTGAAAAATATCGCTTCTATTCCAGCTTCTTGTGCGCCAATAATGTCTGCTTCATAACTATCACCTATCATTAGGCTTTCCATTTTTGAAGCTTTTGCCAAAGATAATGCAAATTCAAAGATATTTCGATGCGGTTTTTTAGCACACGCTATTTCTGAATTCGTAATGGTGTCAAAATATTGTTCGAGATTGGAGTTTTTTAATTTTCTGGATTGTACCGAAGCGAATCCGTTGGTAATAATATGTAGATTGTAATTTGGTTTCAGGTAATCTAACAACTCAATTGCACCATCAAATAAATGATTGAACTTGGGTAAATAATTAATATACGCCTCCGAAATATTTTGAATATCAGCATCCGAAACTTCAAACTTTAAGACATCAAAAACATCTTTCAAACGATAATAACGTAAATCTTCGTGCGAAATTTGATTGAATTGGTACAATTTCCAATAGTGATGGTTTCTGGGAATATAAACCTCCAAAAAATCATTTAAATTGATTTCGTACCCTTGCTCTTTAAAAATAGAATCAAATGCAAAACTAGAATTTTTATCAAAATCCCACAGCGTATGATCTAGATCAAAAAATAGGTGTTTTTTATGTTTAAAATCTTGCAAGTTTATTTATATTTTAGAAACAATTTCGGCATTCTCGATGTTGTAAATCCAGTCGTCAACATCGCTTTCATTTACTTTAAAAGTTCCTTTAATCGTTAAATATGTATCCGTTTTCAATTTTGGAAAACCTCCTTTAAATTTTAATCCTGTAATTGTTTCTGGTCCTGATTTCCCACAGAAAAAGCAAGATGCAAATACGTTTTTGCTCAACGCATAATTTTTAGAATCGATAGGTACAATAAAACCAGTTAAATAAACGGTTTTATTGTGGTATTGTTTTAATTTTATATTCACTTGTGGAAATTCCACCTCACCATAAGTAGCGTGTTTTTTGCGAATAAATTTAATGTCTCCTAATAATTTCCAAGTTAAAGTATCCGCAGCAATTGCAGCCGAAGTTGAGGAAACTGTCGTTTTTTCCGAATTTGAATTTTTCTGAAAACTCATTAAAGAAATAAATACGACTAAAGCTAAAACTACTTTTAAATAATTACGCATTGGCTAATGTTTTTGAAATGTTTAAATTATATGCTTTTATAGCAGGAATTAAAGCTGCAATAAAGCCTACAAATATACTTAGTAAAAATAATGTTCCTTCCTTTTCCCAAAGAAATTCATACGGATTAAAGCTCATTTTAAAATCAGCTTCGGAGGATTTCGATAATAAGCTTATGGCAACTCTTCCCAAAACTGTGCCAAAAACGTATCCCACAACACAAAGCAAAATACTTTCAATCATTACGACTTTCAGCAGCTGTAATCGCTTGGCTCCGTTGACACGCATTAAAGCAAATTCGTTTTTTCGTTCCTTTAGGGTATTGTATAAAGCAATAAAAATGGAGATTCCTGAAATTAACATAATTCCATAAGCTAAATATTGCAAAGCAGTAATTCCTATACCGAATAAACCAAACAATCTATTTACTTCGAAAGCAGGAGAAACTGCTTGCATTTTTGTATTTTGAGGTACAATTCTTTGCCAAGTTAATTTTGCCATTTGATTGCGAAGCTTCAATAAAACTGCGGTTATTTCCATATTTGGTTCGTCCAAAGTCAAATCAGTACTATGCGGCTCTTCTGCATCAACATGCACGTGACCTTCTTCTCCGTGCGCGGGATTTTCTTCGTGAATGTGATGCATTTGCCAAACGCTTGGAATTGTACATAAGATTAAATTATCTACCACTTTTCCCGTTGGTTTTGCAATTCCTACAATTTTATAGGCAAAATTATCGTGCACTTCACCTTCTTCAGCATCGCCGTGAGAACCGAAAAACTCATCTCCAATCTTAAAATTTAATTTTTGAGCAATATCGCTTCCAATTACAACTTCAAAATTATTTTTAAACATTTTCCCTTCGGCTAACGTTGCTTTATATTTTCCTAAGTAATCAGGAGTAGTTCCTAAAATTTTATAACCGCGATAATTGTCTCCAAAAGCTAATGGAATTGCCTTCTCCACAAACGGATTTTGCATCCAAACCTTGGCAGAATCGTAATTGATGTTTCCTGTTGGTGCATCGACCTGATAAACCGAAGATAAAATTAATTGCAAGGGACTTCCTTGTGCTCCCAAAACCAAATCGACATCTTCAATATTACTCGAAAATTTTTCTTCAAACTGTTTTTCTACTAAAATCAAAGTAGTAATAATGGCAACACTAGAGGTTAACAAAACAATACTCAAGATGGTATTTAAAGGTTTGAACAAAATATTTCTCCACGCTAATTTTGCGATCATACTAAAGTAATTTTATTGGTAAACTTTTCTTTAATTCGGCTATCGTGCGTTACAATTAACAAAGCTGCTTTATATTCTTTAGACAAAAAAGTAAGCAATTCAATTACTTTCTCTGCATTTTTATCGTCTAAACTTGATGTTGGCTCGTCTGCTAATAAGACTTTTGGCTCGTTCATTAATGCGCGAGCAATAGAAACTCTCTGTTGTTGTCCAATACTCAATTGCGAAGGCAATTTCGGACATTGATTTTCAATACCTAATTGTTGCAACAATTTCTTAGCACGATCGGTATTCTTTTTACCGGTTGCTAACCAACTAGCCATCTCTAAATTTTCTAAAATTGTTAGCGCTGCAATAAAGTATGATTTTTGAAAAACCACGCCAATATTCTTTCCTCTAAATTTATCTGTTTCTTTTTCGGAAAGCGCTAAAACATCCGTTGTATCGATTTGAATTTCACCCGATTTTGGTTTTAACAATCCAGCTAAAATATGCAAATAAGTTGTTTTTCCTCTTCCCGAATCTCCTGTAATTAGAAGTGTATTTCCCGCTTCGCAATGCAAATCAGGAAAAATAAACTCTTGTTCCTTTAAATAGGAGAATTTTATGTTTTTAGTATTAATCATTATCATTAATAGCTTTTGTTCAGCAGCGCAAGATAATAAAATAGAAAGTAAAATTTCTTAAAGAAAATCTAATAAAAAGCCCTGCATTTTTCAATACAAGGCTTTTTTACTTCTAAAATCATAAACGTATAAAAGTTTAATATAGGTCAAAGATTTGAAACAGTCAGCTATTTCTTAGCTTCTTTGTAACGTTTACTGACCTCTACCCAATTAACAACACTCCATAAAGCCGCTAAATAGTCACCTCTTTTGTTTTGGTATTTTAAGTAATATGCGTGTTCCCAAACGTCAATTGCAAAAATCGGTGTTCCTTTTACTTCTGCATTATCCATCATTGGATTATCTTGATTTGGAGTTGAACTCACTACTAACTTCCCTTCTTTTGTGACTACAAGCCAAGCCCATCCAGAACCGAAACGACTAGCTCCAGCTGCATTTAGTTTTTCTTTTAAACCTTCTACATTTCCAAAAGTCTCGTTTACTGCTTTTTCTAGTTCGGCAGACATTTTGGTGTTTTTATCTGGTGTTAAAACCGACCAAAACAACTCGTGATTGTAATGACCACCTGCATTGTTTCTAACAGCGGTACTCATCGTAGAGACTTTAGCTAAAATTTCATTTAGACTTAATTTTTCATCACCTGTACCTGCTAAAGCCGCGTTTAAATTTTTTACATAACCTGCATGATGTTTGCTGAAGTGAATTTCCATTGTCTGTGCATCTACGAAAGGCTCCAAAGCATTATATGCATAAGGCAAGGCTTTTTGTGTAAACTGAGAAAATGCAGTAGTTGATAATAAAACTGCAACTATTACTAATTTTATATTTTTCATAATATTTAATTTGTGCTAAAATACGGCTTATCCTTTAGAAAAAAAACTCGCAAATCTTAAAATTTGCATAATTATCTGTTCTTGTGGAATTTTAACTTGACGTTGGGTGCATTTAAAAATTTTATTGTACCTATCTAAGCTCATAAAAAACTATATGGTTTTGTGCTTAAAAAATCAAAAAATACTTTCATCTTGAAAACTAAAATACCCATTTTCTGTAATTATTATATGATCTAAAACTTGAATTTCTAGTGTTTTTCCGGCCTCTTTTATCCTTTTGGTGATTTGTAAATCTGCATCGCTGGCCATTAATTTTCCTGACGGATGGTTGTGCGTCAGAATAATAGCCGTAGCATTTTGTTCGAAAGCCATTTTGAAGATTATTCGAATATCTACAACTGTTCCTGTAATTCCTCCTTTTGACAATTGCGCTTTATAAATTACTTTATTAGAATTATTGAGGTATAAAACCCAAAATTCTTCGTGTGGCAATTCGCCAATTATAGGTTGCATAATATCAAAAACAGCTTTACTGGAAGTGATTTTCTTAAGTTCAACTGCTTCTTCGCTTCTTCTTCGTCTTCCTAATTCTAATGCTGCGGCAATGGAAATTGCTTTTGCTTCGCCAATTCCTTTGAATTGTATAAGTTGCGCAATAGACATTTTTCCTAAAGTGGAAAGATTATTTTCGGATGCTGCCAAAATGCGTTGGCACAATTGCACTGCGCTTTCGTTTCGAGAGCCGGAACCAATAAGAATAGCTAATAATTCGGAATCGGATAAGGAAGATTTTCCTTTGAGAAGAAATTTTTCACGTGGGCGATCGTCTTCAGCCCATTGGTTGATTGGCGTATACATAAAATTTATTTTGGCGTTTAGAATAACAAATTAAATCATTTTTTTAATAGTCTCAAAATAAATAGCTTACAATTTACGTTTGAATTGTCTCAAACCACATATTTTATGATAAAATATATTGCATTAGCTATTTTTTCCATTTCTTCCGTTACTTGTCAAGAAAGCAAAACGAAAACTGTTGCTAATATTGCTTCTAATTTGAAAATCGAGAATAAACGCTTAGAAAATCCTACAGATTTTTATCAAAAATTATCCAATGCTGCACTTTCGATAATTGATCCTGATGTGGTTTATACATCGTCTTATGTTGCAATAAACTATCCGAATGGCGATGTCCCTGCAAAAACGGGCGTTTGTACGGATGTAATCATTCGAGTTTATCGAAACTTGGGAATTGACTTGCAAAAAGAAGTTCATCAAGATATGAAGACGAATTTCTATTTGTATCCAAAAACTTGGGGATTGAAAAGTACCGATAAAAACATCGACCACAGAAGAGTGCCGAATTTAGAAGTGTTTTTTGATCGAAAAGGAGAAAAACTAAAAGTCACTGAAAATGCTTCCGATTATAAAACAGGTGATTTAGTAACTTGGATGATAAATGGAAAAATGCCACATATTGGAATTGTAACTCATAAAAAATCCGCCGATGGAAAACGGAATTTAATTGTGCACAATGTTGGAGGTGGACAAGTTTTAGAAGATTGCTTATTTAGTTGGGAAATTGTAGGGCATTTTAGATACGAGAAATAACAGCTTGATTTTTAAATATTTAGCCTTATAGATTCATATCAATATGTACTAATTTGAGAAGTTGAAATGAATTCAGCTTCTCAAAACAGCATTTTTTTATCTGAAAATCAAATTTCTAATTAACCAACCCTTTCACTTCATCAAAATCCAATCCGCCATAATTACCAGAACTCATCAACAATAAAGCTGAGTTATCTAAATTTTGAGCAAATAAAAAGTCTCTAAACGCTTTTGGATTGGTATAAATAATTAAGTTTTCTTTTTGGAAAGATTGTGCAATTTGATCGTAAGTTACTTCTTCCAACCGTTTTATTTTTACGGCATCTGGCGAATAGAAAACCACTGCTACATCTGCTGCGTCAAGTGCACCTTGGTATTCTTTTAAGAATTCGGCATTCAAACTACTGTAAGTATGCAATTCTAAACAAGCCACTAATTTTCTATTCGGATATTGTGCTTTCACCGCTTTTGTAGTTGCTGAAACTTTACTTGGCGAATGTGCAAAATCTTTATAAGCTACCTTATCGTTGCTTTCTGCAATTTTTTCCAATCGTTTTGAAGCCCCTTTAAAAGTGGCAATTGCTTCATAGAAATCAGCTTCGTCTACTCCCATATTTTGACAAATCCATTTGGCACCAGCTAAATTACTAAGGTTATGCGCTCCAAAAACTTCAATTGGCATTGGTCCTTCTGGTGTATCTAAAAGTGTGATTCCGTTTTCTACTGAATAACTGGGCGTTTGATATGCGATTTTTCGAATTGGATTTTCTGAATTTTCAGCCACATTTTTCACAACTTCGTCTTCTTCATTGTAGATTAAAATGCCGCCTCGAGCGATTTGATTCGTAAAAATACTGAATTGCTCCACATAGTTATCAAACGTAGGAAACACATTAATATGATCCCAAGCAATTCCTGAAATCAAAGCAATATTTGGATGATAAAGATGGAATTTCGGACGCAAATCAATTGGAGAAGTCAAATATTCGTCACCTTCTAAAACGATAAAATCGTTATCTTCAGTGAGATGAACCATCGTATCAAAACCTTCTAATTGCGCACCAACCATATAATCGACTTCGATATTATGATAATGCATAACGTGTAAAATCATTGAAGTAATCGTGGTTTTTCCGTGCGAACCACCAATGACAACTCTGGTTTTATTTTTCGATTGTTCGAACAAAAATTCAGGATAGGAATAAATTTTCAATCCTAATTCTTGTGCTTTTAATAATTCTGGATTATCTGCTTTAGCGTGCATTCCTAAAATAACTGCTTCAATATCAGTAGTTATTTTTTCAGGAAACCAACCTTCTTCAATTGGCAACAAGCCTTTTTTCGCTAAACGTGACTTTGAGGGTTCAAAAATTGCATCGTCGCTTCCTGTTACTTGATATCCTTTATTATGTAATGCTAATGCTAGATTGTGCATTGCAGCACCGCCAATAGCTATAAAATGTGTTCTCATTTTTTATGTTTAAAAGTTCGTAAGTTTAAAAGATTAAGAGGCGTAGGTTTCGCAAAACCTTATAAACTTTGACCTATTCTTTGAATTCTTGTTTTAACTTATTCGCTTTTGTTTTGTCTTTTAACTTATTCAAATATAAATCATATAATTTTTCAAAAGTAGTATTTGAATTGCCAATTTCGTGTGCTTTCTTGTAATTGCTCTCGGCTTTTGTATAGCGACTAAAATAGACATCAATATAACCTTTAGCTAAATAACCATCTACTTTTGAAAGCGCCATTAATTCAGCGGCATAGCGCTGTGATTTCTTTTCGCTTCCGCCAATAATACCCGGAAGTTCAACATATAACATCACTAATGCCCAGCGTGCTTCTATGTGATTTTCATCTAATTTTGCTGCAGTTAAAAAAGATTCTTCCACTTCATCAATCATTCCTAATGCTTTAAATTTATTCGATTCTTTAGCTTTCATTCCCATTGCGCCACCATATTTGTACCAATATGTTGCATTTGTGGGAAATGACGATTTCAACTTTTTATAATACAAAATGGCTTCATCCCAGTTTTTCTGAATTCCTGCGATATCACCTAAATATTCAATCGTTTTTGAATGATTGGGTTGCGATTTTAAAATTTCTTGAAATTCTTTTTCAGCTCCAATATATTTCTTTTGCGCATAGAGTTTTTCACCTTTCTCAAAATGAGATTGGGACAGCAAAAATATCGGCCATAAAAGAAAAAGTAAATGGATAAATTTCATTCTCCAAAAATAGTGAAATGATTTTAGTTTTTATGTATAAAAAAACGACTTGATTGCTCAAGTCGTTTTAAATTTTATTTCGTTTGCAAATTACTTTACAATTGTCATTTCATCAACGATGTGTTTCGCACCGGAGAAATTATCAATTACCCACAATACATAACGAATATCAACATTGATTGTTCTTTGTAATTTACTATCGAAGATTACATCACCTGCCATAGCTTCAATGTTTCCATCAAATGCTAGACCGATTAATTCACCTTTTCCGTTTAAAACTGGAGAACCAGAATTTCCACCTGTAATATCGTTATCAGTTAAGAAATTCACGTGTAATGTTCCGTCCTTATCAGCATAACGACCAAAATCTTTAGCAGCATTCATTTCTAATACTCTTGTAGGTAAGTCAAATTCTGCATCACCTTTTTTATATTTTTTAACTTGACCTTCTAAAGTTGTGTAGTTATTGATTGAAGCGTCATTACGTTTGTCTGCTGGCAAAGAACGAACTTTGCCATAAGTTAAACGTAACGTTGAATTTGCATCTGGATATTTAATTTCACCAATTTTAGATTCTCTCAAACCTTCTACTAGTAAACGGAACGATGCGCCAAAATCATTTTGAGCGGTCATTAATTCCTGACTTCTAAAGTTATAATGATTTAACATATCATTCGTTAAAACATATAAAGGATCACCCGTTACCATAGCTTCTGAATGTGTTTCTAAAAATGCTTTCACTTTTTCTACCGAAGTAAAAATACTTGCATCAAAAGCGTCGTTTACATATTTAGTAAAATCACCATTATTTTCCTTCGCTAATTTTTCTACCATTGGCGCTAAAGAATATCCTGCTTTTTTAGCATATAAATTCAATTGTGCTGCTAACATTTCTTTTTCAGCCGGGAGGTGTAATTCTTTGTGCATTCCTTCGACCATTTCTAAAATCCCAGGTTTCATTTGCGCTCTTTTAGTAGCATCTGCTTTAGCATACGCTTCTAACTGACGTCCTAAACCTCTACTTACAGTTCCAAAAGCAGATGATCTAAACAATTGCATCATGTAATTATCATGACGTGATTTTTCATTAGTCAAAGCGTAATACTTATTGATATTAGAAACAACATTGCCGTATTTTGCTTTATTTTCTTTTTTATTAGCCCATTTGTTAAATTTAGCTTCCTGAACCGCTTTCGACTTAGCCGTACCGAATTTCGACAAAGCATCAATCATTCCTTGACGGTTTTTCCAATAATTTGCTACACCTGCGTATTTTGAAGCATATATTAGGTTTATCTCATCACTTTTTACCATATATTTCTTCATAGCATCCATTGACGTTTTAGAACCTTCAACCCAAGCTGGGTAAGCAAATTTTACATTTTGATCAATTCCACCTGCTGGCATCCAACGGTTTGTTCTTCCAGGATAACCTAAAATCATTGCGAAATCATTTTCTTGAACACCTCCAATATTTACAGGTAAATAATGTTTTGGTTTTAAAGGCACATTATTTTGAGAATAATCTGCTGGGTCTCCATTTGCATCTGCGTAAACTCGAAACATAGAGAAATCTGCAGTATGACGAGGCCATTCCCAGTTATCAGTGTCACCACCAAATTTCCCTAAACTTTCTGGAGGAGTTCCTACTAAACGTACGTCTTTATAATCTTGGTAAACAAAATAGTAATATTCATTTCCTTGAAAGAATGGACGAACCGAAACTGTATATTTTCCACCTTCATTATTTTCTTTTTCAATTTTGGCAATTTCTTGGTTGATTGCCTTTTCTCTGTCTAATTCATTCATTGACGAATTTACCACAGCTAAAATTCTTTTCGAAACATCATCCATACGTACAAAAAAACGAACATATAAACTAGATGGTTTTAACTCTTCGGCTCTATTTTTAGACCAGAAGCCATCTTTTAAAATATTTTTTTCTGCTGAAGACAATTCTGCAATTGCGTCATATCCACAGTGGTGATTAGTTAATACTAAACCATCTTTAGAAATCATTTCCGCAGTACAACCACCATTAAACTGGACAATAGCATCTTTTAAACTGTGGTTGTTGATGCTGTAAATTTCTTCGGCTGTTAATTGCAAGCCCATTTTTTGCATGTCGCGGTGATTTAAACGCTCGATGAACATTAAAAACCACATTCCTTCATCTGCTTTTACCGAAGCTGGCACAAGCATAATTGCAGAAACAACAAATAATAATAATTTTTTCATGATAAATAAGTCTCTTTTAAATTGTCTTGCGAATATACTTAAAAATAAGATTTCAATATAATTATCAATTTAAAAAGGGTTTGAATTATCTTAACTTTAACTTTTTATTACAAGTATCGCTACAAACAAAAAAAGCACCTCTATATTTGAGATGCTTTTTCTTATCTATTTTAAACTGCTTATTCTGAATCGGCATTCAGCATTTGCCACAATTTATCTTTCAGCTCTTGAAGCCCTTGCTGAGCTACTGACGAAATAAACAAGTAAGGAGTTCCTTTAAATTCTTTATCTAATTGTTTTTTCAATTCCGATTTTAGTTCGTCATCGAGCATATCACATTTTGAGATAACTACCAAACGGTCTTTATCTAACATTTCTGGATTGTAACGACGTAATTCATCTAACAGAATTTCGTATTCTTTTTTAATATCTTCGGCATCAGCTGGAACTAAAAACAACAACGTTGAATTTCGTTCAATATGACGCAAGAAATAATGACCTAACCCTTTTCCTTCGGCTGCACCTTCAATGATTCCAGGAATATCGGCCATTACAAACGATTGAAAATCGCGGTAAGCTACAATTCCTAAATTTGGTTTCAAGGTAGTAAAGGGATAATCCGCAATTTTTGGTTTTGCTGAAGTTAACACCGAAAGTAAAGTTGATTTTCCTGCATTTGGAAACCCTACTAAACCAACATCTGCTAATACTTTTAATTCTAAAGTTACATCCACTTCTTTTACCGGCATACCTGGTTGTGCATAGCGCGGAGTTTGGTTGGTAGAACTTCTGAAATTCCAGTTTCCTAAACCACCTTTTCCGCCTTCCGCTAGAACCCTAACCTCATCGTGTTCGGTGATTTCAAACAAAACATCACCTGTTTCCTGATCTTTTACTACGGTTCCTAAAGGTACTTCAACATATTTATCTTCTCCGTCACTACCGGTACTTCTTGAACTTCCACCATCACCACCGTGACCCGCACGCATATGCTTTACAAATTTCAAATGAAATAATGTCCAAAGACTTTTGTTTCCTCTGATATATACGTGACCTCCGCGACCTCCATCTCCTCCATCTGGACCCCCTTTTTCAATAAATTTTTCCCTATGCAAATGCGACGAGCCTTTCCCTCCTTTACCGGAAGAAACATATATTTTAACGTAATCTACAAAATTTCCTTCTGTCATCTTTTCTTGGTATTCTGCCAGTGTTTTATATGTATTGTTTTCAAAATCTTAAAAACAATTTTAGTACTTCTGACAATTTATTTTTTCAATGCGCGTCATAATTTAATACAGAACATTGAACGCTTTATTATTATTCTTTTATTGTTGTAATTAAAACTTTGTCAATCTTTACGCCATCCATATCAATCACTTCAAAGTTTAACTTATTCCAAATTAATTTTTGTCCTTGTTTTGGGATTATTCCTAATTCTGTCACAATCAATCCACTTACAGTTGTAACATTATAATCGCCAATTTGCTCGTCCATATCGAAATAGGTTAAGAAATCGTGCAAAGAATAATGTCCATCAACCAACCACGAACCATCTTCTCTTGCTACTAGCTTAAATTCATCTTGATAAAAATCTGCTGCATCACCAACCAAAGCTTCTAAAATATCATTTAAAGTTATTATACCTTGAAAAATACCGTGCTCATCAGTTACTAAAGCATAGTGCACTTTCGATTTTTTAAAAGTTTCTAAAGCTTTGTATGCTGAAGTATGTTCTATAAAATAAACAGGATCCGTTGTAATAGCGTCCAAATTAAAATCCCCTTGTTCAAATCCTACAAATAAATCTTTCAAAGAAACAACTCCCTCAACTTCGTCTAAGTTATCAGCACAAACCGGATATACAGAATGTAAATCATTTAAAACTTTCTTTTTGATTGTTTCAAGTGAATCGTTATAACTCAAATAGTCTACTGCTCTTCGATGCGTCATTAAGGAATTAACTTTTCTGTCCCCAATATGAAAAACACGTTCCACTATATCTTGCTCAATTTCTTGAACTTCCCCTACCTCTGTTCCTTCTTTTATAATGGCTTTAATTTCTTCCTCTGTAACTTTTCCGTCAGCAGATGGTTTAATTTGAAGCACTTTTAATAAAAAATCAGTTGATATGGTTAATAACCAAATAAACGGCATTGTAACTACTGAAACCAATTTCATAGGAACGGCAACTGCTTTTGCAATGCCTTCTGGATGATTCAATCCTATTCGTTTAGGTAATAATTCGCCTAAAACCAACGAGAAGAAGGTTAACACAATTACAACAATTCCCACTGCAATCGATTCCGAATGTGCCTGTAAAACTTCAAAACTGGCAACAAAACGCTGCACATCGCGAGTAATTTTATCACCTGAATATATACCTGTTAAAATTCCAATTAATGTAATACCAATTTGCACAGTTGATAAAAACTCATTGGGTGAATTAGCCAAAGCCAAAGCCACTTTTGCGTTTTTGTTGCCTTTTTTTGCAGCTGTTTCTAGACGGTTTTTACGCGCTGAAATCAAAGCAATTTCCGACATTGAGAAAACGCCGTTTAGTAAAATCAAAAAGAGAATAATTAAGATTTCCATAATTAAAATTAAAAAAAAAGAGCTAAAATTCCAAATTACGGAAATCGCTCCTTTTCTGTGTGCAAATATCCAAAAAAAAATCGAATGCTCGAAATTTATCTTTTTGACGTAATTTTATGCTATAATGAATCTAAAATTGTGTTTAATCTTGCAGTAACTTCTTGTATCGTACCAATGCCATTAACAGCATAAAATTTATCTTGTTTTTGGTAATAATGCATTAGTGGCGCTGTTTTTTGATTGTACTCATCATAACGATTTCTAATTTTTACTTCATCTTGATCGTCTGGTCGTCCTGAAGTTTTTCCTCTTTCTAAAAGACGTGCTACCAAAACATTATCATCAGCTTCTAATGCAACTGTTGCTGTAATTTGTTGCTTTTTTCCGTGTAAGAACATATCTAATGCTTCTGCCTGTGCAATTGTTCTTGGAAAACCATCAAATAAAAATCCTGCAACTTCTGGATTTTTATCTACTTCACTTTCTAACATTTTAATCGTAACTTCATCTGGAACTAAATCACCTTTATCCATGTAGGTTTTAGCCAACTTGCCAAGTTCAGTATCATTTTTTATATTGAATCTAAAAATATCTCCTGTTGATAAATGAACTAAATTGTATTTTTTCTTTAAAAATTCGGCTTGAGTACCTTTTCCCGCTCCTGGTTTCCCAAATAATACGATATTAATCATGTTTGTGTTGTAAAATAGTTAGTTATTCTGATAATTGATAGACGTCTTTTAAATTTCTACCTAATCCGTCGTAGTCTAATCCGAAACCTACAATGAATTTATTAGGAATTCTGATGCCTACATAATCTAATTTGATGTCTTTTTTATAAGCTTCTGGCTTTAAGAAAAGTGTGGCAATTTTAAAGTGTTTCACTTTGTGTTCTTTTAAAATGGCTTTCAATTCTTCAATGGTGTTTCCGGTATCTACGATATCTTCAACAATAATTACCGAGCGTCCTTCCAGATTTTGATTCAATCCGATCAACTGTTTCACTTCTGTCGTCGTTGCCATTCCTTCATATGAAGCCATTTTAACAAAAGAAACTTCGCAAAGACCGTTATATTTTTTTAATAAATCTGCAGTTACCATAAAAGAACCATTCAAAACTCCAATAAAAACAGGAATGTCATCAGAAAAATCATCTTCAATTTGTTTGGCCATATTTGCTATAGCAAAGTCTATTTCTTCAGCAGCAATAAAAACTTCAAACTTTTTGTCGTGTAGTTGTATCAATTTTAGTCAGATTTAAAAATAAGTAACAAATTTAGTAAACTCATAAGGATTTCAAAGAAAGTATTTTAACTTTTTTTGCAAATTTGGTATATTTACCGAATGAAATCTGAAATGTATTCGAAAATTGAACTAAGTACTTGCCACGTGAAGAGCCGAAAAACGGTTAGTAACTTTGCAATGAAGGATGAAAATAACATAAAAGAAATCATTCATATTGCTTTTGATGTCAATCACGAATTGCATACCAAGGCTTTTTGGTCGTTAGATTTAGTTTGCGAAAAAAAAATGAAACTATTTATTCCATACCTTGAAAGATTTTGCGAAGTTTTACCCCAAATAAAAAACGATTCTGCTGTGCGACCTGCTACACGAATTTGTTTTTTATTAGCCAAAAGCAATAATCGAAAGAACGGTATTGACCTCTCACAAGAGCAAGAACACAACATTATTGAAAATTTAATTGACCGATTGATTCAGGATGAAAAAGTGGCTTCAAAAGTTTACGCGATGAAAGCTCTTTTTGTTTTTGGAAAGAAATACGATTGGATTTATGAAGAATTGAAACCGATTATTTCACAAGACGCTTATAACCATTCTGCAGCCTATCAGACTTGTGCTCGAAATATTTTGAAGAAATTAAAATAATTTATATATTTGATAATCAATTACAACCACAATGAATTTACAAGAAAAAAAACGTGCTTTAATCAAAAGAATAGAAGAGTCAACCTCGGATGATTTTATTTCTAAACTTTATAATGATGTCACACGAGATGAAACTTGGGATAATTCTGATGAAGGAAAAGAGTTGATTTTGAAGTTACTTGAAAAATCACAACAAAGTGCAAAAGAAGGAAAAATACATTCTTTTGAAAATGTTTTGAATGAAGTAAGAGAAAAATATGGTTTAAAATGATTGAAATTCAAACTTCAGAAGAAGGAAGAATATCATTCTTAGACGTCTCGGAATTTATACTTTTTAAATGGAACTATAAAATACTTCAAAATTTTATTGACATCATAGATCAAACTCAAAAACGATTATTAGTCAATCCTCAATTAGGCAAACCGTTTAATGCGACTATTCGAAAATTTGTAGTGCACAAAAATGCTTCTTTTTCTTACGAATTTGACGAAAATCTTCAAAAAATAACAGTACTACTCTTTATAGACAATCGTTGCAATCCAAAAGATTATTTAAAACTATTGTAACGAAATATCAATTGTTTATCTTTGCCTAAACACAACAAAAAATGACTCAAGCGAAACGAAAGTTTGAGTCTGATAAAAATAGCTACAGCAAAATGAATTATTTTTCTTCTGATTTTAAATTAGGGATTTTAGGTGGTGGACAGTTAGGCAAAATGATCGTTGCTGATACCCGAAAATTCGATATTCAAACTTTAGTGTTAGACCCAAGTGAAGAAGCACCGGCACGATTTGGCTGCAATGCTTTTTACAAAGGAAGTTTAATGGATTTTGACACCGTTTATCAATTTGGGAAAATGGTCGATTTATTAACAATCGAAATTGAAAACGTAAATCTAGAAGCTTTAGATAAATTAGAAGCAGAAGGTTTAGCGGTTTTTCCATCGCCAAAAACCTTACGTTTAATTCAGAATAAAGGAAAACAAAAAGATTATTATGTTGCGAATGATATTCCAACCTCAAAACATTTGCGTTTTGTTGATTTGAATGATTTACACAATGCACTAAAAAAAGACGAATTAGAATTTCCATTTGTCTGGAAATGTGCTCAATTTGGATATGACGGAAATGGCGTAAAAGTATGCCGTTCTGCTTTAGATTTAGTAAAACTTCCGGATGTGGAATGTATTGCTGAAGATATGATTCCATTTAAAAATGAATTAGCAGTAATAGTTGCTCGTTCAGTTTCAGGAGCAATAAAAACATACCCGGTTGTGGAAATGGAATTCCATCCGGAAGCCAACCAAGTGGAATATGTTATTTGTCCGGCTCGCATTGATGATAAAGTTGCCAAAAAAGCAACGGAAATCGCTTTAAAAGTTTCCGAAGCGTTTCATCACGTAGGATTATTAGCGGTTGAAATGTTTCAAACGGAAGACGACGAAATTCTTGTAAATGAAGTAGCACCAAGACCTCATAATTCGGGCCATCATACCATTGAAGCAAGTTATACTTCGCAATTCGAAAATCATTTGCGTGCTATTTTGAACCTTCCTTTAGGAAATACAGCTAGTAAAGTTGCCGGAATTATGGTAAATTTAGTGGGTGAAGAAGGTTATTCTGGTCAAGTGGTTTATGAAAACATTGAAAAAATAATGGCAATTGACGGCGTAACTCCTCATATTTACGGAAAGAGAGAAACACGACCTTTTAGAAAAATGGGGCACGTAACCATTGTCAACGAAAATATGACGGAAGCTAGAAGAATCGCAGAAGAAGTGAAGAATAGTATTCGGGTGATTAGTCAGAAAAAATAACATCAACTGCACGAATTAGAACGAAATAATTTTATACAATTCGTGTCAAAAAAAAAAAAACATAAAAATGAGTAAAGTAGCAATAATAATGGGAAGCATTTCGGATATGCCGGTAATGCAAGATGCCATCGATATATTAAAAGGATTCGGAATCGAAACGGAAGTAGATATCGTTTCGGCTCACAGAACACCTGAGAAGTTATTTGATTTCAGTAAAAACGCACATATTCGTGGAATTTCTGTGGTAATTGCTGGTGCTGGTGGCGCTGCTCATTTACCCGGGATGGTCGCTTCTATGTCGCCTCTTCCTGTAATTGGTGTTCCTGTAAAATCAAGTAATTCTATTGATGGATGGGATTCTGTTTTATCAATTTTACAAATGCCTGGCGGAGTTCCGGTGGCAACCGTAGCTTTAAATGGAGCAAAAAATGCAGGAATCTTAGCAGCACAAATCATCGGAAGTCACGATAAAAACATCTTGGATAAAATACTTGCCTACAAAGAAAATCTAAAACAAGTCGTTTTAAAAGCTTCGGAAAGTTTATAATACAGAAAAACCCCAAACTCTCTCTAATTTGGGGTTTCTGATCACAATTAAGTGAAAACTATAAAAAAATTATACTCTCTCTGATTGGGACAAAAAGGATGTTTTGCATCATTATGTCGTCAAAATTATACACTTTATCGGTAAAAACCAAATCTTATGACACTTTTTTTAAAAAAATTCACATCAAAACACAATACCGCACCGTTTAATAAGATTAATCTTTCAGAATATAAAAATGGTTTTGAAAAAACAATCGAACTTGCTCGTAATGAAATTAATGCAATTGCTAATAATACAGAAACTGCAACATTTGAAAACACGATTGAAGCTTTAGATTATGCTGGTGAGCAATTAGACCGTTTATCGTCGATATTCTTTAATTTGAATTCCGCTGAAACTTCTGACGAAATGCAGAAAATCGCACAAGAAGTATCTCCAATGCTAACTGCTTTCAGTAATGATATTGCTTTAAATGAAGATTTATTTAAAAGGGTAAAAGCAGTTCACGATCAAAAGGACAACTTGACTTTAACTACAGAACAAGCAACATTACTAGACAAAAAATTTAAAGGTTTTTCAAGAAATGGTGCTTTACTTTCGGAAGAAGATAAACTGAAATTACGCGAAATTGATACGGAATTAGCCAAATTAAAATTGACTTATGGAGAAAATGTTTTGGCAGAAACCAATAATTATCAATTGCACATCACGAATGAAGAAGATTTAAAAGGGCTGCCAGACGGAACCAAAGAAATGGCACGATCTTTAGCCAAATCGAAAGAATTAGAAGGTTGGGTTTTCACCTTAGATTTCCCAAGTTATCTGCCTTTTGTAACCTATGTTGAAAATCGTGAATTGCGAAAAGAAATTGCAATCGCAGCGGGAAAGAAAGCATTTAAAAATAATGAATTTGACAATCAAGAAAATGTAAAGAACATTGTTGCTTTGCGTCATAAAAGAGCTAATTTATTAGGTTATGCTTCGCATTCGCATTTTGTATTGGAAGAACGAATGGCACAAAACCCAGAAAAAGTACAAGCTTTTTTAAATGACTTATTAGAAAAAGCAAAACCAGCTGCTTTGAAAGAATTTTCAGAATTAGCCGCTTTCGCGAAGGAAATTGATGGCATTGAACAATTAGAAAAATGGGATGGTTCTTATTATGCTGAAAAATTAAAACAGAAATTATTCAATTTAGACGATGAACTTTTAAAACCGTATTTTAAATTAGAAAATGTTTTAAACGGAGCTTTTACGATTGCTGAAAAATTATTTGGAATCAAATTCAAAGAAGTTTTTGATATTGACAAATACCATCAAGATGTTACAACTTACGAAGTAACAGATGAAAATGACAATTTTGTAGCCGTATTTTATGCGGATTTCTTCCCAAGAAAAGGAAAACGAAATGGTGCTTGGATGACATCTTACAAACCACAATATGTAAAAGATGGAGAAAATGAAAGACCACACGTTTCTATTGTTTGTAATTTTACGCCTCCATCAGAAACAAAACCTTCGTTATTAACTTTTAATGAAGTAACCACATTATTTCACGAATTTGGACACGCTTTACACGGTATGTTGGCCGACACCATTTATCCAAGTCTATCAGGAACATCCGTTTATTGGGATTTTGTAGAATTACCAAGTCAAGTAATGGAAAACTGGTGTTACGAACCAGAAGCATTAGCTTTGTTTGCCAAACATTACGAGACGGGAGCAATTATTCCGCAAGAATATGTGGAAAAAATCAAAGAAAGTGCTAGTTTCTTAGAAGGAATGGCAACCTTGCGTCAATTGAGTTTCGGTATTTTAGATTTGAGTTATCACGCTAAAGTTCAAGAAATTACTGATGTGAAAGCGTTTGAAAAACAAGCGATGGCATTTGCTAATTTATATCCAGATGTGGCTGAAAACTGTATGAGTACTTCGTTTTCTCATATTTTTCAAGGCGGTTATTCTTCCGGTTATTACAGTTATAAATGGGCCGAAGTTTTGGATGCGGATGCTTTTGCTTACTTCCAAGAAAAAGGAATTTTCAACAAAGAAGTCGCAACAAAATTCAAAGAAAATGTGCTTTCAAAAGGTGGAACGGAATTACCAATGGAATTGTATAAAAAATTTAGAGGTCAGGAACCTAAAGTGGAAGCCTTGTTGAAACGCGCAGGTTTGTTGTAGAATTGAATTCGGTAAAATTCGACCAAAATTTATAAATCGTAAAATAATATTTTGAAACTAGAAGCACTGAAAATTGAAAAATTAGAAACAGATCGCTTAATTCTGATTCCTTACACAATAGAAATATGTGAAAACATTCTAGTAGGAAATTTCGACTTACTCTATAATAAAGGTTACACTAAAGGTAAAAGCTGGCCCGATAAAGATGTTTTGGAAACAGTTCCAAGAATTCTGAAAAATTTATCAGAAAATAATTATGCTACAGGTTTTGAATCTTGGCTTATTATTAAAAAAAATACTAACGAAATTATTGGAGATTTAGGTTTTAAAGGATTTCATAGCGAAACTCAAAGTATCGATTTAGGATATGGAATCATAGCAGAAGAAAGAGGAAATGGTTATGCAGAAGAAGCTTCTAAACAGCTTATTCAATGGGCATTTACTTTTGACTGTATAAAAGAAATAACAGCTAACTGTTTCATAAATAATCTTCAATCTATAAAATTGTTGAAAAAACTTAATTTCATTAAAAAAAAAGAAGGTGAAGAGATGATTTACTGGTTTCTAAAAAACAATTCATAATAAACTCATCCGAAGAAAAAAACTTCGGATAAGTTTTAAAAATATCTTTCATTTATTTTTGAAAGTTTAAAAACTTTTATATATCTTTGTTGAAGCAAAAATGAAATAAACATCAAAATGGAATTCAAAGAAGCAAAAAATAAATTCGTACAAACTTGGGGAGCATTAGGTTCACAATGGGGAATTAATAAAACTATGGCTCAAATCCACGCTTTGTTAATGGTTTCGCACGAACCGATTTCTATGGAAGATATTATGGAAGAATTGCAAATTTCTCGTGGGAACGCATCTATGAATTTAAGAGCATTAATGGATTGGGGAATTGTTTACAAAGAATACAAAGCGGGAGAAAGAAGAGAATTCTTTACAGCCGAAAAAGATTTGGATGAATTGGCTGTGAAAATTTCAAGAGAAAGAAGTAAAAGAGAAATTAAACCTGCTTTAAAAGTTTTAAAAGAAGTTTCTTCCATCAAATCAGATCAAACGGCTGAAGAAAAACATTTTGTAGAACAAACTTCAAAACTCTATGATTTCGTGTTAAAAGCAGACAACGTTTTGGATAAAATCACAGAATACAAAGACAATTGGTTGGCAAAATTGGTCGTTAAAATCATGAAGTAACTCTTTTAAAATAAACTAAAAAAATTTAACAACTACTTTCACTTATTTCTGAAAGTTTAAAATAATAGATAAGATGGAAAATTTAAAATTAACTAATTCAATTGCAATCACAATCCCATTATTTCTTGGAGTTTTGGGTATTGTAGAACCAATCAGTTTATATTTATCAGCTTATTCAACAATGCTAACAGGTTTACTACAAATTATTGTTGGAATCATTTTCTGGATAAAATATAAAGAAAATATTCACATAAAAATATATTTCATATTGGTGGTAACTTTTTTCATTCTGTGGTATTATAACGTGAATGTAAACTACATTGATGCTCTTACTTGGCCATTATTTTTTACACCCTTAGCACTTTGCATTTATATTTCCATAATTATTTACTCTCAAAAGGAAAAATTATGAACCTCAACATCATCGCCTACCTCATCTATTTAAGTATCACAGGCATTATCATCGCAAGAGTTGGGAAAATTTGTTATCAAAACGGAAACATCTACGTGTCGCAATTGCTTCCCAATCACGAAGAATTGTGTCAGAAAATAAATCAACTATTATTGGTTGGCTATTATTTATTGAACATTGGTTATTGTGCCATGACACTAATTTCTTGGCAACCCATTGAAAATTCTATACAATTAATTGAGGTTATTACTTCAAAATCGGCAATCATCATTATCACCATTGCAATTATGCATTATATCAATATTATTTTACTAACGAATTACATCAAAAAATTAATCTAAACTCACTCATTATGGAAACTTCAAAAATTTTAATCGGCTATGCAATTTACCTTCCTGTTGTACTATTTCTTACTTATTATGTTTCAAAGACACTTTTTAGAAATAGTAAAGTTTTTATGCTTGATATCTTTAAAGGAAGAGAGGAAATTGCGAATGCAACTAATAAACTATTTGAAACTGGATTTTATCTATTAAATTTAGGATTTGCTTTACGAATTTTAGAAATGAGTTTACACAAAAACACGTATCAATCACTAATTGAAGAATTGAGTTATAAAATTGGTGGTTTCTCAATTTATCTAGGTGTAATGTTATTCTTAAATTTATACTTTTTCTTCAGAGGAAAGCGAAAAGCCAACCAAAACCAAGTAGAACAGGGAATTGTAATTAACGGCTAAATTTAATAATCCCAATAAGTTGCAGAATTTGTTGGGATTATTTTTTAGTTTTTAATAGGATATGAAAGCAGTTTATTGAATTGGAAATTGGTGGAAAATCTGAAACATTCTATTAAAATCATATAATATACTAGAGAAATAAGATGCCTATTTTTGATAAATCACTAAAAACAAAAATTATGAATCTTAAAAGAATATTTGGAACAATCCTTACGGCTCTTGGAATCGGTGGATTAATATATACGGCTTACCTTTTTTCAATGACTTCTGGAAGCAATCAAGACATTAGAACCTTAATAATCTATGGGGTTTTAGGTTTTGTATTCTTCTTAACCGGAATTAGTTTAATCAAAACTACTAAAGACGAAGCATAACATTCATGTTGAAAAGAATTTATAATTTTTCCGACAAAACCAACACCAACCACCACAATATTGGAACACTTTCCAACCACAACGACGCATAATATCGGGAACGATTTTCATTAGCGAAATAGAGAAACAGAGCAATCGTTATGCAAACCAAAAGTTTAAAAAACAGTGGTAAAAAATGATGATTATCCGTATAAAAAAACTCCAAAGCCAGAAGCAACGCTAACAACAAATAACCTACTTTTTTAGTTTGCTTCACTCCTATTTGTTGGGGAACGGTTTGCAAATGAACATCATCTTTGTTGACATCTACAATATCAAAGACTAAAACCATTGGAAAAATAAGTAAAAAACGTTGCACAGCCATTAAAAAGACATCCGTTGAAAAAGAAAAATTGGCTTCAAATAAAGGCAAAATAACCGTCACACCAACCCAAGTAATAGCAACAATATAAATCTTAATTCCTTTCCAATTTCTTGCATTTTGTCTGTTAGGAAAAAAAGGTAAAGTATATAACAACGTTAGTCCCAAAAAAGCAAAAGCAGTGGTTTTAGTAACCCAACTCAACTGCCAAAAAAAGTAAATACAAGCCAAAAACGAAAAAAAACTCAAAAGAACAATGCCTTTCAATTCGTTTTTGATTTTTAATTTGTTTAACCTTGCTAAAGCATCGTATTTCACGAAATTATAGCCTACAACTGTACCAAAAAAAGCAAAGAAAGCCACCGAATAACCCGTGTCTATATTGAAAAAAAAATCAGTCATTAACACCAAAGAAAAGGCAGATAAAGCCACGTGTAGACTGCTATTAATATAAAAATCGATGGTTTTCTTCAATACATTCATTCCACAAAAATAAACAATCTGTTAATAAGACTTCGTTTTAGTTGATAAAAACACGAAATTTAGTATTTGTTTACAAGATTATTAGAAGATTAATAATTACTTTTGTGAGCGAAAAACAACACATACAAACACTTATACACTTTTTTGTAAAATGAGAAATGATGCATTCGCTTTAAGACATTTAGGTCCTCGTGAGTCGGACTTAAATCATATGTTTAAAACTATTGGTATTGAATCATTAGACCAATTAATTTTTGAAACTGTGCCCGACAATATTCGTTTAAAAAATGAATTAGATTTGGACGCTCCAATGACCGAATATGAATACTTAAACCATATTCAAGAATTAGGAAAGAAAAACAAAGTATTTAAATCGTATATCGGTTTAGGATATCATCCAGCAATCGTGCCAGCGGTTATTCAAAGAAATATTTTTGAAAATCCAGGATGGTACACCGCTTATACACCCTATCAAGCAGAAATTGCACAAGGTCGTTTAGAAGCCATTTTAAATTTCCAAACTACGGTTATTGAATTAACAGGAATGGAAATTGCAAACGCGTCATTATTAGATGAAGGAACTGCTGCTGCTGAAGCAATGGCACTACTTTTTGATGTAAGAACGCGCGATCAAAAGAAAAACAAAGTAAATAAATTCTTCGTATCAGAAGAAATTTTACCACAAACTTTATCGGTATTACAAACACGCTCTACTCCTATTGGTGTAGAATTAGTAATTGGAAACCACGAAACATTTGATTTTTCAAGTGAATTCTTCGGTGCTATTTTACAATATCCAGGAAAATATGGTCAAGTTTATGACTTCGCTGGATTTATTGGAAAAGCTAAAGAAAATGAAATCAAAGTAGCAGTTGCTGCTGATATTTTATCTTTAGTAAAATTGACATCTCCTGGAGAAATTGGAGCGGATGTTGTAGTGGGAACTACGCAACGTTTTGGTATTCCAATGGGTTATGGCGGACCACACGCTGGTTATTTTGCCACTAAAGAAGAATACAAACGTTCAATGCCAGGTCGAATTATCGGTGTTACAATCGATACCAATGGCAATCGTGCGTTGCGAATGGCATTACAAACGCGTGAACAACACATCAAACGTGAAAAAGCAACGTCTAACATTTGTACGGCTCAAGTTCTTTTAGCTGTTATGGCTGGAATGTACGCGGTTTATCACGGACCAAAAGGATTACAATTCATCGCAGATAAAGTACATGCTTCGGCTGTAACTGCTGCTGATGCTTTAAATAAACTAGGAGTTTACCAAACAAATTCTTCATTCTTCGATACGATTTTAGTAAAAGCTGATGCTGCTAAAGTAAAAACAATCGCTGAAAAACACGAAGTAAACTTCTTCTATCCAGATGCAGAAACAATTTCGATTTCATTTAATGAAACGACTTCTGTGAACGACATCAACCAAATCATCGCTATTTTTGCTGAAGCTACTGGAAAAGAAACTTTCGCAGTGTCGCAATTGCTTACAGATTCGATGATTCCTGCAAGTATTGAAAGAACTTCTCAGTTTTTACAACACGATGTTTTCAACAAAAACCAATCGGAATCACAATTGATGCGTTACATCAAAAAATTAGAACGCAAAGATTTATCGTTAAATCACTCAATGATTTCGTTAGGTTCTTGTACTATGAAATTGAATGCTGCGGCTGAAATGTTGCCTTTGTCCATGGCAAATTGGAATAATATTCATCCATTTGCACCTATTGAACAAGCGGAAGGTTACCAAATTATGCTTAAGAAATTAGAGCATCAGTTGAATGTAATCACTGGTTTTGCAGGAACAACTTTACAACCAAATTCAGGTGCGCAAGGTGAATATGCTGGTTTAATGGCAATTCGTGCTTACCACTTATCAAAAGGCGATACGCATAGAAACATCTGTTTGATTCCTGCTTCGGCTCACGGAACAAATCCAGCTTCTGCTGCAATGGCAGGAATGGAAATCATCGTGACAAAAACGATGGAAAATGGTAATATCGATGTAGAAGATTTAAGAGCGAAGGCAATTCAACATAAAGATAATTTATCGGCTTTAATGGTAACATATCCATCAACGCACGGTGTTTTTGAAAGCGCTATTGTTGAAATCACTGATCTTATCCACGAAAATGGAGGTTTAGTTTATATGGACGGTGCAAATATGAATGCACAAGTTGGGTTGACAAATCCAGCTACAATTGGTGCTGATGTTTGTCACTTAAACCTACATAAAACGTTTGCTATTCCTCACGGAGGTGGTGGACCAGGTGTTGGACCAATTTGCGTAAACGAGAAGTTAGTTCCGTTTTTACCAACAAATCCAATTATTCCTGTAGGCGGAAAAGATGCAATTACAGCCATTTCTTCGGCTCCTTATGGATCAGCATTGGTTTGCTTAATTTCTTACGGCTACATCACTATGTTAGGTGCAGAAGGTGTAACGAATGCTACAAAATATGCTATCTTAAATGCAAATTACATGAAGTCGCGCTTAGAAGAACATTATCCTATTTTATATTCTGGAGAAATGGGAAGAGCAGCACACGAAATGATTTTAGATTGTAGAGCATTCGAAGAAAAAGGAATTAAAGTAACGGATATTGCAAAACGTTTAATGGATTATGGTTTCCACGCGCCAACAGTTTCTTTCCCTGTTGCTGGAACTTTAATGGTTGAACCAACAGAATCTGAAGATTTAGCTGAATTAGATCGTTTTTGCGATGCCATGAGCGCTATTCGTAAAGAAATTGAAGCGTCAACAAAAGACGAAGAAAATAACGTATTGCGAAATGCACCACATACTTTAGCTATGGTAACGAATGACGAATGGATTTTCCCTTACACAAGAGAAACTGCCGCTTTCCCATTAGAATATGTTGCTGAAAATAAATTTTGGCCAAGTGTTCGTCGTGTTGATGAAGCGTATGGTGATAGAAACTTAGTTTGTTCATGTGCGCCAATTGAAGCTTATATGTAATAGAAAGAAAGTACAAAGTTAATTTTACTAAGTACAAAATTTAATAATTAAAAGCCCAAATTCAAATTTGTGAATTTGGGCTTTTTTTTTGAAACCTGATAAAAGTCAAGTTATTCAAAAATGAAAGTTGTAAATTTGATGAATTAAAGTGCAACTATGAAAGATATAGAAACCCGGGAAGATATTTTAACGCTTATGCGCGAGTTTTATGTAAAGCTTCTAGCAGATGATGGCATTAACTTTTTCTTTACAAAAGTGACCGCAATTGATCAACATTTAGAAGAACATTTTGAAACTTTAGCAACTTTTTGGGAGCAATCACTTTTTTTAAGAGGCGGTTATTTCACTAATATGTTTACAGTTCACAAAGAAGTGCACGAAAAATCGAAGTTTACTAAAGAACACTATACTATTTGGTTAGAACATCTTAACACAACAATTGACGCTCATTTTGAAGGAAAATATGCCGAACAAATGAAAACGCAAGCCTTGAGTATGGCAACAATAATGCAAATTAAGTTCCATTAAAACAATTAATATTAAATTTTATCTATTTTTAGCAAGAATATCTTACTTATTTGACAATATTATGCACGCATAGTATTTTTTAGTGTATCGTTAAAATATTTTTGTTAATTTAGCCAATTAATATCTTTATAATGCAAATTAAAATAACGGGTTCAGGAAGCTATATTCCAACAATAAAAGTTAGTAATTCTGATTTCAGCGAACATTACTTCTTAAATGAAGATGGATCTGCTTTTAATATGACGAATGAAGTAATAGCAAAGAAATTTGTTGAAATCACTGGAATTTTAGAAAGACGCTATGCTGATCCAGAAATGGTGAACTCCGATATGGCGTTTATAGCTGCAAAAAAAGCAATCGAAAACTCAGGAATAGATCCTGAAACATTAGACTATATTATATTTGCTCACAATTATGGCGACATAAAAAGCAACTCCATACAATCAGATACGGTGCCAAGTTTAGCGACGCGTGTGAAGTATTTATTACAGATAAAAAACCCAAAATGTGTTGCCTACGATATTCTTTTTGGATGTCCAGGTTGGATTGAAGGTGTAATACAAGCACAAGCCTTTATAAAAGCTGGAATGGCTAAAAAATGTTTGGTAATTGGATCTGAAACATTATCTCGCGTGGTGGACATTCACGACCGTGATAGCATGATTTATTCAGACGGTGCTGGCGCTACCGTAATTGAAGCAACAGAAGAAACCGGTGGAATTTTAGCGCATGAAAGTGCTACTTATTCTTTTGATGAAGCGAAATATTTATTCTTTGGCAATTCTTTTAATAAAGAAAAAACAGACGACATACGTTACATCAAAATGCACGGAAGAAAAATTTATGAATTTGCTTTATCGAATGTTCCAAAAGCAATGGCGTGTTGTTTAGAAAAAAGTGGTATTGCTATTACTGATGTAAAGAAAATTTTAATACATCAAGCAAACGAAAAAATGGATGAAGCGATTGTGAATCGTTTCTATAAATTATATAAAATGGAAACTCCTGCTGGAATTATGCCCATGAGTATTCATAAATTAGGAAATTCAAGTGTAGCGACCATTCCTACTTTATACGACTTAATCGTAAATAATAAATTAGAAGATCAAAGTTTAAACATAGGCGATGTCATCCTTTTTGCTTCCGTTGGAGCAGGAATGAACATCAATGCTATTGTATACAAAATGTAGATTCTTATAAAAATAAGCAACCGCAAATTCGCATAAAAAAATGTGAATTTGCGGTTTTCTATTTTTAAAACAAATGAAAACTATTCCAAACTTTAAATTATCTTTGTCACTTCGAGCTGTTAAGGCATAAATTTTAATTAGAATGTACGAAAAAACATATCCGAGCAAACGCTTCAACATTACGCTAGATTTTCTAAAAAAGCACGTCAAAACTTCAGAAACCATTTTTGATTTAGGTGTTCCAAATCCTTTTTCAAAAATAATGGAAGCAAACGATTATAAAGTAATCAACACAACAGGCGAAGATATTGACGAAAATCAAACGGCTTTGCATAGTGAAAAATATGAGGTTTTTACGGCATTTGAAATTTTCGAACATTTATTGAATCCTTACACGGTTTTAAAAAATGTAAAAGCAGATAAAATTTTAATTTCAATTCCGTTGCGTTTGTGGTTTTCACCAGCTTATCGCAGTAAAACTGATATGTGGGATCGTCATTATCACGAATTTGAGGATTGGCAATTGGATTGGTTGTTAGAAAAAACAGGTTTCAAAATAATCGATCGCGTTAAGTTTACACATCCGGTTAAGAAAATTGGTTTTAGACCTTTATTGCGATTTTTTACGCCAAGATATTATTTGGTTTACGCAGAAAGATAAAACAAGCAAAAAAAAGATTTTATCTAATGAAATATTACATAATAATTCCTGCTTATAACGAAGAAGCTTTTATGGCTTTGACTTTACAATCGTTGGCAGCACAAACTGTTTTACCTTCGAAAGTTATTGTAGTGAATGATAGCTCAACCGATAAAACTCCAGAAATCGTTTTGGCTTTCGCCGAAAAATACGCGTTTATCTCTTTGGTAAACAAAAAATCAGAAGCCATTCATTTGCCCGGAAGCAAAGTTATTCAAGCTTTTCACGAAGGCGAGAAACACATTGATGATAATTACGATATTATTGTGAAAGTTGATGCCGATTTGATTTTTCCAACCAACTATTTTGAAACCATCATCAAAGAATTTGAATCTGACGAAACGATTGGAATGGTCGGTGGATTTTGTTATGTTGAGAAAAATGGCGAATTTGTACTCGAAAATTTAACCGATAAAGATCATATTCGCGGTGCGTTAAAGGCGTATCGTAAAGAAACCTTTAAACAAATTGGTGGATTAAAACCTCAAATGGGCTGGGACACCGTTGATGAATTGCTATGTAAATTCTACAATTGGAAAGTAGTTACCGTTGAAAGTTTACACGTAAAACACTTAAAACCAACTGGTGCAAGTTACAACCAAGCCGCTCGTTTTAAACAAGGCGAAGCTTTTTATGCTTTAGGTTATGGGTTTTTTATCACAAGCGTTGCTTCGCTTAAATTAGCGATGCGAAAAGGGAAACTTTTATTATTTATTGACTATTTAAAAGGATTCTGGAAAGCAAAAAAAGTTAATAAAACGATGTTAGTAACGCCAGAACAAGCAAAGTTTGTTAGACAATACCGTTGGAAAAAGATGAAGGAGAAGTTGTTTTAACTTAAATCTTAAAAAATGAAATCATTATTTATTCAATTTTTTTTTTTGCTTGACTTTAATAAATGTTAACGCTCAATCTAAAAGAGTATTGATTTTTAGTGATTCTGGCAATTTGGTAAGCGATGCGCTTCTACTAATTGACAATTCTCCTAAATACATTTCAGACAGTATTGGTTTTGTTACAATTAACAATATTGATTTTGATAAAGAAATAACGATTAGACACTTAAATTTTGAAACTAAAACGTTTGCAAAATGGAATTTGAGAGATACTTTATTTCTAAATGAGAGAAAACATACGCTAAATGAAGTTGAACTTAAGGCTAAAAGAAAGAAAAGCAAAACGTTACAACTCTTTCCTACAAAGAACATTAGTAATAGTATGCCTAAAAACTTTGGGAAATCAGGATCTATCAGTCAAAATGTTGAAATAGCCGTTTTTTTTCCAAACCAAGATAGCACTCGAACAAAAATTATAAAAAAGATTCTTGTTCCGACGAATAATTATAAAATAATTAAAAGCTTACAATATGGCAAAACCTCAAAGAGAAAAAACGCAAAATACAGTCCATTCAAAATTAACTTATATACGATAGATTCTATTATTGGAATTCCGAAAGATAAAATATTTGAAGAGTATTTCGTGATTAAATGTGCTGTTAATGAAAATTATGCTGTTCTAGAATTAGATGAAAATGAAGAAATGGAATTCCCAAAAAACGGTTTCTTTGTGGTTATTAAAAACTTAACAATTGAGGAAAATAAAGAATTAGGTTATGATTTTGCACCTGGTATAGAACAAATTGGAGTATCTAAAAACAATAAATTTTTACCCTATTTTAGATATTTACATCAAGGAGAAGATGCTAAATGGACTAAAAAACAATATCTGATAAATAGAAACAATATTTATAATATTGGAGTTGAATTTAAAGAAATTAAATAACTAATAATTCATTTATCCGCGGGTTGCGTTAGTGATGGGAACGGCATCCTTTTTGTTTTTATTAGGTTTGCAAAAACCTAGTAAAAATAAAAAGATATAGTGGACAGCACGGCCTGAAAGGAAACGCCCTAATAATTAGTGTTCAGTATTGAGTTGTAGTAAGCAGGTTTCAGAAAAAAACATAAGACATAACGCAAAACTCAGAAGTTCTTAGTATTTTTGAGGATATTTTAAAACTATGATGTTAATTCGCTACCTATCGCAAATAGGGAAATATTTTATTATGTTGAAAGAAATTTTCAACAAGCCTACCAAATGGTCGGTGATGAAGCAACTTATATTCAAGGAAATTGATGATTTAATTATTGGTTCGCTTGGAATTGTAGCTTTTATTTCGTTTTTCGTGGGTGGTGTTGTGGCGATTCAAACAGCGCTAAACCTTACTAATCCGTTGATTCCTAAATATTTAATTGGTTTTGCAACAAGACAATCTGTGGTTTTAGAATTTGCTCCTACATTTATCTCGATTATTATGGCGGGAAAAATGGGTTCGTTCATCACTTCAAGTATTGGAACGATGCGCGTGACCGAGCAAATTGACGCGTTAGAGGTTATGGGCGTAAATGCGCTAAATTATTTGGTGTTTCCTAAGTTAATTGCCTTGCTTTTATATCCGTTTCTTATTGGTTTGAGTATGTTTCTCGGCGTTTTTGGCGGTTGGATGGCAGCTGTTTATGGAGGTTTTACAAGTAGCACAGAATTTGTGGCGGGACTTCAAACCGATTTTATTCCGTTTCATATTGCTTATGCTTTTATAAAAACAATTGTTTTTGCTTTATTATTGGCCACGATTCCTTCTTTTCATGGTTTTTATATGAAAGGTGGCGCTTTAGAAGTGGGACAAGCTAGTACGGTTTCCTTTGTTTGGACTTCGGTAGTGATTATTTTAATGAACTTTATTTTAACCCAACTTTTATTGAGCCAATGATTGAAGTAAAAAACATCGTAAAAAAGTTTGGCGAACAAACTGTTTTGAAAGGAGTTTCGACTCGCTTTGAAGCTGGAATGACTAGTTTAATTATTGGACAAAGTGGTTCTGGAAAAACTGTTTTCTTGAAATCTCTTTTAGGAATTCATACGCCAGAAAGCGGAACAATTTCGTTTGATGGTCGAGTTTATTCGGAATTATCAAATGACGAAAAAAGAGAATTGCGCACGGAAATAGGAATGGTTTTCCAAGGAAGTGCCTTATTTGACAGCATGACGGTAGAAGAAAACATAGGTTTCCCGTTGAAAATGTTTTCCAATAAAACCCCAAAAGAAATTAAAGAAAGAGTCGATTTCGTAATTAATCGTGTGCAATTAATCAACGCAAATACCAAACGTCCTTCTGAAATTTCGGGTGGAATGCAGAAACGTGTGGCGATTGCTCGTGCTATTGTGAATCATCCAAAATATTTGTTTTGTGACGAACCAAACTCTGGTTTAGATCCAAAAACAGCGATTGTAATTGACAATTTGATTCGCGAAATTACGGAAGAATACAACATCACAACCGTAATTAACACGCACGATATGAACTCGGTAATGGAAATTGGCGAGAAAATTGTGTTCTTAAAAAATGGTTTATTGGAATGGGAAGGTTCTAACAAAGAAATTTTCAAAACCGATAATGAAGCCGTTACCGATTTTGTATATTCCTCTGAACTGTTTAAACGCGTTAGAAAAATGTATTTAGAAGACGATGTTATTTAATAACAATTACACTTTCATCTTTTAATTTTTTACGAAGCCAATTTTGAAATCGTAAATTTTCGAAAGTTTTAATATCAGGCTTCACTTGGTTTTTCCAAATAATTTCAAAAGTTGGAATAGTATCAATTGTAGAGAAATTCGTACTGATTGTTTCCGAATAAGCTACTTTTTCTACGTTAGCATTCAAAGCCTTAATTTCTTCGGCAATTTGTCTAAACGGAAAAAGCATTTCGCCTTTTTTATGTAATTGATTTTTTAAGTCGAAAATTTCTTTGTCTTTGTTTAAAAGTAATTGATCTTTCTTTACTAATAATTGCTGGTTGGATAAAAATGAATTTTCAATTTCATTAATTTTAGACATAGTTTCTAAATTTCCTGCATCTTGAAGCACTTTAAATTTCACATCATCATAACCAAAAGATTTCATTTCAGATTTAAAATCCTGAATATCGGTTTGCATAATACTCTTCCCAACTACAGCAAATTGAATTTCTTTTTTATTAAAATTCTTGCGAACATCTAGAATTAAAATTCCTTTTTCAGTTCTTAATTTATCGATCAAAAGGTCTGATTTTTGATTAAAGTCGGACTTTTTATACAATTGATAAAACATGTAAATGCTAGGAATTAAAATGACCATCGCAAGAAAAGATATGATTTGAGAAATTCTTTTTCTACGTTGCGAATTTGCATACATTTCATAAGGAAATTTCAAAAAACGAACTACAATAAAAGTAGCCGATGCAATAAAAATTGTATTGATGGAGAATAAAAACATGGCGCCTCCAAAGAAATCCCATTTGCCCGTTGCCAAACCATAACCTGCGGTGCACAGCGGCGGCATTAAGGCCGTTGCAATAGCCACACCCGCAATGGTATTAATCGATTTGTTGCGTCTGCTCAGTGCAATAATCAGCGCTAAACCTCCCGAAAGCGCAATGATGACATCTCGAACATCTGGAAAAGTTCTAGCTACCAATTCGGGTGTTTCTTGTTGGAACATGGGAATACTAAAAAACAAAAACGATGTTAAAAGGCTTAAAATAACCATTACTCCAAAGTTCTTGACTGCTTTTTTTAAAAAATCAATATCATTAATTCCAAGCGATAACCCCATTCCTAGAATTGGTCCCATTAAGGGCGAAATTAACATGGCTCCAATAACTACTGCAGTAGAACTGGTATTCAAACCAGCAGACGCCACTAGAATAGAAAAAATCAAAATCCACGCATTCTGACCTCTCATGTTTACACCTGATTTGATGTCTTCAATCGTGGCAGCATGATCGGTATCTTGAAAAATATCAAAGGTATCTATAAGAAATAGCTTGACAGTCGAAACCGTTTTTTTAAAAAAACTTTGATTATTCTCCTCCATTATTTATTAATTTTAGAAACTATACTCTTAATCTCTTGTTCTTTATTTTTTGGATAAATCAATAAAACATCATCTTTATCTACTATAATATAATCTGTTAATCCGTCAATTACGACCAACTTTTTTCCCTCGGTTCTGATTATATTATTAGATGCATTTTCTAAATAAACTGAAGCATTTACTACTGCATTTTCTTGCTCATCTTTAGGTAATTTATCATATAAAGACCCCCAAGTGCCTAGGTCATTCCAATCGAAAGTTGCGGGTAAAACAAACACATTTTGTGCCTTTTCTAAAATTGCATAATCGACCGAAATATTTTCGGCCAACGGATAATTTTCCTTTATAAATGCAGCTTCTTTTTCGGTATTATACAAATCATAACCCGTCATAAAATGATCAAACATTACGGGTTGAAACTCCGCAAAAGCTTGTAAAACCGTTTTAGCACTCCACACGAAAATACCGGCATTCCATAGATAATTTCTACTTTGGATGAACTTTCTTGCAGTTGCATAGTCTGGTTTTTCGCGAAATTGCTTCACTTTTTTGATCGCTCTCGAATCTAATTTATCAAATTCAATATAACCATATCCGGTGTTAGCAAATGTTGGAAGAATTCCTAAAGTCATTAGGTTTTCATCGCGTTCACAAAAATCAAAAGCGTGTTGCAAATTAGCACAAAACTGCATTTCATCATCTATCCAGTGGTCTGAGGGCGCCACCACCATAATAGCATCTGGATTTTGTTTCTTAATTTTTAGAGAAGCGTATAAAATGCAAGGTGCTGTATTTCGCATTACAGGTTCTAAAATAATTTGCTCTTGTTTTACCAGCGGCAATTGTTCTAAAACAATATCATTATACAATTCATTCGTAAGAATCAATATATTTTCTTTTGGAATAATCTGAGAAAGTCTTGTGAATGTTTTTTGAATTAAGGTTTCACCCGTTCCTAACATATCGTGAAATTGTTTTGGAAATTCGGTTGTACTTACTGGCCAAAAACGAGAACCTACTCCACCAGCCATCAATATTGCGTAATAATTTTTATTCATTATAAGTTATTTTCCAGAAAGCTTTCGCCTCAAGTTAATTTAAATTAATTGGGTAACAATTCTACTTCGGCATTAGGTTGAAACAAATACATACGTCCGGAACTAACTTCCATACATTCATATCGTTTTACGCGAAGTGCGATTTTTTTAAAAATTTTTCCGTTGTGAATTCTAAAATTACTTCCCATCGGAATCTCAAAGATATAGTTTTTCTCGGTTTCTTTCTCGTCAAACGCTTTTAAAGCGATAGCTAACTTTGCATCGGTATCACTACTCGCTTTTGGATTTCTAAAATGTCTTGCCAATAAAGGCAATAATTGATTTGGAAATATTTCTGGTCGAATAAACGGAACCATTAATCTCTGAAAAGTAGTTTTCCACTCTTCGCCGTGTGGTTTTATCATTCGTCCATACTTCTCAAAAGCCACCAAATGTGCAATTTCGTGAATTAAAGTAATTAGAAAACGATATTTATTTAAACTTGAATTGACGGTAATTAAATGAAAACCTTGTGTGTCTTTACGATAGTCGCCGTGACGTGTTTGACGCTCATTTACGATTTTAAGATGCACGTGATTGGCTTTGATTAACTCAAAACAATTAGCAACTGCGTGTTCGGGTAAATATTTTTGTAATACGTTACTCATTATTCTATTTCATCCTTTTAGTAAAACTTTACATTTGGAGTTCACATTTTCAAGTGTCTGCTATTTTTCGGACAACTGACTTTCTAATTTTATTATTTTCGATTATAAATCATTCCATTAGTTCCTCTGCAGAACTTTTTTTACTGAAAATACAATTTACGAAAAATTATGGAGTTGATGCCGAAACTTGTAATACTTTTCCGTTGTAAAATTTATTTCCCGTCAAGCCAAAATCGTAAATATAATCGGCCATTTCTTTTGCAGAAAGTGGCGCTTCATATCCTGGGAAAGCTTCTTGTAACATTTCTGTATTGACCGCTCCAAGTGCTAAAACATTAAATGCAATTTGTTGTTCTTTGTATTCTTCCGCTAATACTTCCGACAATGTAATTACAGCGCCTTTACTTGATGAATAGGCAGCTAATCCTGGAAATTTTGAGCTTCCTTGCACGCCGCCCATCGAACTAATGGTTACAACGTGACTTCCTTTGGGTAAAAATGGAATACAAATTCTAGTCAATTCGGCCACAGCAAAAACATTGACTTTATAAACTTGCTCAAAATCGGCTGGTGTAATTTCTTTGTAAGGTTTGTTCACTAAAGAACCCGCATTGTGAATGATAATATCAACTTTATTATGCCAAGAATTTTTAATAAAATTCTCAACTTGTTGTAATTCTTTCATAATAGATACATCAATAGACAAAGATGTAATGTTTGAATTTGCAAGAAGTAGGTTTGAAATTTTACGAGAAATAGCTAAAACCTGATAACCTTCATTAGCAAACTTCAAAGCCAATTCTAGTCCAATTCCGCGCGATGTTCCGGTAATAATTATATTTTTATTTTTCATTTAATTTTATTTCTTTAGCTGGCGTATTAATCATTTTTTCTAATACTGGAATTGTTTTTGAAATTACATTTGCCATGTGTTTTGTGTTCATTAATTCAAATTCATCGTCAGGCTGGTGATAAAATTCGAAATTTTCAAAATCAAATGTAGAAACGGTATGAGAAGGCACATTAAACTCTGTAAAAAAAGGGTAATTATCAGAAGCTCTAAACAACATATATCGCATTTCGACAGGTAAAAAACCTACTAATTTCTCTCCGGCATATTCATTCATTTTGGCAGCCATATTACTTCTTCCAAAACCAGTTAAATACATATCCATTCCTTTATCTTCCATTGGAACCCCAATCATTTCAAAGTTAAACATAAAATATAGATCCATATTTTGTTCTTTCAACTTTGTTGCTAAATGTTTCGAACCTAAAAGTCCTTTCTCTTCGGCCGAGAAAAATACAAAAAGTATGCTTCGTTTATTGTTTTTAAACTTAGCAAAATACTTAACAACTTCGGTCACAGCAGTTGTTCCGGATGCATTGTCGTTCGCACCATTTGCAATATCATCTCCGTTCACAGCAGCAATTTTGCCAATATGGTCATAATGTGCACCAATAATTACGAACTCTTTTTTAAGTTTAGGATCTGATCCTTCAAGATAACCTACTATATTATAAGTTGTTTTGTCATAATTTGATAAAGTGTCGCGATAGGTTTTTAAATAAGGTTTAATTCCATTTTCGTTCAAAATGTTTTCTAAATAAACCGAGGCTTTTTCAATTCCTTCACTTCCAGAATCTCTACCTTCTAATTCATCTGAAGCTAAATAGGACAATGTTTTAATAACATTTTCTTCTGAAACCTGATAAGTAGCGCTTACTGCTTTTGATTCAGCTACTTTTTCTTGTGTTTTACAAGACAAGATAATAAAAGGGAGTAAGAATAATATTTTTTTCATAATTTTAAAGTTTAACTGAATTTGATACTGTATTGCGATTTCAAATAATAAATAATAGTTTATTCCGTCTTTTTTAAATTTGCTAAAATCCACTCGATATGCGGATCTGATTTGTCAATAATTTGTTCAGGTGTTTCAAGAATAGAAACATCGGGCATAATTCCTCTTCCAAATTCTTCTGTTTTTCCTGTTGCAGCTATTTTTTGTAAACCTACTCTCACTTTTAATTTCGAATTAGGCAATGTTAAAACTGGCATTGTTCCCGCAACTGTTCCGTTATAAGTTCCGCCCGTTTCTTCCCCAATAAATGTTGCGCGATTGGTACTTTTTAAATTGGATGACAAAATACAAGAAGCCGAGAAACTTCCACCATTTATAAGGACAAATAGCTTACCATCAAATCGGTTTGCTTTAGGTTCGGTAACTTTTGTCTGTTTGTTGAAAAGATAATATTCATCGTTTTTTCCTTTTCTAACCGAAACTATCCCTTTTACTGTAGTGTATAAAATAAATGGTGATAAAACTATTTTCCCAGCAAGAGGAATTGCTCTCAAACGATTAGTAGCAACACCCGTTCTGTTGGTCACTTTTATAGTATCAATAAAAACAAAAGGTTCTGGGGTTAAATAGCTGTATAAATTATGAATTTCTGCTAAACTTCCTCCTCCGTTATTTCGTAAATCTATAACTAATGTTTTTACTTTATTTTGTTGTATTTCGTTAAAAATACTGTCATAAGCTTTTTTATGTTGGCTGTGTTTGAAACCTTTTATTTTTAGAACTGCCACAGTAGAATCGCTAAGAATATAACTTAAACTTCTAGTGTAATCTTTTGATATCGAGTTATATAAAAAATATTTGTTCTTTTTACGTTCAATTTTAGCTTCTTTTTTCTTCTGAGCTTTTTCTGCTTTTGTCAATGCAATTTTCACAGGAGCTATTGAATCTTTCTTACTCAACAAAGAGTCAATTTCTTTTTTACCTGGTTTGGTTCTAGCTAAAATACGTTCGTAAATACTGTCTTTGTATTGTAAAACAAAATGTATACTGTCTGACATTTGTTTTTCTCCAACTAAATAAGAAGTAAATCGCGAAGCAAAACCGTGTGATAAATAAGTAGTATTTAATCCATCTGAAGTATAAGTGTTTTTATATTTCTGATGCAATTCTTTAGGAGAAATATTTTCAACACTTATTATTTTTGAACCTGACAACAATAAGGAATCTTTTGTGTAATTTTTATCTAGATAAAGTTCATCGTTATAATATTTAAAAGTAACAAGATTCAATGGGTTTTGTCCTTTCTTTTCGAGTTTTTTACGCTCCTTTTTTTCTGTTTTATTCACTAATGGCATCATTCCCATATGACCTTGTTTTACGGATGCAACAACAGGACTAATCTTGAAATAAAACTCATTAGGCGTTAAGGGCTCTGTAATTGTTGTGCGCAAGCTATCAAATTTATTAGCTAAAGCCTCTTTAGAAATATACCAGTCTAATGCGGGATGTAATTTATTTATTTTATACTCCACATAATTAATGTCTGACTGCAAATCAGCAACACTAACTTTTGAAGCCAAATGACTGTTGTATTTTTCAACCGAACTGCATTGAATGTGAGCTACGATAAAATAAAGCGAAACGAAAATTATAAATTTTACTCTCATAAAAAAATTACATAAAAAAGTCCCGAAGAAATTCGGGACTTTAAAGATATTTATTTTTTTTAGAACTATGCTAACATCGTCACAGGATTTTCCATAAACGCTTTAAACGTTTGTAGGAATTGTGCTCCTGTTGCGCCATCAACTGTTCTGTGATCACAAGCTAAAGTAACTACCATCGTGTTTCCTACAACAATTTGACTGTTTTTAACTACTGGTTTTTCAACAATAGCACCAACAGATAAAATAGCTGAGTTTGGCTGATTGATAATTGAAGTAAACGATTGGATTCCGAACATTCCTAAATTAGAAATTGTAAATGTACTTCCTTCCATTTCAGAAGGTTGAATTTTTTTAGATTTTGCTTTTCCTGCTAAATCTTTTACGTTTCCACCTATTTGAGTTAAACTCATTTGGTCTGCAAATTTCAATACTGGAACCATTAAACCATCTTCAACTGCTACGGCAACTCCGATATGAACGTGATGATTAATCACCATTGCATCTTCTCTCCATTGCGAATTTACTTGTGGATGCTTTTTCAATGCCATCGCACTCGCTTTAATTACCATATCATTGAATGAAACTCTCGTTTCTGGTAATCCGTTTATTGTATTTCTTGAAGCAATTGCATTATCCATATCTAACTCAATAGTTAAATAATAATGCGGTGCCGTAAATTTAGATTCTGCTAAACGTCTCGCAATGGTTTTACGCATTTGCGAATTTTTAATTTCTTCTTGGAACACTTCACCTGCTGGTACGAAAGGTTTTACAGCAGCTACTTTATTTGTAGCCTCTGCAACAGCTTGACGTGGCGTTGCAACAGTCGATGGAGTGAAATTCTCTATATCGCTTTTTACAATTCTTCCATTTTCACCCGAACCTTTTACTTGTGACAAGTTAATTCCTTTATCTGCAGCAATTTTCTTCGCTAATGGTGAAGCAAAAACTCTACCGCCAGAAGCTTGAACTGGTGCATTTGAGATTGTTTCCATTGAAGTAACAGGTTTAACTTCCTCCTCTTTTGGAGTTTCAGAAGCTGTTCCTGATTTATAATTTGCTGCAATTGCTGAAACATCAGTTCCTGCAGGTCCTAAAATTGCTAAAATTGTATCTACTGGTGCAGAATCTCCTTCTTGAACTCCAATATATAATAAAGTTCCTGAATTGAATGATTCAAATTCCATTGTCGCTTTATCGGTTTCGATTTCGGCTAAAATATCACCTTCACTTACAGAATCACCTACTTTTTTCAACCAAGTTGCTACCGTTCCAGTTGACATTGTATCGCTTAAGCGCGGCATTGTAATTACTTTTACTCCAGCTGGCATTTCTGCACTTTTTGGAGATTCTTCAGATTTTGATGCTGTAGCAGTTGCCTCCTTTTCAGTTTCTTTTTCAGCAGTATTTTTATTTAATAGTGCTGAAATATCTTCTCCCGCAGTTCCAACGATTGCTAACAAAGAATCGACTGGAGCTGATCCTCCTTCTTCAATTCCAATGTGTAATAAAACACCGTCATAAAAAGATTCAAACTCCATAGTAGCTTTATCGGTTTCGATTTCGGCTAAAATATCACCCGTTTTTATGGTATCACCCACTTTTTTTAACCAAGTTGCTACAACTCCTTCCGTCATTGTATCACTCAAACGGGGCATTGTTATAATCTGTGCCATATTCTTATAATTTATGAGAAATGAATGGATAGTTTTCTTGTTCGTATACTACATCGTATAACTGATTTACTTCTGGGAACGGCGATTCTTCGGCGAATTTCTCACATTCGGCAACTAAATCAGCTACTCTTTTATCCATTACTTCAATTTCTTCCGTTGTAGCGTAATTATTTTCTTTAATGACATCTAGCACTTGTGTTATAGGGTCAATTTTTTTATACTCTTCTACTTCGTCTTTTGTTCTATATAATTGCGCATCAGACATAGAATGTCCTCTGTAGCGATATGTTTTCATTTCTAAGAATGTTGGACCATCGCCACGACGTGCTCTTTCCATTGCTTCATGCATTGCTTCAGCCACTTTAATAGGATTCATTCCGTCAACTGGTCCACAAGGCATTTCGTATCCTAAACCTAATTTCCAAATATCCGTATGGTTCGCTGTTCTTTCTACCGAAGTTCCCATTGCATATCCATTGTTTTCTACAATGAACACAACTGGTAATTTCCACAACATTGCCATGTTAAATGCTTCGTGCAATGAACCTTGACGTGCAGCACCATCACCGAAATAAGTTAAAGTAACACCACCAGTTTCAAAATATTTATCTGCAAAAGCAATTCCAGCTCCCACCGGAATTTGAGCGCCAACGATACCGTGACCGCCATAAAAGCGATGTTCTTTTGAGAAGATATGCATAGACCCGCCCATACCTTTTGAGGTACCAGTTACTTTACCATATAACTCAGCCATTACCTGTCTTGGGTCTACACCCATTCCAATAGGTTGAACGTGATTACGATAAGCGGTAATCATTTTATCTTTTGACAAATCCATAGCATGCAAAGCACCAGCCAAAACTGCTTCTTGACCATTATATAAATGTAAAAATCCTCTAACTTTTTGTTGGATATAAACTGCCGCTAATTTGTCTTCAAATTTTCTCCAAAACAACATATCTTCATACCATTTAAGGTAAACTTCTTTGGTTATTGGCTTCATTATGTTTGATGTATTTAATTCAATTTTATTGCAATAAGATTAGTTTCTTTTCACAATTTTACGAAAAGCAAAAATACTACATAGAACCTTACTGAAAAAATTAAATTCTATGATTTTTTGTTTTTTTATGATAATTCGCAAATATAACTCCGAAAAAGCTATAGATTATTTTTATCGAAAACTAAAGGAAGGATATTTTGTAGCGAATCCGATTTATAAATTACTCCTTTTGCTCCCATAAAAAAAAGCTCAATTGAAGTGTCTTGTTTTAGTTCATATTCTGCAATAGATTGGCGACAACTTCCACAAGGCGGAATTGGTTCTACCAGATCGCGATCAATAGGAGATGCAGTAATGAACATTTTTAGCATTTTTGCCTTTGGGTACTGTGCTCCTGCGTAAAAAATAGCTACGCGTTCTGCACACAAACCAGACGGATAAGCAGCGTTTTCTTGATTGGAGCCTTGAACTACGATTCCGTTGTCTAACAAAAGAGCAGCGCCAACCGTAAATTTTGAATAGGGCGCATAGGCTTTGCTTCTAGCTTCAAAAGCTTGTTCCATTAAATTAGTTTCTACTGAAGATAATTCTTCTTTCGACAATACTGAAATGATTGTGTTTATTGAAATTTGTTTCATAAGTAAGGAAAAAAAATCCAAATTCTAAGAGAAGAATTTGGATGTTTATATAATTTTTATGTTTGTTTAAAGTTCATCGTAACTATCACCAAAATTGAATGTTAGTGAGAAACGAAGTGTGTTTTCAAGTGGATTTCTAACTTTTGATGCTGAGAATAAATAAGATACATCAACTTTTACCACATTATATTTAAAACCCGCACCTAAGGAGAAAAATTTTCTTGCCCCTTTTAATTCGTTTTCATTAAAATATCCTAAACGTAATGCAAATGAATCTTGGTACATATATTCTGCTCCTAAAGCCCAAGTAAATTCTTTTAGTTCTTCTGAAATGCCATCGGGTGCATCGTTGAAGGATTTAAAAATTCCTTCTGACCAACCAATTTTTCTGTATGCTAAACTAGCGGCAGCGTAAGCTGTATTTTCTTCACTCGCACTAATATCTCCATCGCCATCGATATCAACAAGCACTACTTTTGGAGGAGTTGGCACTAATAATTTAGTAACTTCGGCTGTTAAACCAATTTTATTATATTCATCGAATATAAAGTCAAAACCACCACCTAAACGCATATTTGCTGGTAGGAAATTTGAAGAACTTTCTAGATTATCTTGATCGTAATTGATTTTTGGTCCTAAATTCTGAAAGTTAAAACCTGCTCTCCATCGCCCATTAAAATCATCATAAGCTAATTCTTCTGACTGAAAATATCCAGAAACATCGACCGCAAATGAGGATGCTGGAGAGGCATCACCTGTATCTGATGCGATTTTTAGACTAGAGCGAATATACCTCGCGCCAATTCCCATTGCAAAACGATCACTTAATTTTAATGAATAAGAACCATCTAAAGCAAATTCGTTTGGGCTAACTGTATTCAAGGGTTGGCCAACCGCATCTGTTAATTCGATATCTCCTAAACCAAAATAACGCAACGAACCAGCGAACGCACTTCGTTCATTTATTCTGTTGAAATACGTAATTTGCCCTAAAGAAATATCATTTGCAATACTTGTTAAATAAGGTGTATAACTTACAGAAAAACCTTGTTGCTGCAGTGAAAATGCATATTTTGAAGGGTTATATTGTTGCGAAAAAGCATCTGCCGAAGTGGCTACTCCCATATCAGCCATACCCGCAGAACGAGCATCAGCAGCAATAAGCAAAAAAGGTACACCTGTCGTGATTACTCTATTATCTCCTTGAGCTTTTACGATCTGACCGATAAATAATAGTGACACTACTAAAGCAATTTTTTTCATTTTATTCATAGTAATTAATTTAACAAATATAGTATTTTATTACAGGATTACAAGTTTCTCATATTTTTCTGCCGATTTTCCTGTTGTAACTGATTTAACTTTTAATTTATAAACATACACTCCTTTACCGATTCTATCACCAAAATCATCCCTACCATCCCATGTAATTTCTCTACATAAAAAACCTTCGGTAACAACTTGCTGATTGATAGTTTTTACTAATTTGCCCGAAATCGTCAAAATTTGAACTTGCACGTCTAATTGCTCAAATGGCATATTATGATTGAACCAAAATTCAGTATAATTGACAAATGGATTTGGATAATTTAGCACCTTATCTAAACGCAAACCATCATCCGAACAAATGGCATTAAACTGAATTTCGGAAGTAACTAAATTATTATAGACATCCCAAGCTTTAAACAAAATCGTGTGCAATCCTGGCGCTAAGTCTCTGAATGGAAAACGAACAAAGCCTTTTGTGTAATCATCGCTTTCAGTTTCATAATATTCATTTAGAACGTAAGGCTTGGTTTCATCACCATCTAAGATAGCAATGATATCATGTCCTATTCCACTTGCAGTATTAATTCCGTTTTCATCGGCTAAAAAAGCTAGTAATATTGGAGCACAATTTGTTATTCCACCAGATGCAAAACTTTCATCATTCATGTGCAGTTTTACCGTTGGCGGATTCGTATCACTTGTAGCATTTACGTTAACCCCACCAATTTGGATTGTTTTATCGTAACCCGTTTGATTTTCTAAAATGGGATTGCTTCGTTTTGCATAAAAACTAATTTTTCCATTACCCACAGGAATTCGGATATCTTGTGGCACAACAAAACTAAATTCAAATTGTCCATTTATAACAGAAGCATTTCCTCTAAAAACGGTTTCTCCTAATGTTGTGAAATTCATTTTTATCAAGCCATTTGAATCCGCAACACCATTATTCCCTAAAGTACTTCTATTTATATCTTTATCAAAAATTTGAACTGCTAAATCACCATTATAATTAGCCAATAATACATCATTTTCATCTTTAATTTCTCCTGAAATCTTCACCAAACTCAGAGCCTGAAGAACCGGTAAAGGTTGACCCACCAGAATATCGTTTACCTTAGTTAAAACAACTTTTGGTTTTGGAATTGCTAATTTCAACGCTGGATCACCAATATAAAAAACAACTCTTCTGTTATCAGAACCTGTAAATAATTTTGTTACTCGCAATGCTTCTGCTATGGTAGGATAGTCATTAGATCCAAAAGCAAATAAGTTTTGACTCAGTACATTATTCATATTAAGCCCTGTTGTTACACCGATTTGTCTAGTAGTAGCAATCATCGCTGCTGCACCACCTGCATTGTTCCAGTACATATATTCGCCACCTGTGAATCGATTTGGATCATCAAAACGAGTAAATTCGCACGTAATTGTAATAAACAATGGATATCGATATTTATTAGTTAAGAGCTGCGCATCTAACTTTTCAAATAATCTTTCTCTACCAAGAGACTCTTCATTTCCGTGTCCGAAATAATTAAAAACCAAACCGCCTAAAGCTAAAGCGTCCAAGAAATCTTTTTTAGCTTCAGGATAGCGTTCCCCACCAGCCGCTACTTGCTGTACATAAGCATCCGTATGAATTTTTTTTACGTTTATAAAGGGCTTCTGAGTGGCTAATACATCTGCTAAATTATTTAGCCCTACTTGCAATGTAGCGTCTGTTGCATTATCAGCATCATCAGAATATACTACGTAATTGTTTCGCCAACGTCCGTATGATTTTTCATCGTGATACTCGATAACTTTATTCACCATTTCTTGCGCTTGAGCAGGTGTAGACACTAACATTCTTCCTACAGCGATGTCAATTCCATCAAAACTACCGGTCATAGTTCCTTCACCATCGTCCATTAATCCGAAAAAGTCATCCGACATAAAACTCGAGTATAATGAAATATTTGCATTATTATTGTTTTCTGCATCCGCTGGGTCAAACCCATGAAAAACAGGAACGATGTTGTTGTTGTTGGTTATTCTTTTTTTATAATCATAAGAAGCATCACCGAAAAGATTCACATATTTTACTCTTTTATCTGGTGAAGATGCGTTCCAATAAACATATTTTACTAAATTTCTAATCGCTGCAATATCTTGTTTTCCCGAAGAGAATTCTTGATATATATTTTCCAAAGTTACTACTCTAACCGTAAGTCCTGAATTTGTTCTATGAAAATTAGCCAATGTTTCTGCTTGGTTTATTAAAAACTGTGGCGTAAATATTAAATAATCTACATCTTCAAAATTACCTGAAAGATCCTTAAAAATAGTCCCTTTTATATTTTGATTTACTACCGCTGCCGCTGCTTCTTTTAATGGAAAGTAAAAATCATTAGCATCAACAGCTACATATTTTTTCACAGCTCCTAAATTTATTTTGAAATTAAAATTAGCTCCAAAAATATTTTCATATTTTGCAACATTATAAATATCGGTAACATCCCAGACCTGAGATATTGCAGCTGCATTCGTAATATTATAGGAACCAACACCGATGTTAGCTTGTTCGGCCTCGTTAAAAAATAAAAATTGCTTTCCATAACCAATTAAATTTCTCTTCGCTTTTAAGCGGATAAAATCTAAGTACCCATTAGAACTTGGAACTCCGCCATTGTTATAAGTTAAGTTTATAGAAATAACTGGTGAAGTTGAAGTAAAATTTGCATTTAAAGTTGTTTCATAACCTTCCGTACCACTAAAGGCAATTAGCGGAAAAAAAGAAATCGAGCCTATATTAGCACCATTCGCTTTGAAATTAAAAGATGAATTTCCGAAAGATTTGGAAGCGGTATTGATTTTAATTCCGACCGGAACACTTGTATCTAAATTTGGAATTGTGAAATCAAATGTTTGGGTGTTTTCAACATTAAATTGTTCGCCAAACCATCTTCGTCCCACTTTTCCTACATTCACTAAATCTTTTTCGTAGGTTATAACATCATCAAATTGCGTAAAACTTAAAGTTGCATTTCCCGAAGGCTCTGTCGCGTTTGTAATACGCTTACCGGTTCCGCTGTTTGCAGTAACGTAATAATAAGACTTGTCTGCGAATAAATTTACGCTAGTTAAACTTTCAGTATTCCAAGTATCAACACCTTCAGCGTAAAACAATATATAATCCGCATTATCAAAAACACCGTCTTCTTCTCCTATAAATTGCACAGCATTTTCCTCCAAATCCATCGGGTAAGAGGTATCGTTTAATAAAGGCAACATTCTCCCACCATTTCCGTAAATCTTAATTGATCTGGGATCTACAGCCACATTTAGACCTAAACTTTGTAAAAAAGATTTTGAAATTTTGTAAACACCCGATTTCTCAACGTAAAAACGATACCAACTGCCAGAAGCTAAAACAGAATTTGTAACCGACGAAACAGAAGAGGAACTTTGATTATTTGTGCGATTTAAAACTAAATTGGTGGTGATAGAATAAGTAATTGATATAACTTTTTTATAATTTCCGTTCTCTTTAATAATAGGACTAAAAACCAAAAGCCCTTTAAATTCGCCTCTAGCATTAATAGCTTCAAGTTTAGCATTAATCGACGAAGGAATAGCTGATCTATCTAAATCATATAAATCGGCATCGGTTATATTTAGGTAGTTTATATTTTTTATTTGTAGCGCTTCTTTTGGTAATAAACCCGGTAAATCGACAACCTGTCTAAAAGATACCGCTTTCGTAGCAACATTAAAATTAAAATTTTCGGATTGAAATTGAGGAATATTAATTGTGGTTTCGCTTAGATTGTATATAGTTGGTAAATTCCAATTCAATGCAATTGTTTCAACTTGTTGAGCAAAGCAATTACTAACAAATAAAACTGTTATATATAGGAGTGTATTTTTCATCAGTATAAAAACGCAGATTTAAAATTTATATTACAAAGAGAAAAAAATATTTCATTTAAATCTAATTTTTATAATAAAATAAGCTTAATTTCGTTCTAGTAAAAAGGATTTTAACAAAATATTAATTTTTTTTTACAATTAATTAAAAATGTGTTGCATATTAATACTTAATTATTATCTTGCGACTCGAATTTATTACCTACTAAAGTATGAAAATTAAGAAAATTATGGCTTTGAAAATGTTAGTAATAGTAGCGCTAACATTAGGTTTTACAGGTTGTAGCAAAAAAGGAAGCACGAAAGGCGGATCTTCAGCTACAGGGTGGAAAATTAACGACAAGAAGGGTGGTTTCCAGTTTAACGACAAGTACAAACAACAAGAAACTCCTCCAGGAATGGTACCAGTAGAAGGTGGAACTTTTACGATGGGAAAAGTACAAGATGATGTAATGCATGATTGGAACAACACTCCTAATCAGCAACACATTCAATCTTTCTACATGGACGAAAATGAAGTAACTAATAAAATGTATTCTGAATACTTATATTGGGTAAAAACAGTTTTTCCTCCGACCGAAGAAAATTACAAAAACATTTATAACGGAGCAATTCCAGATACTTTAGTATGGAGAAACCGTTTGGGTTATAACGAAACAATGACTAATAACTATTTGAGACATCCAGGTTATGCTGATTATCCGGTAGTTGGTGTAAATTGGATACAAGCAACTGAATTTAGCAAATGGAGAACTGACCGTGTAAACGAAGGTATCCTTGAACGCGAAGGCTACTTAAAAAGAGACAACAAAATTCTTTTAGGAACTGAAGTAACAGCTGAAAATTCTTTTAATACAGAAGCGTATATTAATAGTCCATCTACATCTTTTGGTGGAAATGAAGAAATTGTTCTTAAAAAAGAAGCTGGACGAGGAAGAAGAGCTGCTGCTGAAGATGCAAAGAACGTATATGCTCAAAGAAGTTCTGGGTTAATTACGCCAGAATACAGACTTCCTACAGAAGCGGAATGGGAATATGCTGCTTTAGCATTAGTAGGAAACAGAGAATACAACATTTACAAAGGTCAAAAGAAATACCCTTGGAGTGGTCAGTATACTCGTTCTTCAAAAAGACAATACAGAGGAGATCAATTAGCTAACTTTAAACAGGGTAAAGGAGATTACGGCGGGATTGCAGGATGGTCTGATGATGGTGCTGACATCACAAACAAAGTAAGAAGTTACGGTGCAAACGATTTCGGCTTATATGATATGGCTGGTAACGTTGCGGAATGGGTACAAGACGTTTACAGACCTATAGTAGACGACGAAGCGAATGACTTTAACTACTTTAGAGGTAATGTTTATACTAAAAATAAAATTGGTGCAGACGGAACAGTTGAATTAGTTACTTCAGAAACGATTAAATATGATACTTTAAGCAATGGTAGAATCATGGCAAGAAATTTCCCTGGACAAATTGCTCAAGTTCCAGTCGATGAGAATGAAACTTACTTAAGAACTAATTTCTCAACATCTGACAACAGAAATTACAGAGATGGTGATAGACAATCTACACGTTTCTTCAAAACAGGTGGTTCTGATGAAGAGAATGCAGATAATGCAAACGAAAAAAACAGAATGTACGAATCTCCAAAGCACAAAATTACTGCTAGTGTAGATTCTACAAGCACTGAAAAGAAAATGCTTAAACAATATGACAAATCTGATGAACGAACTTCATTAATTAATGATGACGTAAGAGTTTACAAAGGTGGATCTTGGAGAGATAGAGCATACTGGTTAGACCCAGCTTCTAGAAGATACTTCCCACAAGATATGGCAACTGATTACATTGGATTTAGATGTGCAATGTCTAAAGTTGGACCAAAATCTAACAAGAAAACTCCTAGAGGGAATCCTACAAAATAATTTTTCATACAAAATACTTTAGAAAGCCCTTTTTTACGAAAGGGCTTTTTTTTATCTTCGTTTATCACTAAATCATTCTATAAATGAACATCAACAAAATTCATAGCTTATTCTTAACCTGTTCTTCAATAGCAACCGACACGAGAAAAATTGAAAAAGATTGTTTCTTTGTCGCATTGAAAGGTGATAACTTTGACGCTAACACCTTTGCGCAAAAAGCCTTAGCAGAAGGAGCAAAATATGCGGTCATCGATAATTCCAATTATTACATTGATGACAGAACGATTCTAGTAAAGAACTCACTAGAAACTTTACAAGAATTAGCAAAATATCACAGAAAATTTCTTGGACTACCAATAATTGCATTATCAGGAAGTAACGGAAAGACTACAACAAAAGAACTAATAAACGTAGTACTATCGAAAAGATACAACACAATTGCTACTGTAGGTAATTTAAACAACCATATTGGTGTTCCATTAACTTTATTGCGCTTCACAAAACAAACTGAAATTGGAATTGTTGAAATGGGTGCAAATCATCAAAAAGAAATTGAACTTCTTTGTTCGATTACACAACCTGATTATGGCTATATAACCAACTTTGGAAAAGCACATTTAGAAGGTTTTGGAGGTATCGAAGGCGTTATAAAAGGAAAGAGCGAAATATTTAAACACCTTGAAAATAATAAAAAATTAGCTTTTATCAATTTAGACGATTCCATTCAAAAAGAAAAATCTGAAAACTTAAACAGATTCACCTTTTCAACAACCCAAGAAGCAGATGTAATCATCACTAAAGTTGAAGCTAATCCAATGGTTAAAATCGAATTTAAAGGACTGGAAATTCAATCTAACTTAATTGGTATCTACAACGCTAACAACATCAACGCCGCAATCACTATAGGAACTTATTTCGAAGTAAGTGAGGAAGATATAAAAGATGCCCTTGAAAATTATATTCCAGAAAACAATCGATCACAATTGATTCATAAAAACAGAAACGAAATTATATTAGACGCTTACAATGCTAATCCAAGTAGTATGCAAGCAGCGATTACAAATTTCATACAATTAGACAAATCTAACAAAATAGCCATTTTAGGAGATATGTTTGAACTAGGAACTGAAAGCTTTGAAGAACACAGAAAAATAGTGAAATTAATAGATTCTGAAGCTGAAATAAGAACATATTTCGTAGGCAAACACTTTTACGCTAATAAAACAGAAAGTAATCATATTTTGTTTTTTGAAGATTATAACGCATTTTCGCATTATTTTAAAAATCTTAAACCATCAAATAGTTTGTTATTGATCAAAGGATCAAGAGGAATGGCCTTAGAAAAGGCACTAGAAATTATATAATTAATCGATTTAAAACTCCTTATGTAAGGAGTTTTTTATTTAAAAAAGAGCAAAAAAAAACTCCAACATTTCTGTTGAAGTTTTTTGTGGGCGATGAGGGGTTCGAACCCCCGACCCCCTCGGTGTAAACGAGGTGCTCTGAACCAGCTGAGCTAATCGCCCTAATATTTTATTTGTTTTGGTTATCGAGGTTTGTTTCCCCAAACCTCCCGATAGAATCGGGATGCTCTGAACCAGCTGAGCTAATCGCCCCAATATTTTATTTGTTTTGGTTATCGAGGTTTATTTCCCCAAACCTCCCGATAGAATCGGGATGCTCTGAACCAGCTGAGCTAATCGCCCCAATATTTTATTTGTTTTGGTCATTGAGGTCTGTTCCTCCAACCCTCCCGATAAAATCGGGATGCTCTGAACCAGCTGAGCTAATCGCTCCAATAAACCGCTTTACTTCCGTATTGCGAGTGCAAATATACACCGTTTATTTTTATATGCAAGCGTTATTTGAAATTATTTATACGATTTCTGCAACTACGAAAGTACTTCCGCCTATGTAGACAAAGTCGTTTTCATCGGCTTGTTCTAACGCTTTTTTGTAAGCATCTGAAACATAATTATATAATTTTCCTTGCAGTACAAATTCAGCTGCTTTTTGTTGTAAAAATTCAGGATTTAAACCGCGAGAAACATTTGGTTTACAGAAATAATAAATTGCGTTTTTAGGAAATAAAGGTAAAATACTAGCCAAATCTTTATCATTTACGACCCCTAAAACAATATGCAACTTCTTAAACTTATATTTTTGAATCTGGTTCAACACAATTTTTAAACCGTGCGAATTATGAGCTGAGTCGCAAACTACAAAAGGTTTTTCTTGCAAAATTTGCCATCTTCCTAATAAACCAGTATTCAAAACCACATTTTTAAATCCGGCTTTTATGTTTTCTTCGGTAATATCAAATGACGCTTTTAACAAATTTGTCGTTAATAAAACTGTTTTTTTATTGTGCACTTGGTAATCGCCTAGCAAACCACATTCATAAGTAACATCTGGAGTTTCCTGAGCAAAATAAATCGGAGCATTATTTTCTTCTGCTTTAGCAACAAAAACCGGCTTAGTTTCCTCAGTATATTCACCAACTACAACTGGCGTGTTTTGCTTAATAATTCCCGCTTTTTCTCCTGCGATTGCTTCTAATGTATTTCCTAAAAACTGCGTATGATCAAAACCAATGTTAGTTATTACTGAAATCAACGGCGTAATCACATTTGTAGCGTCAAGTCTTCCGCCCATTCCCACTTCAATTATGGCGATATCGACTGCCTCTTTCGCAAAATAATCAAATGCTAAACCAACGGTCATTTCAAAAAAACTCAATTCATTTACTTCAAAAAACGATTTGTTTTGAGCCACAAAATCCACCACAAATGCTTCCGAAATCATTTCGCCATTAATGCGAACACGTTCTCGAAAATCTTTTAAATGAGGCGAAGTATACAAACCCACTTTATAACCACTTTCCTGTAAAATCGACGCCAACATAGACGACGTAGAACCTTTCCCATTAGTTCCCGCGACGTGAACTGTTTTGAATTTATTTTCAGGATTTTTCAGATGTTTTACTAGCAACAACGCGTTCGTTAAATCCTCCTTATAAGCCGAAGCCCCTTGCATTTGAAACATGGGCAACTGACTAAACATCCATTCTGTGGTTTCTTTATAGCTCATTTTATTTGTATTTGAAACGAATGTTTCTGGCATTCTTGTGGTCCATTTACCCGCTATCCGTTACAATCAATGCAAGCATTGGATTTTCACTCCTATCGGGGTTAGTTAGGTTTCTTTTGAGGATTTTTGTATTTCAATTCTATAGAAAATTTGCTTTTATATAAGTAGACCTAACAGGTTTTGGAAACCTGTTAGGTCTTACTGCATTCACAATAAGATGAATTTAAATTATTCGCCCAACTGAAAATTAACTACTACAAATCCGATTTGTGTGTCGGGTGCGTTTGGATCAGCTTGCCATTTAAAGGTTTTTGCTGTTTCTAAAGCGGGATTCACTAAACAAGGATTGGTATTTGTTGTTCCTTGAGCACGTTCGGCACGGATTACGTTTCCTTGGTTGTTTACCCAAATTTTCACCACTACTTTTCCAGATTCATTACAATCTTGTACTTTTTTACTATTACCGGCCAATTTCCTACCGGCTAATCCCCAACCAGTTCCTTTTCCGGTTCCAGTTCCATCGCCTGTTCCGCTACCGTAAAAACTGTTGGCGTACAAACTTCCGTTTGGATTTCCTTTAACGCCAGTTCCATCTGCATCATCTCCGTGACTTGTTTGCCCGTCTCCTTCTGCTTTTTTAGCATTTTTGATTCGGTCAAGTGCAGAGTTTACAGTTTTCTTTGGTGTTTCTACTGGTTTTGTTTCGGGAGTAGGTTTGGTGTCTTTTTTTGGTTTTTCGGTTTTTGTTGCTGTTATCGGAGCATCTGCATCTTGTGTAAGGATTTGTTCTTGCGAGGCTTCGGGTTGGCTTTGTGGAATTTCTTCGGACGCTTTTGGTGGCTCTATAGGTTGCACATCGCCACTTCCGGTGTCTGAATTTCCGAAGTTTACCGCAATACCGTTTTCTGGTGGCGGATCCATATAAGTTAGTCCGAGGAATGTGAACAAGATTAACATCACCACAAACAAAGCAGTTGTGATGCCAAATGATTTTTTTTCTTCGGGTGTTTCTAAAAACTTCATTTTTTCTGTTTTATAAGTAGTGAACTACTAAATAACTTAATTATCTTTTGAAACCTACTGCCCTAGCCCAGATAGGAACGGTATCCTTTTTTAAATTCCCTTGGGTTAAAACCCAAAGGAATTTAAAAAAGATATAGTGGATAGCTGGAAATAGCTTCTAAAAACTATTTTGGATCGACAGCTAATACTATTTTAATTTTATTTCGGTTGGCAATATCCATTACATAAACCGCTTTTTCAATCGGAACACCTTGTTCTGCACGAAGAATTAGAGCTCTTCCGTTATCATCTACCGGTGGCAGAATGGATAAAAGTTGGGCTTCTAACTGGGTTTCATCGATGGCGTCTTTATCGATAAAGAATTGTAAATCCTTTGTGATATTTACCGTAACATTTTTATTACTATCGGTTTTTCCTTTCGCTTTTGGCAGGACTAAATCTAACGCATTAGTGGTTACCATTGTAGAAGTGATCATAAAAAAGATAAGTAACAAGAACACAATATCGGTCATTGAAGACATATTGAATTCTGTTGAAACTTTATTTCTAGTTTTTCCTAACTTCATTATACTGGTTCGTTTAATAAGTCTAAAAAGTCTACCGCGTTTGCTTCCATTTGGTTTACTACTTTATTGGTTTTCACTACTAAGTGATTGTATCCAACGTAAGCGATAATACCGACAACAAGTCCAACAACCGTTGTGGTCATAGCGGTATAAATACCTTCTGCTAAAGCTCCTACTTCGATTTGTCCGCCTCCACTTGCCATTTTATGGAAAGCAAGAATCATACCAACTACTGTTCCAAGGAAACCAACCATAGGTCCGGCACCCGAAATCGTAGCCAACATACTTGTATTTTTTTCTAATTTATAAAGTTCTAAGTTACCTGCATTTTCAATAGCTGTGTTAATGTCTTCCAAAGGTTTCCCAATACGAGAAATTCCTTTTTCAATCAATCTTGCCACTGGAGAGTTGGTTTGAGCACATAACATTTTTGCCGAGTCAATTTTTCCAGCCATAATATGAAGTTTGATATTGTTCATAAAATTGGTGTCGATTTTAGAGGCTTTATTTATTGCCATTAAGCGTTCAAAATAAAGGAAAAAAGCACCAAAAAGCAATACAAACAGTACGATCATAATTGCAATCCCACCAACTCCTCCACTTGTTAGCAAACTCCATATTGATAACGTTTGTTCTGTAGGTAATGGCTCTGCTAAAACTTGACTAGCAACTGCTAAACTATCCGCTTGAAGAAATAAACTCATAAATAACTATTTTTAATAAAAACGTATATAAATTTTAAATATTGTCTAGTGAGGTGCGTTTAAAATAAAATCTCTAAGAAGGATGAAAACTGCACTTCCTGCTAAGAATCCGATTAAAGCCAAACCACCAATTTTTTTAAGATACCAAAAGAAATCTATTTTTTCCATACCCATTGCTACTACTCCAGCAGCTGAGCCAATTACTAAAATACTTCCACCTGTTCCTGCAGAAAAAGCAATAAAATGCCACGCTGGTGCATCTAACGGCATGGAGAACATTCCGATACTTGCTGCTACTAAAGGTACGTTGTCAATAACTGCTGAACCAAAACCTAACAATAAAACTACTAAATCAGACAGTAATGTTGTTTCGTGCTCTGTTCCTAACATTGGCACTCCTTTTTCTAAAACACCTGCAAATTCATATAACATACCTAAAGATTCTAAAGCGCCAACAGCCATTAAAATTCCAAGGAAAAATAAGATACTTGGCATTTCAATTTTTGATAAAGATCTATGAACCGGACTTAGATGTGGTGGATTTGCACCCAAACCAGCAGTTGAATCAGCAATACTAAATTCTTTGTTACTTAAGAATTCTGCAATAGCAGAGACAATTGCTAAAGATAACATCATTCCTACATAAGGTGGTAAATGTGTTACTGTTTTAAAAATCGGAACAAACAAAATACCTCCTAATCCAAGATAAAACATTGTAGCACTATGCTTTGATTTTTTTGGTTCTTCTGTCAAATCTGCCTCAATAAAACCTTTAAAAAGTTTCATTCGCGAAGCAATATAAGTAGGAATTGCATAACAAACAATCGATGGCAATAAAACGTGTATGATTAATTGTGCAGGAGAAACCTTATTCGCAATCCACAACATTGTGGTCGTTACGTCACCAATCGGAGACCAAGCTCCACCGGCATTAGCTGCAATCACAACTAAACCAGCAAACCAAAGACGCATTTCTTTTTCCTTAATAATTTTTTGAAGAATGGTTAACAAAACAATAGTTGCTGTTAAATTATCAATAATAGCGGATAAAACAAACGCTAAAGTGGTAAATAACCACAATAATTTTGTCTTGTTTTTTGTTTTGATGAAGGTTTTAATAGTTGAAAATCCGTCAAAATAATCGATAATCTCTACAATTGTCATTGCTCCCATTAAGAAGAACAAAATCTCGGCTGTTTTTCCCAAATGATGCAATAGAACACCTTCAACATTGTGCACTTCTTTTCCAATTCCTGGAATAATTTCAAAAACTTCCAGGTTGTTTACAGCGATTAAAGCCCATAAAATTGCCATCATTCCAAGTGCTGGAATCAATTTATCAACTTTAACACTGTGCTCAAACGCAATCCCTAAATATCCTAAGATAAAGACTGCAATAATAATAATCTCAATCATAAATTTACTATACTAATTGTTTCAAAGCAATTTCGAAAGCAGCAGCACTAATATTCTTTTTATCTGAATTTAATTCGTGTGCTTTTTGAAGTGCATTTTTGATGGTATTCGAAACGTCAGAGAAAATAGACTCGTCTGTAAACTGAACTCTACTTTCCATAAAATAAGCAAAGACTCTAGCCATTCCACAGTTTGCAATAAAGTCTGGTATCAAACTTATCTTTTTGTCTGTTTCTTCCATAATAGGTCCAAAGAAAATTGCAGTATCAGCAAATGGAACGTTAGCTCCACTAGAAATCACTTCTAATCCTGAAGCAATCATAGCATCTAATTGACTTTTAGTTACCAATCTTGAAGCCGCACAAGGAGCAAAAACTTGAGCACCCATTGACCAAATTTTCTCGTTGATTTCTTCAAATGGTATCATCTTATCAGCTACCAATTTATTTCCATCTTTGTTTAAATAAAAAGTTCTAATTTCTTCAAAAGAGAAACCGTTTTCATTCATAACACCGCCATCTCTGTCGATAATCCCCACCACTTTAGCACCCATTTGCGCCAAGTAAAAAGCAGCAGCAGAACCTACGTTTCCGAAACCTTGCACAATTGCTTTTTTACCTTGCACATCGCCACCATAAATTGCATAAAAATGACGCACCGCTTCTGCAACACCATAACCGGTAATCATATCGGCAACAGTATATTTTTTATCTACACTCGGTGAAAAATTAGGGTTTTTAATTTCCTTAATAACGCCATTACGTAATTGTCCAATTCTATTAATTTTTTCTGCTTCCGTTGGTTTAAAATGACCATTGAAAACACCTTCTTGCGGATGCCAAATACCACAATTTTCGGTCATTGGGATTACTTCGTGACTTTCATCAACATTTAAATCGCCACCTGTTCCATAATAATGTTTTAACAAAGGAGCAACTGCTTTAAACCATCTTTCCAAAACGCCTTTTTTTCTTGGGTCGTTTGGATCAAAGTTAATCCCAGATTTCGCTCCTCCAATTGCGGGTCCCGCAACTGAAAATTTTACTTCCATAGTTTTTGCTAATGAAAGTACTTCATTCATATCTAATCCCTTACGCATTCTCGTTCCACCACCAGCAGCTCCACCTCTTAACGAGTTGATCACAGTCCATCCTTCCGCTTCAGTTTCAGAATCTTTCCAATTGAATACTATTTCTGGTTCTTTGTTTTCGAATTTTTGTAATAAATCTTTCATTTGTTGGTTATTTTTTATCTAATTGACAAATATACATAATCTGCATTTAGGTAGATAGCCTAAAATTAGTTTTTTGATTATTTTATAACATTTAGTTAAACACTACGCCAGAAGAGTGATTTTCTTTCGCTCCTGTTACACTTGCCAAAACATTAATTTCATTTCTCAAACGCAAAACGCCTAAAAATCCAAATATTAAAGCTTCTTTAAACTGAATTGTTTTATCATCGGGAAGAACAATTTTCGTATTTTTTAAATAAAACTGAATTCTTTCAATTAGAAATTTGTTGTAAACGCCACCTCCAGCAATAAATAATGTCGCATTTTGCAAAGTACAAACCTTACTAATCTGAATAGCGATGTGTTCGACAAACGTATTTAATTTATCTTCAAGAGAAATCTTAAATGATTCAATCATCGGAAAAATCAATTCATTTACAAACTCCATTCCTAATGATTTTGGATACGATTTCGAATAAAAATCGATAGCGTTCAATTGTTTTAAAAGTTCTTGGTTGCAGTTTCCTGAACGAGCCAATTTACCTTCATCATCATAATCAAAGCCCAATTGGCTAGCATAAAAATTCAAAACTGTGTTTTCTGGTGAAATATCAAAAGCAATTCGATCATCATTTTCATTGAATGAAATATTTGAAAATCCGCCTAAATTCAGGCAATAATCATAGTTTGAAAAAAGTAACTCATCACCAATTGGAACCAATGGTGCTCCTTGACCTCCGAGTTTTACATCTTGTACTCGAAAATCGCAAACTATCTGATGATTTACTAATTCTCCAAGCAACGGAAGATTTCCGATTTGAAGTGTAATTCCGTTTTGAGGCTGGTGTAAAATCGTATGACCGTGACTACAAATTGCATCAATACCTGTTAAATTATTTTTAAAAATAAAATCATTTATAATTTTCGCCAACAAGTTCGTATAATCGACATTTAAAATGGCTAATTCTTCAGCCTCGAAATGAATTGCAGTTTTTAATTTATTCACCCATTCATCTGAATACGAAATAGTTTCAGACGAACCAATTTCAAAAGTCCAACAATCTGATTTATTGAATTTTATATACGCTAAATCTACGCCATCCAAGGATGTGCCAGACATAACGCCAATAACCTTATAATTTTGCTTAAACATGGGTTAAAATTACAAATAGTTAATGAAAATATGCTAATAAATAGTTACTTTTGATGTCTCAAAATAATTAATTATCAAACAATATATTTAAATAATATGGATTTTAAATTAACCGAAGAGCAAATAATGATTCAGCAGGCTGCGCGTGATTTTGCTCAAGCAGAATTATTACCTGGAGTTATTGAAAGAGATGAACATTCAAAATTTCCAACGGAGCAAGTTAAAATGATGGCAGACCTAGGTTTTATGGGTATGATGGTGGATCCAAAATATGGAGGCGCTGGATTAGACAGTATTTCTTATGTTTTAGCAATGGAAGAAATTGCAAAAGTTGACGCTTCTGCCGCTGTAATTATGTCGGTTAATAACTCATTAGTTTGCGCTGGATTAGAAAAATATGGTTCAGAAGAGCAAAAAATTAAATATTTAACACCGCTAGCAAAAGGAGAGGTTATCGGAGCCTTTTGTTTATCCGAACCGGAAGCAGGATCAGATGCAACTTCACAAAGAACAACCGCAATAGATATGGGCGACCATTATTTAGTAAATGGAACAAAAAACTGGATTACTAACGGTGGAACAGCTTCGACTTATTTAGTCATTGCGCAAACTGACGCTTCAAAAGGACACAAAGGAATTAATGTTCTTATTGTTGAAAAAGGAATGCCTGGTTTTGAAGTGGGTCCAAAAGAAAAGAAAATGGGAATTCGTGGATCAGACACACATACTTTATTGTTCAATGATGTAAAAGTCCCAAAAGAAAATCGAATTGGAGCAGACGGTTTTGGATTCGCATTCGCCATGTCAACTTTAAACGGTGGAAGGATCGGAATTGCTTCTCAAGCGTTAGGAATTGCTCAAGGTTCATATGATTTAGCATTGAAATACGCTCAAGAGCGTGTTACTTTTGTTAAACCAATCATTCAGCACCAAGCAATTGCTTTTAAGTTAGCAGATATGCATGTTAAAATCACATGTGCTAGATTATTGATACATAAAGCCGCTGCTGAAAAAGATTTAGGCGAAGATATAGCTCATTCTGGTGCGATGGCAAAATTATATGCTTCGGAAATTGCTCTAGAAGTTGCCAATGATGCAGTACAAATTCACGGAGGAAATGGCTATGTAAGCGAATATCATGTAGAACGTATGATGCGTGATTCAAAAATTACTCAGATTTACGAAGGAACTTCAGAAATTCAAAGAATTGTAATTTCAAGAGGTTTAGTTAAATAATCATAATATATTTTAACTAAAAAGGAGTTCTACTTACCAGTTGAACTCCTTTTTTTATACAGTTTAGCAATGTTATTCGATAATTGGAAAGAAGACTTACAACCACTAATGGATAAATATAGTAACCAAAAACATCCATTAGCTTATCAAAACACCTATTAATTACTAATAATGGTTTTGTTATCTGCACAAGATTCAGACGCCAATATCAATGTAATAGCGACACCATTCTTTGAAAAGTATCCAACTATTAGATCCCTTTCCATTGCCACAAACCCAGATATAGAAGCGTACTTATACACCGTCGAGAACTATAAAAACAAAATGATTTGGCTAGTTGAATTAGCCAACGACTTAATGACTGACGAGAACATACCAACTAATTTAACAGACTTAACTGCAATAAAAGGAATTGGCAGAAAATCAGCTAATGTTATATTAAGAGAAATAAATAAAAAACCAGAAGGAATTATTGGTGATTTACACGTTATCAGAGTTGCTCCTAGAATTGGATTAACCTTACCACATCAAGATGGAAACAAAATTGAGAAGCAATTGATGGACAAATTACCATACGAAATGTGGAATGAAATTGGTATGGCCTTATCCTTTTTAGGAAGAGAAATTTGTCGCCCAACTAATCCCGTATGTGAGGTTTGTCCGGTTAATAGCGTTTGTAATTACTATACAAACAACATTAAATAATAGTAGTCATTTGGGCGTTCCCTTTCAGGTCGGGCTATTCGTTCTATGGTTTTGTTTTTAAAGAAAAAACAAAAAGGATGCCACTTCCATCCCTAACGCAATCCCGGTTTTCATAAGGAAATTCGTTTTATTAAGTAGTTTTAAAGCATTTAAAAGTTTGATTTTATAGTTTGATGCATCCCAAATTATAGCTTATAATCCAGCCTTAAATGTTTAAATTCCCGCAAAACGAAGCTTCTTTTTAGCTAATATATTTGTTTTATCGTTTACTTTTGTCCATAAACCACCAAAACCAACGAATTTTAGCTGGTTTTTGGTGCAATATATGCTTTTTATGAGGATTATATATAACAAAAAAGCCCTATCATTACTGATAGGGCTTTTCAAAAGAAAGGCGGCGACATACTCTCCCACATAAATGCAGTACCATCTGCGCAATCGGGCTTAACTTCTCTGTTCGGTATGGGAAGAGGTGAGCCCCGACGCAATAACCACCTTAAAGGGTTTTGCAAGGGTAACTAATTTACATTAGCTAACAATACATAATATCTTAACATACTGAGATAAATAAATTTAAAGAAAGGTTCTTCCGAGCCCGAAGGCTCGGAATTTATACATAAGCTAACGGGTTATTAGTACTACTCGACTATGACATTACTGTCTTTACATCTATAGCCTATCGACCTAGTCATCTTCTAGGACCCTTAAAAGAAATCTCATCTTGTGGTGGGTTTCGCGCTTATATGCTTTCAGCGCTTATCCCTTCCAAACGTAGCTACTCTGCGGTGCTCCTGGCGGAACAACAGATACACCAGCGGTTTGTCCAATTCGGTCCTCTCGTACTAGAATCAGATCCACTCAAATTTCTAACGCCCACAGTAGATAGAGACCGAACTGTCTCACGACGTTCTGAACCCAGCTCGCGTGCCACTTTAATGGGCGAACAGCCCAACCCTTGGGACCTTCTCCAGCCCCAGGATGTGACGAGCCGACATCGAGGTGCCAAACCCCCCCGTCGATATGAGCTCTTGGGGGAGATCAGCCTGTTATCCCCGGCGTACCTTTTATCCTTTGAGCGATGGCCCTTCCATGCGGAACCACCGGATCACTATGCTCTACTTTCGTACCTGATCGACCTGTATGTCTCTCAGTCAAGCTCCCTTATACCATTGCACTCTACGCACGGTTACCAAGCGTGCTGAGGGAACCTTTAGAAGCCTCCGTTACTCTTTTGGAGGCGACCACCCCAGTCAAACTACCCACCAAACAATGTCCTCCGAATCATCGGAGTTAGGCCTCAGACAAGTAAAGGGTGGTATTTCAACAATGACTCCACAACGCCTAGCGACGCCACTTCACAGTCTCCCACCTATCCTACACATCACGTGTCCAAGGTCAATATTAAGCTATAGTAAAGGTGCACAGGGTCTTTTCGTCCCACTGCGGGTAAGCGGCATCTTCACCGCTACTACAATTTCACCGAGCTCATGGCTGAGACAGTATCCAGATCGTTACACCATTCGTGCAGGTCGGAACTTACCCGACAAGGAATTTCGCTACCTTAGGACCGTTATAGTTACGGCCGCCGTTTACTTGGGCTTCATTTCAATGCTTCTCCGAAGATAACATCTCCACTTAACCTTCAAGCACCGGGCAGGTGTCAGGCCCTATACTTCATCTTACGATTTTGCAGAGCCCTGTGTTTTTGATAAACAGTCGCCTGGATTTTTTCACTGCGGCCAGCATTGCTGCTGGCGACCCTTCTCCCGAAGTTACGGGTCCATTTTGCCTAATTCCTTAGCCATGAATCTCTCGAGCACCTTAGGATTCTCTCCTCAACTACCTGTGTCGGTTTACGGTACGGGTACTTATAATCTAAGTTTAGAAGATTTTCTTGGCAGCCTTTAGGTACACTATCACTTTGTCCGAAGACTCCGTGTACTATCGCATTTCACCAGTCCCAGCGGATTTGCCTACCGGGCCTATAGCTAAGTGCTTTAACGAACTATTCCGTCAGTTCGCGGTACTTTCACCACTGCGTCTCTCCATCACAATTATAAGTAGTACGGGAATATTAACCCGTTATCCATCGACTGTCCCTTTCGGGTTCGCCTTAGGACCAGACTAACCCACAGCTGATTAGCATAGCTGTGGAAACCTTAGTTTTTCGGTGTGCGGGTTTCTCGCCCGCATTATCGTTACTTATGCCTACATTTTCTTTTCTAAACAGTCCAGCATGACTCACATCACACCTTCGACCCAGTTTAGAATGCTCCCCTACCACTTTAACTTACGTTAAAATCCATAGCTTCGGTAATATGCTTATGCCCGATTATTATCCATGCTCGTCCGCTCGACTAGTGAGCTGTTACGCACTCTTTAAATGAATGGCTGCTTCCAAGCCAACATCCTAGCTGTCTGGGCAGACAAACCTCGTTATTTCAACTTAGCATATATTTGGGGACCTTAGCTGATGGTCTGGGTTCTTTCCCTCTCGGACATGGACCTTAGCACCCATGCCCTCACTGCTGGTAAACATTATATAGCATTCGGAGTTTGTCAGGAATTGGTAGGCGATGAAGCCCCCGCATCCAATCAGTAGCTCTACCTCTATATAACTTATACCCAGCGCTGCACCTAAATGCATTTCGGGGAGTACGAGCTATTTCCGAGTTTGATTGGCCTTTCACCCCTACCCACAGATCATCCCAAGACTTTTCAACGTCAACGGGTTCGGTCCTCCACTATGTGTTACCACAGCTTCAACCTGTCCATGGGTAGATCACACGGTTTCGCGTCTACCATTACTGACTAAAGCGCCCTATTCAGACTCGCTTTCGCTACGGATCCATACCATAAGTACTTATCCTTGCCAGCAACGGTAACTCGTAGGCTCATTATGCAAAAGGCACGCCGTCACCCCACTAAAGGGCTCCGACCGCTTGTAAGCGTATGGTTTCAGGATCTATTTCACTCCGTTATTCACGGTTCTTTTCACCTTTCCCTCACGGTACTGGTTCACTATCGGTCTCTCAGGAGTATTTAGCCTTAGCGGATGGTCCCGCCAAATTCACACAGGGTTTCACGTGCCCCGCGCTACTCAGGATACCACTATCTATTTCTTCTCTTACCCATACAGGACTATCACCCTCTTTGGTTTACCTTTCCAGGTAATTCCGGTTCAATCCGAATAGAATGTCGTGGTCCTACAACCCCAAAATTGCCGTAACAACTTTGGTTTGGGCTAATCCGCGTTCGCTCGCCACTACTTACGGAATCACTTTTGTTTTCTTCTCCTCCGCCTACTTAGATGTTTCAGTTCAGCGGGTTTGCTCTCCTATCGGAGTGACATGTCTTCAACATGCCGGGTTGCCCCATTCAGGTATCTACGGATCAATTCGTGTGTGCCAATCCCCGTAGCTTTTCGCAGCTTATCACGCCTTTCATCGCCTCTGAGAGCCAAGGCATCCCCCATACGCCCTTATTTTGCTTATGTGCCGCCTAATTCTATTAAAAATAAAACTAGGACTTGTATAAATACATTATAAATAATGTACCTATTTGATTACGTAATAAATTACGCATCTACTTTCTACTTTTTAAATATTTTTATCTCAATATGTCAATGAACTTTATTCCACTTGGGAATCGTGGAGAATATCGGAGTCGAACCGATGACCTCCTGCGTGCAAGGCAGGCGCTCTAGCCAGCTGAGCTAATCCCCCAAATCAGTCGGAAGTGTTCAGTATTCAGTTTTCAGTAACTTTACTTTACATCCAAATGAGTTTGTGAATCGCAACCTCTAGAATTTCCTTCGAATTGTACAAAACAGTCAACTACTTTAATTAATATCAATTAATAGTAGTCCCGCCCAGACTCGAACTGGGGACCCCTACATTATCAGTGTAGTACTCTAACCAGCTGAGCTACGAGACTCTGTTTTTTACTTTTCTTTATTTCTTAAATTAACAGCGAGAGTAAAATGTTCTTTATCTTGAACCTAACCTTTAAATCATTTCTCTAGAAAGGAGGTGTTCCAGCCGCACCTTCCGGTACGGCTACCTTGTTACGACTTAGCCCTAGTTACCAGTTTTACCCTAGGCAGCTCCTTGCGGTCACCGACTTCAGGTACCCCCAGCTTCCATGGCTTGACGGGCGGTGTGTACAAGGCCCGGGAACGTATTCACCGGATCATGGCTGATATCCGATTACTAGCGATTCCAGCTTCACGGAGTCGAGTTGCAGACTCCGATCCGAACTGAGATAGGTTTTGTAGATTCGCTCCTGCTCGCGCAGTGGCTGCTCTCTGTACCTACCATTGTAGCACGTGTGTGGCCCAAGGCGTAAGGGCCGTGATGATTTGACGTCATCCCCACCTTCCTCACAGTTTACACTGGCAGTCTTGTTAGAGTTCCCGACATGACTCGCTGGCAACTAACAACAGGGGTTGCGCTCGTTATAGGACTTAACCTGACACCTCACGGCACGAGCTGACGACAACCATGCAGCACCTTGTAAATTGTCCGAAGAAAAAACTGTTTCCAGTCCTGTCAATCTACATTTAAGCCTTGGTAAGGTTCCTCGCGTATCATCGAATTAAACCACATGCTCCACCGCTTGTGCGGGCCCCCGTCAATTCCTTTGAGTTTCATTCTTGCGAACGTACTCCCCAGGTGGGATACTTATCACTTTCGCTTAGCCACTCAGTTTGCACCGAACAGCTAGTATCCATCGTTTACGGCGTGGACTACCAGGGTATCTAATCCTGTTCGCTCCCCACGCTTTCGTCCATCAGCGTCAATCGTTTGTTAGTAACCTGCCTTCGCAATTGGTATTCCATGTAATATCTAAGCATTTCACCGCTACACTACATATTCTAGTTACTTCACAAAAATTCAAGCCCTACAGTATCAATGGCAGTTTCCTAGTTGAGCTAGGAGATTTCACCACTGACTTATAAGGCCGCCTACGGACCCTTTAAACCCAATGATTCCGGATAACGCTTGGACCCTCCGTATTACCGCGGCTGCTGGCACGGAGTTAGCCGGTCCTTATTCTTACAGTACCGTCAAGACGCTACACGTAGCGTTGTTTCTTCCTGTATAAAAGCAGTTTACACACCATAGATGCTTCTTCCTGCACGCGGCATGGCTGGTTCAGACTTGCGTCCATTGACCAATATTCCTCACTGCTGCCTCCCGTAGGAGTCTGGTCCGTGTCTCAGTACCAGTGTGGGGGATCTCCCTCTCAGGACCCCTACCCATCATCGTCTTGGTAAGCCGTTACCTTACCAACTAACTAATGGGACGCATGCTCATCTTATACCGTTGGAACTTTAATTATAAAATGATGCCATTCTATAATACCATGGGGCATTAATCCAAATTTCTCTGGGCTATTCCCCTGTATAAGGTAGATTGCATACGCGTTACGCACCCGTGCGCCGGTCTCAAAGGAGCAAGCTCCTTCTACCCCTCGACTTGCATGTGTTAAGCCTGCCGCTAGCGTTCATCCTGAGCCAGGATCAAACTCTTCATCGTATATTTTAATATTGTCGATTTAAAGTCGCTAGGTATTTCAATGTAATCGAAAATCTTACTCTCTCTTATTTTCAACTTCAAATCTTAATGTGATAAATCACATCAGTACTTAAAGTTGTGCTGTCAATTCAATATGTCTATGAACGTGTCATTCTTTTTTTGTTCGCCTCTCATTCGATTAGCGGGTGCAAAAGTACAACTCTTTTTTAATCTGGCAAGCTTTTTTGAAAAAAAAAAATAATTTTTTTTCCAAATCACTAACCCAGTATTTTTAAGAACTTGCAACCCCGTTTCTCTCGTTACGGGTCGGCAAAGATACAACCTTTATTTCCTATTATCCAAATCTATTTTTAACTTTTTTGAAAGTTTTTTTTAGCCTTGTTTAATCCTCAATATGTGTCTGAACTTCTTCTCTAATGCGGGTGCAAAAGTAGAAAAATATTTCGCACTCACAAGCCTTTTAGTACTTTATTTTTAATCTTTTTTAACCCGTTGCCTTAACTCTCTGATAACAAGAAGTTAATATACAAAAGTTTTTTTGAAGTTTTTTTATGTTTGCATCATAAAGAAGCAATCTTTGTGATCTATTGCTCGTAGCACATAAGCCCACTCCTATTCAAATTAGTTGTGTCAATTTAAAAATAAAAGCAATTTTGTTGAAAATCGTCGTTTTTGGTTGCTTTTACACAATTCTAGCCGTG
>NZ_JAXKVR010000022.1:0-112280 GCF_034497725.1 Flavobacterium psychraquaticum
ACATTATGTATTATTGAAGCAACGGGAGAAGTGTATCAAACGTATACTTTAAACACAGGATTATCAGCAGCAGGAAACAGTTTTGATTGGTTTTTAGACGGTGCTTTAATTCCTGCAGCAAACGGACCAACTTTGGTAGCTAATCAAGTAGGATTGTATTCTGTAATAGTAACCAATACTACAACAACGTGTGAATCAGAGGAAGTGTTTGCAACGGTTGACTTTGTATATCCAGCGAATTCATTTACGACAGTAGTTACGGATGCCTTTACAGACAATGCAACCATTACAGTAACAGTTCCAGATGGCACAGGCACTTTATTGTATCAATTAGACCAAGGGGCATTACAAGCATCGAATATCTTTGAAGGCGTAAGTGCAGGACTTCATACCGTAACGGTAGTGGATACGGAAGGTTGTACTTATTTAACGCAAGATGTTTTAGTGATTGATTATCCAAAATACTTCACACCAAACGGCGATGGACACAACGATACGTGGAATATTATTGGATTACAAGACCAAGAAAATGCTGTTGTGTTTATATACGATCGCTATGGAAAACTAATCAGAAGTATTCGTCCAGCAGACCCAACAGGATGGGATGGCTTATACAATGATAACCAGCTTCCATCAACAGATTATTGGTTTACAGTAGACTACTTAGAAAATGGAGCTAGCAAACAATTTAAAGCACATTTCTCATTAGTAAGATAGTTTGGATAATTTACTAGTCCTAAAAAAAAGCGGTACTTATTTTAGTACCGCTTTTTTTGCTAAATAAAGCATTGTGTTTTTGAAAATAAAAAGACCTAAAAAAGCCCAATACTAGAATAGAATTAAGCTTTTATTTTTATAATTTTTAAAACTATTTATTATTGTAAGCTTTAATTGCTTCTTTTAAAATTTGAACCGATTTTACTAGATCCTCTTTTTTCAAAACATAAGCGATTCTAACTTCGTCTAAACCTACACCTGGAGTTGAATAAAAACCAGCTGCAGGAGCTACCATGACAGTTTCACCATTTAAGTCATACGATTCCAACAACCATTGTGCAAATTTATCTGCATTGTCAATTGGTAATTTTGCAATACAATAAAAAGCGCCTTTTGGTGTAGCAACGGTAAGTCCGTCAATTTTTTGCAACTCTGAAATTAAAGTATCTCTTCTTTCTCTGTATTCTGAAATTACATCATCAAAATAACTTTGTGGCGTATCTAAAGCGGCTTCACTCGCAATTTGTGCATAAGTTGGTGGACTCAAACGGGCTTGTGCAAATTTCATTGCAGTAGTCATTACCTCTTTATTTTTAGAAACGATACAACCAATACGTGCACCGCACATGCTATAGCGTTTCGATACTGAATCGATCATAATAGCGTGTTGCTCTAACCCAGGAACATTCATTACAGAGAAATGTTCTTCTCCATCATAGATAAACTCTCTGTATACTTCGTCAGCAATTAAAAATAAATCGTGTTTTTTAACGATTTCTGCTAACTTTAAAATTTCTTGTTTTGAATACAAATAACCCGTTGGATTTCCTGGATTACAAATTAAAATCGCTTTTGTTCTTGGCGTAATTAATTTTTCAAATGCTTCAATTGGAGGTAAAGCAAAACCAGTTTCAATTCCCGAAATTACAGGAACGACATTTACACCTGAAGCAACGGAAAAACCATTATAGTTCGCATAAAACGGTTCCGGAATGATAATTTCATCACCTGAGTCCATCGTGCTTCCCATCGCAAAAAGTAAAGCTTCAGAACCGCCAGTAGTTATTATAATATCTTGCGTATCTATCGGTAATCCATGGTTTTTATAATATTGGGAAAGTTTTGTTCTATAGCTTTCAAAACCAGCAGAATGGCTGTATTCTAAAACAGTAATATCTGCATTTTTAACAGCTTGCAAAGCTACCTCTGGAGTTTTGATATCAGGTTGACCAATATTCAAATGATAAACTTTATGTCCTTTTTTTCTAGCAATATCAGCATAAGGAACCAATTTTCTAATTGGCGATTCTGGCATTTGTTGGCCTTTAATGGAAACTTTTGGCATGATTTTTTAATTTAGATATATGCAAAATTGCGATTTTTTTTTGTCATAAATGTAAAACAACACATTAAAAAAAGTTAAAAACAAATAGGGAATAAAAAAAATAGTTACTTTTAACAATATTTAAAATTTATGACAAAGTATTTAATCTTTATATTTTTATTTCTGGTCCTTGGAAAAACTCATGCACAATTTGAGTGGAGCACCAAAAAAGAGACCATTATTATTCCTTTCGAATTGATTCATAATATGATTATTGTTGATGTAAAATTTAACGATACAAACCTAAAAATGATTCTAGATACGGGTGCTTCTAAAAATTTAATCTTTAGTATTCCGGAAAATGATTCCTTAATAATTAATGAAGCGGATAAAATTAAAGTTGCTGGTGTAGGTACAAATGATGCCATTGATGGATATATATCTAAAAATAACAAAGCAGAAATTAAAGAATACAAAACTCAAAATTTTGAAGCTATTTTCGTAACCGATCACGATATTAGCATTGTAACTAAATTAGGTATTCCTATAAATGGTATTCTTGGAAATACGTTTTTTAAAAATCATTTAGTTGAAATAGATTACGAACAAGATAAAATAATACTTTATAAAGAGAAAAATAAGAAGTTACTAAAAGTTACAAAAAAATTTAAATTTTTGAACATACAAATTTTTGCAAATAAACCATACATTTTTTTAGAAACTAAATTAGAAAATAAAGACTATCAATTAAAATTACTTTTTGATACTGGTCTTAGCGATGGATTATGGGTGTTTGAAAATGACAGTATCCAATGCAATAATAATTTTTTTATAGGTGTTTTAGGAACAGGCTTTTCAGGAGATATAGAAGGAAAAAAATCAAGAGTCTCAGAAGTTGTCTTGGAAAATTACATTTTAAAAGATGCGTTAATTGTATATCCTGAAAAAATATTTTTAGATCAGACAAAAATATTTAACGGTACAAATGGTTCCCTAGGAGGCGAAATTATTAAAAGATTTAATTGGGTTTTTGATTATGAAAACAAAGCATTTTATTTTAAGAAAAACAGTTTTTATAATTTACCTTTTGAATTTAATATGGCCGGAATTGAAATAGAACATGCTGGTTTAGAATGGATAAAATCTGAAAATATTCTGAGTAATTCGAAAAAAGACAAAACTTCTCAAAATTTTATTCTAGATAATTCAAATATAAAATTCAACTACAAATATGAATTAAAACCTATATTTGAAATTTATGCGGTTAGGGAAAATTCACCAGCAGCAAAAGCAGGAATAAAAGTAGGCGATAAGATCATTAAAATAAATAATAAAAAAGCATACAAACTAACGGTAGAATCGATTACTAATTTATTTCATTCTCAAGACAAAAAACGAATAAAAATAACAATTGAAAGAAATAGTAAAGAGTTAGATTTCGAATTTCAATTAGAAAAAATACTATAAAAAAAAGTCCCAAATATGTTGGGACTTTTAAATTATGAGTTGGGAAAACCTTTCTTTTTCAATAGTGGACTTACTTCTTCTTTCACCACCACATTTCCTTTTATTCGAAGAGCAACCATTCCATTTTTCTGATTTACTGCATTACTTTCAATTGTAATGGTTTTACTTATCGGACCTGGATTCATATTATATTGAACCTTAATTTTCCCTTTTTTACCAGGAGCAATTGGTTCTTTTGGCCATTCAGGCACCGTACATCCACAACTCGATTTTGCATTTATAATAGTCAAAGGAGCATCTCCCGTATTGGTAAATTCAAAAATTCGAATACCATCATCTTTTCCCTTTTCAACTTCTCCATAATTGATTGTCTCTTCCTTAAACTCAATTTTTGCACCAGTTTGAGCAAATGAGGCCATACCAACTAAAACGGTAAAATAAACAAGAAATTTTTTCATCATTTTATAAATTAATAGGTTTCTGTAAAATTAATAATTATTTGCAACTAATAACACGCTTTACATTTTTTTTATTTTCGTGATATCGTTACTTTTGCATAGAGTATTACAAAAAACATACCAAAGTGTAAATTAAGTTTTTTTAGAAGCGAAGGGTTAGGGACCTATCAATTAACCATATTCCCGCTGTCCGCTCTATCCGCCAGAAAAAGGCGGGATGCCGCTCCCATCGGGGCTAGCTAGCGAAGTTTAGGCTTTTTTGTGACTCCATTTCATAATAGATATAATACAAAGATAATATGATTCCAGCTCAATTTAACGCTAAAGAAGTAGAACAAAAGTGGTACGACTATTGGATGAAAAATGATTATTTCACTTCAAAACCCGACCATAGAACGCCTTACACCATAGTAATTCCGCCACCAAACGTAACCGGAGTCTTGCACATGGGACACATGTTAAACAATACCATTCAAGATGTATTGATTCGTCGTGCGCGTTTAAAAGGGTTCAATGCTTGTTGGGTGCCAGGAACAGACCACGCTTCCATTGCAACCGAAGCAAAAGTTGTAGCAAAATTAAAAGAAGAAGGAATCAACAAAAATGATTTAACACGCGAAGAATTCCTAAAACACGCTTGGGAATGGACCGATAAATACGGCGGAACCATCTTAGAACAATTAAAACAATTGGGTTGTTCTTGCGATTGGAGTCGCACAAAATTCACAATGGATCCAGATATGTCAGCATCTGTAATTCATTCTTTTGTAGATTTATACAACAAAGGATTAATTTATAGAGGTTTCCGTATGGTAAACTGGGATCCAGAAGCAAAAACAACATTGTCAGACGAAGAAGTAATTTTTGAAGAAAGACAAGGAAAGTTATATTTCATCAACTATCAAATTGAAGGTTCTTCAGAATTTTTAACCGTAGCAACAACACGTCCGGAAACCATTTTTGGTGATACTGCTATTTGCATCAATCCTAATGACGAACGTTTTGCACATTTAAAAGGAAAGAAAGCAATTGTACCCATTTGTGGCCGTGTAATTCCAATAATCGAAGACGAATATGTTGATGTTGAATTTGGAACGGGATGTTTAAAAGTTACGCCTGCTCACGATACTAACGACAAAGCTTTGGGAGACAAGCACAACTTAGAAATTATCGATATTTTTAATGAAGATGCTTCTCTGAATTCATTTGGATTGCATTATCAAGGAAAAGATCGTTTTGTAGTACGTGAAGAAATTGCAAAAGAATTAGAAACAATTGGTGCTTTAGCAAAAACCGAAACACATTTAAATAAAGTAGGAACTTCTGAACGTACAAAAGCGGTTATTGAACCAAGATTATCCGACCAGTGGTTCTTAAGTATGGAAGAATTAGTAAAACCAGCCATAAAAGCGGTTTTAGAATCAAATGAGATTAAATTATATCCAAGCCGTTTTAATAATACTTATGCGCATTGGTTAAACAACATTCGCGATTGGAACATTTCGCGACAATTGTGGTGGGGACAACAAATTCCTGCTTACTTCTATGGTGATGGTAAAGATGATTTCGTAGTAGCAAAAAATATCGATGAAGCGGTTGAGCTTGCACAAGTAAAAACTGCCAACTCAAAACTGACCGCTACTGACTTAAGACAAGACGCCGATGCTTTAGACACTTGGTTTTCTTCTTGGTTGTGGCCAATGGCTGTTTTCGGAGGGGTTTTAGATCCAGAAAATGAAGATTTTAAATATTATTATCCTACAAATGATTTAGTAACGGGTCCAGATATTTTATTCTTTTGGGTTGCTCGTATGATTATCGCTGGTTACGAATATACGGGTCAAAAACCATTTTCAAATGTATATTTAACCGGATTAGTGCGTGATAGTCAAGGACGAAAAATGTCTAAATCATTAGGGAATTCACCAGAACCTTTAGGGCTAATTGAAAAATTTGGTGCAGATGGTGTTCGTGTTGGATTACTTTTAAGTGCTTCAGCCGGAAACGATATTTTATTCGACGAAGAATTATGCAATCAAGGAAAAGGATTTTCTAACAAAATTTGGAATGCTTTTAAACTTATAAAAGGTTGGGAAGTAGCCGATATCGTACAACCAGAAGCTTCGAAAGTAGCAATCGAATGGTACGAAGCGAAGTTGCAAAAAGCATTACTAGAAATTGAAGATAATTTTGAAAAATATAGATTATCAGAAGCTTTAATGGCAATTTACAAATTGGTTTGGGACGATTTCTGTTCTTGGTTCTTAGAAATGATTAAACCGGGTTATCAACAACCAATTGACAAAGCTACTTTTGACAAGGCGATTGAGATGTTAGAAAATAACTTAAAATTGTTGCATCCTTTTATGCCATTCTTAACGGAAGAAATTTGGCATCATATCGCTGATAGAACTCCAGAACAAGCTTTAATAGTAGGGGAGTGGCCAAAATCTAAAGCATTTGATGAGAAATTAATTACCGATTTTGATTTCGCAACCGAAGTAATTTCTGGAATTAGAACGATTAGAAAAGATAAAAATATTCCGTTTAGAGATGTGATTGAATTGCGCATTGTGAATAATGAAAATGCATCTACTTACTTTGATTCGGTAGTTTTAAAATTAGGAAACATTGTTGATTTGGTTTACGTTGCTGAAAAAGTAGATGGCGCTTTATCGTATCGTGTAAAATCAAATGAATATTTTATTCCAATTACAGGAAATATTGATGTTGAAGCAGAAATCGCTAAATTAACGGAAGAACTGAATTATACAAAAGGATTCTTACGTTCAGTTCAAGGTAAATTATCAAATGAGAAATTTGTTGCAGGAGCTCCAGAACAAGTAATTGCTAACGAGCGCAAGAAAGAAGCAGATGCTTTGGCAAAAATTGCAACAATTGAGCAAAGTTTAGCTAGTCTAAAATAAGAATTTATTATAAACAAAAATCCGATTAGTTATGAAGCTAATCGGATTATTTGTTGTTTAGAACTATTAGTGTTCTTTAATTTTTTCTACTGTAGTTTCTAGAACGCGTTGTATTTTTTCTAAAGCCTCGAAAAATGCTTTTTCAGCAGTATCGTCGTGAGCAGTTACAGCAATAGGTTGTTTTTTCTCAATCCTTGCTTCAATGACACATTTTTTGTCGTTAGGGCTAGTTTTACTTCCGTTTTCGTCTGTAACGTGTACTTCAATACGGGTTACAATTTCATTATAACGAGCTAATTGCTCTTTGATTTCAGCTGAGAAATATTCTGAAAAACGACTTCCGCCTTCAATATTTTTGTCGGTGTGGATTTGAACTAACATAATTTCTTGGTTTTAAATTATTACTACCTAAATTTACTTCTTTTTTGTACACTAAGCAAGATTTTTAGTGTTAAATAAAGCTTAACTTTTTATTTTGAATTTTTTGTATTCTTCTATTATTTTTGTGGCAGTTAAATTTCCCGCATAAACGGCACCATCCATATAGCCTGGCGATTCTAAACTTGGTTCAGTGCTAGAAAAAAGTAGTTTTTTTCATAAAAAGTATTATTAAATATTGGATTCCCATTGTTTTGATGCGGATAAAGCAATTCATCAGACTTTTCAAATGTATGCTCTTCTTTGCTCCAAATACATTCTTCATAAGCTATATAATCAAGTACTTTCGGACCAAAAACTTCTTTCAACTGGTTTAAAACAATTGCTTTTCTTTCGGCAGCAGCCAAGCTTTTCAAAGAGCTGTTCATAAAACCGCACAGTGCAAATTTTGATCTTTCGTAATTGCAATGATCATAAAACTCGGTTATCGGACCTACATTACTAAACAATGTTGCTGGAATCTTTTCTTCTTGCCAAAAGGGTTTATCAAAACACAATGCAATCTTAATTGAATCCTCCATCCAAGTATGCGTTTGCTTCGCAATACTAATTAAATCTTCAGGTAAAGCAGGTTCAAATAGAATCTTTTTTGCCCATAACTTTGGTGGAATTGATAAAACTACTTTATCAGCTTCAAATATATCCTCAGCAATTACTTGAATTTTATCTTCGTTAAATCTAATCGATGTAACAGCTTGATTTAGTAAAACTTCATCTTGCTCTAATTTTTGACACAAAGTATTGATGAGATTCGAACTGCCACCATAAATTCTATAGCTTGGCGACTGTTTTGGTATTTGAATCTTTTCTATAGGAGAATTAGCGTCACGCTGATAAAATACCGAATCATCCATATATTGTTCGAAGGATGCAATTTCTAATTCTTGTAAAAGTTCAATTAGATTATTATGTTGCGCACTGAACCAAGTAGCTCCCATTTCCATAGGAGTTTTGCCAGTTCCTATAACTGTATTTACTCTCCCGCCAATTCTACTTCTTGCCTCTAAAATTTTAAAAGGAATTGCTGCTTGTTTTAAACGATAAGCGGTCAATAGACCTGATAAACCTGCACCAATTATTACTATCATTTAGCAAAATTAGTCAAATAGAAATTATTTTTTTTCTCTTTTAACTTGTTCTTGTAATATTGCTTGCAAATGAGGTTCTATTATTGCATTTAATTCCTCTTCAGCTATATTTAAAGCTTCTGGACTATCTTTTACGTTATTCCAAGGTTTTTTAACTTCGAAATCATAACTACCGAAAACAATTACTGGCGTTCCTTTTAATCTTACTGTAGTTGCATCAGCCAATTCCCATTGGTCTGCAAATTCGTAGAGAATTTTAGCGTCTTTTTCCAATAGTCGTAAGCAAGAATGCGAAGCAGGATATCCCGGTAATTCATATTCGTGAAAACCTACACCCAAATCATTTTCAATGTTGAAATTCCATTTTAATTCCCATTCGTCGTTAAAGGTACTAGTGGTTTTTTCTGCTTTCCAATTCGTAAAAAATAATCCCGTTGGTGTTTTGTGAATTTTTGAGCCCATACTTGTTGGACCTACTTGAACCAAAGTCCCATATTCATAAGCTGCGAATGCTTGTGAAGTATATGAAAATAGGACTGCTTTCTTCACATCGTCTAAACTGCTAATTTCTAATGGGAATGGCATATAGAAAGCAACATCACCAGTTACATCTGTGGGAACTAAAATCGAATCTAATTTTTTTAAATTCTTTTCATCCACACGATTAATCGCTAAAACAATATCCATCGCTTTTGAATTTGCACCTTCAGTTTTCAACCATTCTGCACTTTTTTGAAATGTATAAGCAACTTCTTTTGGTTGATTTCTTTCTATTGTTGGTTTTTTACTTACTTTGATTTTTTCTTCTTTTTTCTCTTCACAAGAAAGAAAGAGAATACTAGCGGCTAAGGCAATTGTTTTTACTGTATTATTCATGGTTTTTATTTTTTGTAAAATTGCACTTATTAAAAGAGGTGCGCCTTATATAATTTTTGAAAAAAGTTATAGGATATTGTAAAGTATAAAATCTTGAACAATCTCAAAATGAATAAATTTAAATAATGGAATTAATACAAATAAAAAATCGTAACTACTTTTTACTAAGTAATTACGATTATTTTCTGTGGAGTCGCCGAGAATCGAACAATATATATATTGATACATTGTTAATAATTTAAATGCTATATTTATCAGTGCTTTATGGATTTTGTTATATTTGTATATATCATTTTTTTATATATAAATATATAAAAAACGGCAACTAAAACGGCAACTGTATGAAATATACTTTCAAATTAAAAGAACCTAATTCTAATAAGGAAACGCTAATTCTTTTTACCTGCTCATTTAAAGAAGAGAACAAAAAATTTGTCTATTCAACTGGAGAGAAAATACATCCAATTAATTTTGATTTCCAAAATAAATTCCCATTTGCAGCAGGGAAAAATAAAGCAAAGGGGTTTGAAAGTATTAAGATGCAACTAAATAGATATTCAGATTTATATTTAGAAACTTCAAGTCTTTATAAAAGAATCAATGAGCCTTTTAATTCAATGTTACTAAAGAAGGCATTTGATGAAGCTTTTAAGAAGACTAAGAATGTTAAAAATATTTTCTTTGATGCTTATGATGTTTTTACAGCCGAAAAGATAAAAGGGAAAGAATGGTCAGATTCTACCATCAAAAGATATCAGAATATTAGAAATATACTTGAAAAGTTTGAAGTAGCAAAAAAGTATAAATTGACTTTTAGTAAAATCGATCATGCATTTCATCGTGAATTTACAGCTTATTGCATGGATGATTTAAAGCATATTAATAATACTTATGCTAGAAATTTAGGGTTATTTAAAACATTTATGTTTTGGGCTAAAAAAAACAAATATACTTTTAATGATACATTCACCGAATTTAAAAAAGTGGAGCGTGTGATTACTAACCAGGTTGCATTAACAATTGAAGATATTGAAAAGCTTTTGACTCATGAATTTGAAAGTAAGAAACTTGAGAGAGTTAGAGATGTTTTTGTATTTGCTTGTGTTACCGGAATGCGCTTTGGTGAATTGTCATTAATTACTAAAAGTAATGTTACTGATACAGAAATACTTTTGAAAGAGGAAAAAGACACTAATAAAGTAGCTAGAAATATACCCTTAACTACTATTTCTAAGTTTCTACTTTCAAAATATGATTATAAATTACCATTAATAGCAAATCAAAAGCAAAATAAATATATCAAAGATGTTTTTGAAGAACTTGAATACACTCATAAAATTCAGAAAGTTACTACTAAAGGTAAAGAAAATATCAAAGAAGACTTGTTTTTCTATGATAGAATTTCTACTCATACTGCACGTAGAACCTTTATTACTATGATGAAGCGTCAAGGTAAATCAGACAAGTTAATTGCTTCTATAACAGGACATAACGACCTTAAAGCCCTAAACCAATATTATCAAGTTGATAGTGAGCAAAAAAAGGAGGCAATGGATGAAGTATTTAATATTGAACTTAAATTAAAAGTAGTATGAAATTAAAAGATTTTAAATTTGAAGATATAGCGTATTATATAGATAACATAAAACCTTTTTTAAAATATAAATTAAAACAATTAAATGAACCCGTTATAGAAGTACAAAATTCCAAGCGGTTGGTCTTTATATCAATAAATAGTGTTTTTTTTATTTTTTTTATTTTTTTGGTTATTTCCATGAACTATTCTTTGAATTGTTCTTTAACTATAAATCTGATTATTTTAACAATTGTTTTATCTATAGCAATTTATTTTAACTCAAAAATTCTGTATATTTTTAATAATAGAGAGAAACTAATTAAAAATTTTGAAATTGAAGAAAATTATAATGAGAAGTTTATATTTAGTTCAGCTTTAGTAAATAAAATTAAATATATAAAGTCAGAATTAAATTTAAATGGAAAAACAGATCTAGCTATTTTGTTTTTGTACGTTCAGTATTTTGTATTGAGAAAAAAAATTAGTAATTCAGAAATTATTAGACAAATTAATATTTCATTTGAATTTGAACATTTTTCAGAGGCTCATTATAGTAAAGTAGCAAATGATTTATTTGAATGGAAAGATAAAAATGCTAAAAAAAAGGATGTAAAAGAGACTTCAAAATATTCAAGTCATTTAGAAAAATTTAAAGACATTGAAGATGATTTTAAAGATTTTATATATTAAAAATATTGATTAATATAAAATTTACTTTATATAAACTTATGTAAAGCTACTTAAACTATAACCAGTCATAACATTGCGGTAAACTTTTTAAAACGTAATGTTATGACTCACGCAAATCCATTTGAAGCAATTTATTCAGAGTTAAATGAATTGAAAGGTATGGTAAAACAGATTCTTACCGCACCTAAAGAAGATTATTCTTTAAAAATATATACTGTTCAAGAAGCTGCTAAAATACTTGGATGTAATCATCAAACCGTAACTAATAACATTAAAAGAGGCAATATTGAAGCCTTTTATGTAGGTAATAGAATTAGAATTAAACATGATCAAATTTTTGATTCTAATAACATAGTAAAGTCAATTAAATATAAAAGATGAATACAGAATTATTATTCTGTACTCATCTTTTTTTGTTTGCGATAGTTGAGAAAAATTGTATCAAGCTAAAAATTAGACTTTGAAGAATACTATTTACATAAAAAAACCTAATCACATTTCAACTGCGCGATTCACATTGTCAACTATTGAATATAATATTATTTATTTCATAATTGACGAACTTACAAAATCGCAAAGTCATGATGTCAATATGCAATATTCGGAGCAAGAAATAACAATTGAGCTAAAAAAAATTGAGAAGAACAATAATTATCAAAGGATTAAGGATTCAGTAAAATCATTAGCTTCAAAACAAATTGAGTATCATATAAACATTCCAGGAGTAAATGGAAAATCGCAACAGATTCAAGAAAATATTACTTCGCTTATAAGTGGTATAAAATATATTAGAAATTCTCAATACATTTCATTTATTGTTCCTTCACAAGCTTGCCGGTTTTTTTGCTATTTAGGTGGCGGTTTTACGCCAATTCAGAAGACAATTGCTATAGGATTAAGTTCAATCTATTCTAAAGCTTTATATGAACTCTGTTGTCGTTGGGAAGACAAAGGTGGCTATAATTGTTCAATAGAAGATTTAAAAGTTTATTTATCAATAGAAAATAAATACAAACAAATAGCGCATTTTAGACAGAGAGTACTTGATGATTCAATAAGTGAATTGAAAGAAAAAGCGGATTTATTTTTCACTTATTCATTGATAAAATCAAATAAAAAATACGAAAGAATTTCAATTAAAATTCATGGGAATTATAGAAATAAAAGTGGTTTTTCTGGAGTTAAGGAAAAACACTACATATTCGTTTATAGCTTCTTAAACCTCTATTTTCCTAATTATAAAGACACCAAAGCATTAGATTATACCGAAATTCTAGTACAACAGAACAACTTAGAGAAGGCATTTTATAGATTTCAAAGATTAGATGATGAACTTACATCTGGAAATAAAACTAAAAAGGACATATTTAGTTTATTAGTTAATGTGATTTTACCAGAGTTAGAAATACCAAAATCACACACAATTAAAAATAAGTGATATATGTAGTTCTATTTAGTCATTTTGTGTGATTTGTTTAGTCATTTTGTGTGAATTGAAAATAAAAACTTAGTCATTTTGTGTGATTTATATCTCTTAACCCCAGTAAAATAAATGCTTGACATAACTGTACAATAGGTTAACCTATAATTATTTAACAAGTTAGACGAAAAAAAAATTTTTTCCTGATGAAAGAAAAAAAAATAGCTTTCGAAAATGCTCGAAATTTTTCGATAATGGATACTCTAAAGAGGTCCGGACATATTCCCAAAAAACAATCTGAAAAAGAAGCCTGGTTTATTTCTCCGTTTCGAAATGAATCTCATGCTTCATTCAAGGTTTCTTTGGTTAAAAATTGTTGGTATGATTTCGGTATCGGTGAAGGTGGAAACGTAATCGATTTAATTATGAAACTAAATTCTTTAACAGCTTATGAAGCCATTAAAAATCTTGAAAATGGTTCTTTTTCTTTTCATTCGCCACCTGAAGTAGTTGAAACTGATAATAAAGTTAAAATAGTTAAAGTTTCTGAAATTCAGCACTGTGCCTTAAAACAATACTTGAAAAGTAGAAATGTTTACTCGTTTGTAAATGAGCCCAATTTGAAAGAGATCCATTATGTGCTTAAAGGGAAAAACTATTTTGCAATTGGATTTCAAAATAGAAGTTTTGGTTATGAATTACGCTCCAAATACACCAAAATTTGTATAGGTAAAAAAGACATTACCTTAATCGAAAATCATTCTGACTCTATTTGTGTGTTTGAAGGCTTTATGGATTACCTATCGTATAAAAACCTCAATAGTGTTTTGTACAATCAAAACTGCGATTTTTTAATTCTAAATTCCATTGCTTTAATTAATAAATGTGATGCTATTTTGGATAAATATAATTTGATCGAACTTTATTTAGATAATGATGCAGCTGGCAAAAATTGCACAAACCAAATCCTTTCAAAACACCCAAATACGATTGACAAAAGTAACTTGTATTCAGAATTTAAAGACTTAAATGATTGGTCATTGAAAAGAAAATAAAATTGTTTTCAAAAGAAAATAGCAAGGTATGTTATTGTCGTACAATAACCCTTGAAATTATCATCGTAAACTCGATAATTTTTAAGAAATAAATAAAATTTATTGTAAATGAGTCATAAATATAACAGAGGAGGGAGGCCAAAAATGAATCCTACTAAAAACAGAAATAGAAAAATTACAGTAAGATTTACCGAAGAAGAATTTCAATACTTGAGTAAATTTGGTGATAATTTATCTGATGTAATTAGGGACGTTTTCATAAAAACATTTAGGCAGAAAAATATAGTGATAAACACAAAAAAGGACATGAGATTTATTGAAGCTATCAATAGAATAGGAGTTAATGTAAATCAGATTACTAAGAAATATAATACTACTGGAGGGCTTTCTAATTTAGACATTGATAAATTAGAATATTTTTTAGAATACCTAGTTTCAATTATAGACGATGATTTAAAAAGTTGATTTTATTCAACAAAAAAAGACTTGGTTAACTCAAGTCTTTTTTCTGTCTGGTCTCACTTTTTGGTCGGTTTCACCGAAGTTACTCTCTCCGCCAAGACTATACCCAGCTCCAGTGAGACAAATTTAATGAAATTTAATTTTCTAAAAAATATTTTCCCATATTATTTGAAAGCAATTGAGTAGAAATTTTCATGTACTCAGATTTATTAATCATTCCGGGTTTATTGAAATCAAATAAAATCAATCTATCTAACATGACTCTAAAATAAGCTAGAACTGAATCTGTGATTAAACCATTATTTTTATATTCCATTAAGTCTTCACAAATTTTAATTTTTATACCCCCTTCTGTTTGTTTTTTATCTTTATTGGTAAGCATATAAATTACATATAGGAATTGATTATAAGTTTCATTGGTACTTAAAATATCAATTAAATTAATTCGCTCCATTACATTTAATTGCAACAAAAATTCAATTGAAATCTTACGAAAAAAAGTATCTTTTTCAGTGCCATCATCCATATCTAAGAGATTGATAAAATCATCTGAAGTACATGAATCAATTAAAAGTTCAGGAGTTGTTTTAGCTCCAAATAAAACCATGTTTAAAAATACAGTTCTAACATCAAGTAGAGTTGAGTTTTCCATAAGCATAAAAAAAATGCGTGAGACATTAGCCAACCGAAATAGAGGTACTAGGAGACCCAACAAACAGAAGACTACGCCCACGCAAGTATTATGCACAGGCGTAAGCCTATTAATTTATTGGTTTGTTTAGAAGATTCCTAGTTTTCTATTCCCAAGATTAATAGCTTACGCGATTAAATATATTTTCTTGGGTAAAGATATTAAATATTTGAATAATAAGAAAGGTGATGATCGATAAATAGTGTATTTTGTCGATTATTTTTTACAGTATAGTGATTATGTAAAAATAAATGTATATATTTGCAGTATAAAAATTATGTATAATGTTATTGTTGAAAAATTTAATACAATCTGACGCTCTTTTTTCTGGATATTCATTCAGAGAAAAAATAGAACATAATCCAAATGGAGATGTCGGTATTCTTCAAATGAAAGATATCAAAGACAACTATTTGAGTTTTGATTATCAGAATATTGATAAAGTTAGTGATTTTATTTTTAAGGATAAATTTTACTTACAAAAAAACGATATCCTTTTTGTCTCGAAAGGTGTAAATAACTTCGCAATAGCTATTGAGGATATTCATTTTAAAGTAGTACCATCAGCTACATTCTTTGTTATTAGAGTGGATGAAAAAAAAGTTATTCCAGAATATATAGTATGGTACATTAATCAAAAAGAAGCTCAAAACTATTTAAACGAAAAAAAAGCAGGTACTTATGTCCCTAATTTAAACAAACAAGATATTATGGAGCTTCCTATTAAGGTGCCTTCTTTAAAAACACAAAAAGCAATTGCAAAAACAGCGGTTTTATTAAATAGAGAGATTGAAATCTTGGAAAAAATTAAAACCAATCGAAAAGAACTAATACAAAATCAATTACTAAAATTAATAAAAAATGACTAATACAAATCCAACACAAGAGCAAATTAACAAAGCACTTTGGGGAGCATGTGATACTTTTAGAGGTGCTTTTGATTCATCTGAATACAAAAATTATATTTTGGTTTTTATGTTTCTAAAGTACATGAGTGATGTTTGGAAAGATCATTATGAAGAATATAAAGAACAATATGGAAATGATGAAGAGCTGATTCAAAGAAAACTTCAAAGAGAGCGTTTTGTCTTGCCTGAAAATTGCTCATTTAATTATTTATATGAGAACAGAAATGATACAAATATTGGAGAAATTATCGATAAAGTATTAGCAAAAATAGAGGATAAAAACCTAGCAAAATTAGAAGGTGTTTTTAGAAATATATCTTTTAACTCCGATAAATTAGGACAAACAAAAGATAGAAATAGAAGATTAAAAAATCTTTTAGATGATTTTGCAAGCCCTGTACTCGATTTCAGACCATCAAAATTAGGAAAAGTAGAAGATGTTTTAGGAAATTCATACATGTACCTAATTGGTGAGTTTGCAAGTGGTGCTGGAAAAAAAGGTGGTGAATTTTATTCTCCAGATGAAGTGAGTGAATTATTAGCTCGATTAGTAAATCCAAAACCTGGAGATAGAATATGCGATCCCACTTGCGGATCTGGTTCTCTATTAATTAAAGTTGGTGAACAAGTAAAAGAAAAAGATGGTTCTAGATCTAAAGACTTTGCGTTATACGGACAAGAAAGTAACGGAGACACATGGGCTTTAAGTAAACTTAATATGTTCTTACATGGTATGGATGGAGCTCGCATTGAATGGTGCGATACAATAAACAACCCTCAATTAATTGAAGGAGACCATTTAATGAAGTTTAATATCGTTGTGGCAAATCCACCTTTTAGCTTAGATAAATGGGGTGCAGAAAATGCCGAGACAGACCGTTTTAAAAGATTTTTGAGAGGTATACCTCCAAAAAGTAAAGGAGATTATGCGTTTATATTGCACATGATAGATACAACTTTACCTGATGGTAGAATTGGTGTTATTGTACCACATGGTGTATTATTTAGAGGTGCAGCTGAAGGTAAAATTCGTCAAAAATTAATTGAAGAAAATTTATTAGAAGCAGTCATTGGTTTGCCAAGTAATCTTTTCTTTGGAACAGGGATTCCAGCAGCAATTATGATTTTCAATAAGGCAAAAAAATCAAAAGAAGTTTTGTTTATCGATGCTAGCAAAGAATATCAAGATGGCAAAAAACAAAATAGACTCAGAGAGACAGATATTCAAAAAATTGTTTCAACCTATCAAAACTTTGAAACTATTGAAAAATATAGCAATGTAGTTACATTAAAAGAAATTAAAGAGAATGATTTCAACTTAAATATTCCAAGATATGTTGATACTTTCGAAGAAGAGGAGCCTGTCGATTTAGCTAAAGTAAAAGAAGAAATTAATTCACTAGAAATTGAGTTATCTGGAGTAAGAAAAGAAATGCAACATTACCTAGAAGAACTAGGTTTATAAAAATACTAATTATGAAGTACAAAGAAATAAAAATCAAAATTGACACTATTAAAGAAAAAATAGTGCAACATGGTAAGCTGACCAAAGAACAAATAAACAAAATTAACCAGAAGTTCCGTTTAGAGTGGAATTATAATTCCAATAGTATGGAAGGTAACACCTTGACTATTGAAGAAACTCGTAGTGTAATGGTAGGTAATTTAGATGTACATCAAAAACCTATCAAAGATGTTTTAGAAATGAAAGGTCACGATGAAGTAATTACTGATATTTTAAAAATTGGAAAAGGTGAACTTCGTCTTTCTGAGAGGAGAATTAAAGAAATTCATTCTGCTATTATGCATGAAGAAAATCCTGAATCGAAAAGCAAAATTGGTCAATGGAAACAACAAGCTAATGAAATCATCAATTCTAAAGGTGAAAAATATTTATTCGTTGCTCCAGAATTAGTTCCAGAAAGAATGCATGATTTACTAAACCGAACTAATGCAGCTATTGATGCGATTCAATCAAACAGTAAAAATGCACCGCATCCTATAGATGTAGCATTACAATTTCATTTAGAATATCTAGAAATTCACCCATTCTATGATGGCAATGGTAGAACTGCTCGAATCCTAACAAATCTTATTTTGATTGCTCTGGGTTACACTCCTTTTTGGATTACAAAATCTGAACGTTCGATTTACTACAACTACATTAGTGATATTCAGGGTTATGGAGGAGATAAAGAAGCTTTTTACTATTATGTGGCTGGTTTAATTGAACGTTCAGAACAAATAGTATTAGATGTTCTTGAAGGTAAAGAAATTGAAGAAGAAGACGATATCGAGAAAGAAATTGAACTACTAAAACGCCAATTAAAATCAAAGGACGATAAAGTATTAGCTAAATCTAATGAAATTATAAAAGAACTTTACGAAAACTCATTTCGAAAACTATTTACAGATTTAATTGACAAAACAAAAAGAATCGATGAAATGTTTGTAGAGAAAAAATTTCAGAGTTCTGCTGAAGGGAATCGCTCATGGAATAGAGGAATAGAGTATTTTGATGAATTTTTTGAAAATCTTTATGAAGATAAATCTAATTCAGTTGAAAATATTTATGGGGAAGAACCACAACCAAAAAAAATTGACGATTTGAGATTAGGAATATCCTACAGCGGATTCAAACATGATGGTACAAATACATTCGGTCAATACACAAACGTTTGGGTACTGTTTCAACAATATTATTATATAATCAATGATACTAATAGTTACAATGATAATGGTGGTTATTTATTGAAAAAATTATATTCTGAAATAATAACAGAAGAAGAAATAAAATCTGTAGTAAATAAACTTACTAAAAAGCTTTTAGAAGATATTAAAAATAACATTAAAAACTAGTTTTATATGTCAACGCCATACAACACAACTACAAAAATAAATGACTTGCTCGAAAATATCGGGCAAGTACTTGATATTACTCAAGCACAACACGAATTAGTAGAACAAAGATATACAGCTGTCGCTAATCAACTTTCACAAGATGGTTCAAAATTAAGCGTTTACAAACCTGAAATTTTACCACAAGGTTCTTTCCTTTTAGGAACCATGATAAGACCTATTATGGAAGAAGATGAACTTGATGTTGATTTAGTTTGTCGCTTAACTGGTAAAGAAAATAATTGGGCTCAAATTGACCTTAAGCATGAAGTTAAAGACCAATTAGTTGACAACAATGAAGATTACAAAAGAATGCTAGATGAAGAAGGAAATCGGTGTTGGACACTTATTTACTCTGGTGATAAATTCCATTTAGATATACTACCTGCTTTGGTAGGAAATAATAATCATATAAATCTTAGCGAACGTTCATACAGCAACTTAGATAAAACGGATTTAGAAAATATTTCACTTCGAATAACAGACCGAAGAGAAGATAATTACAAAACAGAAACTAATCCCGCTTTATGGCTCAAAAGTAATCCTTTTGGTTATGCCGCTTGGTTTAAAGAAAGAAGTAACGTTGATACTCTTAGAACTGTTTTGCTGAATGAAAGTGTGACACCACTACCAGGATATAAAAAAGTAAAAGACCCCCTAGTAAGAGTTGTACAAATCCTAAAAAGACACAGAGACATTATGTTTGGAGGTGATGATCAAAAACCTATATCAATCATTATAACCACTTTGTCTGCAAAGGCTTACAATAAAGAAACAAATGTTATTGATGCTTTGATAAATATTTTAAACACAATGCATCTATACATGAAAGAAGTGTATAGTACAAAACACGATAAAAATATTTGGTGGATAAGCAATCCTGTTAATGAAGAAGAAAATTTTGCAGATAAATGGCCAACTGAACCTCAAAGAGAAGAAAATTTCTTTTCATGGTTAGAAAAAGCAAGAAGTGACTTTGAAGCATTGCAAAGCATGGATCCGAGTACAGCATATCGTATTTTAAAAAACATTTTAGGTACTAGAGCCGTTAACGAGGCAGTAAGGAATTTAGGGTATGACGAATTAATAAATGAAAATCTAAAACCAATTAATTATTCTGCTCAAATGTTATCAGCTTCTCACAGAGCGAGACCTTTGTGGAATTTAAATCTTATTTATTATTGCAATATTTCTGGGGTTTATAAAGATGTAACGGATGGAAATAAAAGAAAAAACATCACGACCTCTACGATATTACCAAAAGGTTGTTTTTTGACATTTAGAGCTATGGACACTAATGTACCTAAACCTTATGAGGTATATTGGCAAGTAGTAAATAATGGGGAAGAAGCAATGAATAAAGACTGTCTTAGAGGCGGAATTTTTAAAGCAAAAACAGCAGGTAGTGGTGGTTTAATTTACACTGATGCTACAGCTTTCACTGGGCTTCATTGGGTAGAATGTTTCATAGTTAAAAACGGAGTCTGTGTCGCACGTAGCTCAGAATTTTTTGTAAATATTAGATAAATGAGTCAAAACAAAAATATACTACCACAAGGTTGGACAGCAAAACCAATAAATCAAGTTTTTGAGTTTATTGGTACAAGTTCTTTTTCTAGAAATGACATCAACTATGAAATTGATGACAATAGCATTTACTACATCCATTATGGTGACATTCATGCTACTTATAAAAATGCAGTATTAGATTTTAACACAGAAACTCGCATTCCTGTGTTAAAAGAACACATAAAACCAAGTACAAACTTTTTGAAAGAAGGCGATTTAATTATTGCCGATGCATCAGAAGATTATGAAGGAGTGGGTGAAGCATTAGAGGTTTATAATATTAAGGATAAAAAGGTTTTAGCAGGTTTACACACCTTTGCTCTTCGTGACAAAAACAACGAAACAGCTCACGGCTATAGAGCTTATTTATTTAAAAATCCTGAAGTAAAAAAACGATTAAAAACAATCGCAACAGGTAGCAAAGTATATGGTATTTCTAAAGGAAACTTAGAAAAATTTAAAATTACTTTACCTCCTCTACCCGAGCAACAAAAAATAGCAAATATTCTAGCCACTTGGGACAAAGCTGTTAAAAAAACTGAATTAATAATACATTTTTTGAATAAACGAAATTCAGGATTAATGAAAATGTTATTTCATTCAAATAATAAAACCTGGAAAAAAACAGAATTAAAGAATATTGGAAAAATTGTTACAGGTACAACACCTCCAACAAATGTAAGAGATAACTATGGAAATGATTTTTTATTTGTTTCTCCAGTTGATATGGGAACCGAAAAATATATTACAAAATCTAATAACAAATTATCACTAAAAGGACATTCAATATCGAGAAGATTACCCGCAAATTCAATACTTTATACTTGTATAGGTTCAACAATTGGAAAAATAGCAATTGCAACGGAAGAGTTAAGTACTAATCAACAAATTAATTCAATTATTTGTAATGACGATTACGAATATGAATTCGTTTATTATCTATTAATTTTTAATAAAAATAGAATACTTGAATATGCTACAAATCAAGCAGTACCAATGATAAATAAATCTGTTTTCGAAGAAATTGTTGTAGCTGTTCCTTCATGGTCAGAACAAATAAGAATATCGAAAATATTAATGAAAGCTGATAATGAATTAAAATATTATACTTTGTTATTATCTGAATTACAAAAACAAAAACAAGGATTAATGCAGCAGTTGTTAACAGGTAAAATAAGAGTTAAAAATTAAAGCTATGGCAGAAAAATTTAAAATATTATCAATAGATGGTGGCGGTATTAGAGGTGTATTTCCTGCAATGGTATTAGCTAATTACGAAGCTGAGTTAAAAGCAAAAGGAGTTGAGAAATGGCAAATATATCAAAACTTTGATTTAATCTGTGGTACTTCTACAGGAGGTATTATGGCTATCGCATTAGGTTTAGGTATTCCAGCCAAAGAAATCTATGAACTCTACTTAAATAATGCTAAAACCATTTTTGGAAGTAAAAGATTGCCTATTAGACAATTTTTTGTTTCAGGTCATAAAAGGAAATCTTTAGAAGATTTGGTAAAAAAGAAATTCGCTGAAGCTAAAAACGGTGAAGAACCTCGATTGTTAGATTGTAAAACTGGGGTTGCAATTCCTATTTATGATATGATGGAAGGTAGACCATCTGTTTTAAAAAGTAAATACCATGATGCTTTTGTAAGAGACTATCATATTCCTGCTTATCAAGCTGCATTAGCAACATCAGCTGCACCAACCTATTTTGATCCTTATTCTAGTTCATATACAGATTTAAATGGCATAGAGAAACCTTTTGGAAATAAAGTTGATGGCGGAGTATTTGCTAATAACCCAACATTAAACGGATTAATTGAAGCACAAAAGGCATTTAATATTGATTTGAAAGATATAGCAATTTTGTCATTAGGAACTGGGCACCAAAAATTCTGTGATGCAGGTTTGAAGAAGAGAAAAGGTTATTTAACGGCAATCCTTCAATTTTTCCAATTGCAGAAAAGTACCAAAATTAGAAAAAAGTTTGGTATTAAATATTGGATGATTGCTGATGGTAAGAAGAGATTAATTGACATTTTTATGCAAGGTCAATCACAGCAAGTTCAGAACCTAATAAGCTTAATGAAGAATGGAATTGATAAGAGAGAACCAGACAATTTCACATATATAAGAGTTGATACTCAATTGGATGAAAGCTGCAATATTGAAATGGATGAATCAGATAAAGAACGATTAAAAAAACTAGCAGAAAAAGCAACCATAGAATTTCAAAACAATGCTACCAATATTATTACGCATTTTGGGAGTGGCAGCAGGTGGGCTGATACTCAATAAAATCCTAACCGAAGACGAAGAAAATTATAACGACATGGCAAATACACACAACTACTTTTTAAAGTTTGAACAAAATATCTCTTTGACTCCATCAAAGAAAGCTAAACTTATTGCTTCTCGTAAAGCATTACAAGATAGAATAGTAAAATATTTTAGTTTGTTTGCTGATTTTCCTACGCCAAAATTCTACATTCAAGGTTCATACAAAATGAAAACTATGGTGTTAGATAAAGAAGGTACCTATGATGTTGATTTAGGGGTTTATTTTTTAAAAAATTATCCATTACAGTATGTACCTAGCACGATTCAAAATCACGTTGCAAATGCTGTTAGAATGCAGACAATTGATGGTGTAGAACATAGAGATAAATGTGTCAGAGTAAGATATAGAGGTGATTTTGATATAGATTTACCAGTCTATTACAAAACACCTTATGATAATCCATATTTAGCAACTAAATCACTTTGGCAAAAAAGTGACCCGAAAGAGCTTTGCGATTGGTTTGAAAATCAACGCAAAATAAAAGACACCAATGGTCAAATACTTAGATTAATTAAATACTTTAAAGTTTGGGCAAATAATCGAGCTCGTAAAATGCCTAGTGGTATTGCTTTCACAGTTTGGGTAACTGAAAATTATAAATCAAACTCAAGAGATGATATAGCTTTTTATGAGACAGCTAGATCGATTAAGAGTAAATTATCATGGGGAGTTTCTTGTAGAAATCCTGCTACTCCATTTGATGATCTAACTTCAAAATTAGATAGTATTCAAAAAAGAAATTTCATCGAAGCATTAGACAATTTAATTGCCGAAGCGGAAATCGCTTTAAAACAAGAAAGCCATCAAAAAGCGTTAGCCATTTGGAACAAACATATAGGAAATAAATTTCCGGTAATATAAAAATAAAAAAGATGCCAAACTTAAATCAGATATACGAACTAAAAAGCAAATATTTTAATCTTTCTGCTGAAGACAAAAGAGTAAAAGATTATTTAGAAAAAAGCGAAGCAAGAGATACGCTTATAAAAGCATTTGAGTCAACTAGAATAAATGAAGGTTCTAGTGAAACAAGAATGTTTTCATTTATCAATGAAAGTTTAAAAGTAAAACCAGAAATAATAAAATATTTTGATAACAGTCAAGAAGAAGATGTGGCTTTATTATTTATTGACATAACGTCGTTTTCAAAAACGATTCAAGGTTTTTCAAATGCTCAAATTAAAACGTATTTAGACGATTACTATGATCGAATTATACCCATTATTTATGAGTATGGAGGAGAAATAGAAAAACTAATGGGAGATGGGATTATTGTAGTTTTTGGCAAACCTTTTCTTGATTTAGAAAACCCAGAATATGTATACAAAGCCGAAGAATGTGCTGAAGCAGTAATAAAAGAATTTCATGGTTCAAATAAGAATGTAAAAGTAGCTATACACAAAGGGTTGATAAATTATTATAAAGTACCTGGAGAACACTATGGTGAATACACAATCATTGGTCAGCCAATAACTGATTTATATAGATTAGAAAGTGTATCAAAACCTAATGCGATAAATTTTTATAGTAGTTCAAGTTATGATAAACTTGGATGGCTATTTAGTATTTTTGATAATACAAAAGTAACCTGTAGAGGATTTGAAATCGACACATTACAAGGAGTTGATTATACAAAAATAAAATACATGAAATTTCCAGGAATAATTTGATATTATATGGCAATAAAAGAAACAATTCAAGAAATAGATGAATTAGTAGCAGATGTAATCAAAACTGGTTTTGTTTATAATCTTACTTATTTAGTACCTAAAAGAGATGACAGTCAATTAACTTATGAAAGTGGAGCTGAAAAGAAAGGAAAAAGCATAAATACTTGCGTTTTATATGTAGACATTAGAAATTCAGTACAGCTAACAATAGATCATCCAAAAGTAATGGGTAAAGTATATACTGCTTTTACAAAAGCGGTATTAAAAGCTGCTAGATATCATAATGGTCACATTAGAAATATAATTGGTGATAGGGTAATGATTGTTTTTCCATCAGCTAATTGTTTTACAAATGCGGTAGATTGTGCTATTTCTATTAACCATATTGCTGAATTCATAATAAATCCAAAATTCAACATAGACTTTAAATGCGGTATTGGTATAGATTATGGCGAAATGAAAGTAATTAAAGTAGGAATTGAAAGAAAAGGAATTGAGAACAACGAAAATAAAGGTTTGGTTTGGAGTGGTAAACCAGCAAATATCGCTTCAAGGCTAACCGATAATGCAAATAAATCTATAACAGAAACTTTTTTCGAGGTGAAACGAAATCCTTTAAATCCTCTTTACAGTTATAGAGGTCTAGGATCAATAGGAGGTAATTTTCCTTGGACACCAATTCCAAACAAAGAGCCACAATATTTAACCACAATAGAAACGGTAAATATGTCAAGTGAAGAATTTGCTAATTCAATACACAACTTCTCACCTGGTGAATTATATATGACTGGTGGAAAATTTATAAGTTTTACAAAAAAAGATGAAAAATATGATTACCCTCCTATTTTAATGACTGAGGCAGTATTTAACGGATATAAAAGTGCAAATCCTTTTAGTAATGATATAAAAGAAAACCATTGGAAAATACAAAAACATCAAATAAAAAATGTTGCAACTAGAATATATGGAGGTAAAACAATATGGACACTATAAACTAAAAAAACAAATGGCAAAACTAGAACACGAAGAACAATTAAATTCAATATTCGCTAACGTAAACGAATGGTTGAAATTTGCTGAAGCTAAAAACTTTGGCTTACTAACTTTAAACGCAGCAATAGTCTTTGGTTTAACTCAAATCGAATTTTGCGAAAATAGTCTATATCAAAAAATTATTTTTATAGTTTTTGGAATATTTGCATTTTTTTCATTTTTATTTTCATTAATATCTGTCTTTCCAAATGTTTCAAAAATTGGAAAAAATGAATTTTCAAAAGCGTTTATAAATAAATTTAGCAATTGGATTGACAAAGAAGAGGTATTTGAAAACATACATTTTTATGGTTTTTTAAGAACAATTGATAAAAGTGAATTTGAGACTAAATTTTTATCAAAAGTAAATAGTAATGTATCGTTTACAGTATTTGAAAAAGAGATAGTAGAACAAATACTTTTTAATTCAAGAATATCATGGCTCAAATATCAACTATTCAAAATTGCAGCATTTATTTTCTTAATGGGAATTATTGCAACAATTGTAATTCTATCTATAGCTTCAATTTATTTAATTTTTAATTAAAAACATGAGCACGGTTATAAACTACTCTGAACACAACGATTCTCAAAAACCAGCCATCAATTTGCTAAATAAATTGGGGTGGTCTTATATTACTCCTGATGAAACCATAAAGCAACGCTGTGGTATACTCTCTAATGTAATATTAGAAGACATTCTAGCAGAACGTTTGAATGCAATAAATTCATTTGAGTATAAAGATCGAGAATATCCGTTTTCAAATTCCAATATTCAATCGGCAATCAACGTCCTAAAAAACATTCCGGAGGAAAGTTTAGTAAAAACCAATGAAAACATCCACGATTTGCTAACTTTAGGTAAAAGCTTCAACGAAACCATTCAAGGAGATCGTAAAGCCTATACGATGAAATACATTGACTGGGAAAACCCAGAAAACAATGCTTACCATATTACAGATGAATTTGTGATAGAAGGCATCAAAGAAAAAAGAAGACCCGATATAGTACTTTTTATCAATGGTATTCCTTTTATTGTTATTGAGAACAAACGTAGAGACAAAAATGCTTCATTAACTGAAGCTATTTCTCAACATATTAGAAATCAAAAAAGAGAAGAAGGTATTCCAAAACTATATTATTATGCCAAATTGTTATTGGCGGTACAACCAAATGAAGTTAAATATGGTGCTGTAGGAACTCCTGAAAAATTTTGGGCAGTTTGGAAAGAAGAAAATGAAAAAGAAGTTCAAAAGATTATAAATTCTACAAAAAATGGAATAAAAAAAGAAGACCGTGAAGCTACTCTTCAAGACAAATCTCTTCTAAGCCTGTGTAGTATTGAAAGGATATTAGAATTTGTATACAAATACCTCGTCTATGATGGTCCAAATATTAAAGTGCCTCGATATCAACAATATTTTGCAGTTCAAAATACAATTGATAGGGTAAAAGAAATTGATACAAATAATAAACGTAAAGGTGGTGTAATTTGGCATACAACTGGTAGTGGAAAGTCGTTAACCATGGTAATGATATCAAAAGCTTTAGTATTAGACAAAGAAATTCCTTCACCAAGAATTATTGTGGTTACTGACAGAATCGACCTTGATAATCAAATTTATAAAACTTTTAGAAATTGTGGGAAATCTGTTGAAAAAGCAAAAAGTGGTAGTGATTTAATTGAATTACTTCAAGATAAAGGAAATGAAATTATAACTACAATAATCGATAAATTTCAAACAGCTACAAAGAATACATCCTTTATTGACAACTCTGAAAATATTTTTGTTTTAGTTGATGAAAGTCATCGTAGTCAATATGGTACTGCACATATTAATATGAAACGTGTTTTACCTAATGCATGTTACATCGGTTTTACTGGAACTCCATTAATGAAAAATGAGAAAAGTACCGCAAGAAAATTTGGTGGTTTTATCCATAAGTACACTATTGATCAAGCGGTAAAAGATGGAGCAGTTTTACCTTTATTGTATGAAGGTCGTTCGGCTCAATTAAGAGTAAATAAACAACAAATAGACAAGGGATTTCAACGTTTATCAAGTAACTTAAATGAAGAAGCCCAAAAAGATTTAAAAAAGAAATTCGCTAGCATTAGTCGAATTTACGAAAGCGAACAAGTAGTAAACGAAATCGCTTATGATATATCTAAACATTATACTCAAAACTGGCAAGGAGGAGTTTTTAAAGCACAATTAGCAGTACCTCGTATTGAAACTGCTATCCGATATCAAAAATATTTTGAAGAGCAAACTGATCCAGAATTAAAGATAAATACAGCTGTAGTTTTCACTCCGCCAGATAGCCGCCAGGATTATGAAGATGTATGGAAAGAAACTACAAATGAAGCAAAAAAATATTGGGCTTCATTGATGGAAAAATATAATGGTCAGGATGAATACGAAAGATACATCATAAACAAATTTCAAGACGAAGGAACAGAAGTTGAATTAATAATCGTAGTAAGTAAATTACTTACAGGGTTTGATGCGCCAAGAAATACAATTTTGTATCTAGCTAAGCCATTACATTCTCATAACTTATTACAAGCAATTGCTAGAGTAAATAGATTATTCAGTGGTAAAGAGCATGGTCATATTATTGATTATGTGGGTATCTTGGGAAAATTAGACGAAGCCTTAACTTCATATGCTGCTTTCGAAGATTTTGATGAAGAAGATTTGACAAATACAATTGTTGATGTTTCTGATGAAATCAGAAAAGTACCAGTTCACCATGCCAACGTATGGGATTGTTTTAAAGAAGTTTACAATAAAAAGGATATAGAAGCATTAGAAAGACATTTAGCACAAAAAGATTTAAGAGACGATTTTTATGAAGCATTAAGTCAATTTGCAAGAACGTTACAAACAGCATTAGCTTCAAATGAATTTTATATTGAGTTTTCTGAAGAACAAATTGAATTTTACAAGCAAGAATTAAAAATGTTTGTAAAGCTCCGTGTTTCATTACAAAACAGATATGCCGAAGTTGTATCCTATAAAGAATACGAACCAAGAGTAAAAAAACTATTGGACACCTATGTTCAAGCTGACGATGTTATTGTAATAACTAAAGAATTGAACATTTTCGATAAGCAAATGGTAAACGAAGCCATTGAAGAATATGGAAAAACACCTGCTTCAAAAGCTGATTTCATTGCACACAAAATGAAAAAAGTGATAACGGAAAACATGGAGAAAGATGAAGCTTTCTACAAAAAATTTTCACAGTTATTAGAAGATGCAATAAAATCATTTCAAGAAAATAGAATATCAGAAGCTGAATATTTAAAAGCAATATTAAACATAAGAGATCAATTTGAAAAAGGATATTTGGAAGATATTCCGCAAACATTACTTAATAAACCAGAGGCTAGAGCATTCTTTGGTGTTTTAAGCGAAGTATTTGAAAATAGTTTTGGAAAAGAAATTGCAATTCAACAAAAAGACGTTTTAGCCAATATTGGAATCGATATTTCTAAAATCATTGAAAAATTAATTATTAGAGACTGGAAAAAAAATATTGATGTGATTAAAGAGATGGAAAATGAAGTTGAAGATTACCTTATGGCACATCGTAAATCTTTAGGAGTAGATATTACCTTCGATGATTTAGATATAATATTAGATAAATGTTTAAAAGTAGCTAAAAATAATTTTTAAGATGCCTCAAATTCAATACGGAACAAAACATATTACATTTTCTGTTGCTGAAAAGAAAAGGAAAAGTATTGCTATAGAGGTTCATCCAGATACTTCTGTTCAGATAAAAGCTCCTTTTGATTGCTCTATAGATGACATCAAAAAAATAGTTTCAAAGCGTTCACGTTGGATAATTACTCAACAAAAATTCTTTGAGCAATTTCTTCCTGAAACTCCAAAAAGAGAATATGTAATTGGTGAAACACACAAATATTTAGGGCGCAAATACATTTTAAAAATTGAGAAATCAGATGAGAATAAAGTCAATATTAAGGGAAGTTTCATTGTAGTAAAAACTCAAAATGATAGTTCTGAAAATGTTAAACATTTATTGACAGAGTGGTACTATAAAAGAGCTTCAAAAATCTTTGAAAAAGTATATAATGACGCGTTGAATAAATTCAACAAATACAAAATCCAAAAACCAGAAATGCAAATTAAGCGCATGAAAAAGCGTTGGGGCAGTTATACTTCTTCAGGGAATATAACAATCAATCCTGAATTAATAAAAGCGTCTTCAGGTTGTATTGAATATGTATTTATTCATGAATTGTGTCATTTAATTGAAAGAAACCATTCAAAAAAGTTTTACTATCTATTGGAACAAATAGCTCCGGATTGGAAACATTGGAAATTAAAATTAGAGAAAATGTAAATTATGAAAAAAATTAATGCAACTCCTTCTGATTTAGCAACTGTTGTTTTTAATAGATTTAAAAACTTAAAAAATCAGTCAAATAAACCAAGTGAGCAAATTTTAGTTAATTTATTTGAAAGTCTATTTTTCGCTAGTTTAAAAACCGAAGAAAGCAACTTTACAAAAGTTACAGTAACACTTATTAATTCCGAAAATCCAGATCCCAAACCACCAAAAAGAAAAGTAAAACATAGATGGAGTATAATTAAGTTTGAAGAACAAATTGAATTTAATGTTCAAAATATAGTTAAATTGTCTAAAGCAGCAGACCCATGGAGTTCTTCATTAGCTGTTGATTTTGATAAAAAAGGAAATCTATTTATTTGGGGGTTAATAGACCAATCAATTCATTATCAAAATTATTTACATCATGAATCTGAAACTGGTCCAGAACAACCTGGATTATTCCAAACATCAATTACAAATATTGGTTCATTACTTGTTATTATCGATTATGAATTAATTGCATCTCTAAAACAAAATACTTTAATCAGTAAGTATATTGAAGTATTCAAGTTTGGGATTGTTTCCGAAATAATCAAATCTCATTCTCAAAAGCTTATTGAAGACATTGATTACAAACTAAAGGATTTAGATAGTTTCGATAATCAAACATGGAAAAATCAAATTAATAATCTTTGGTCTCAAACCATTTCTAGAATTCTAATTAGAATTCAAAATTATCATCATGGTGGATCATTTATAATCAGTAATGCTGAAAATAATAATTTAGACATTAAGCATAGAATTCAATATGATAGATTATACAAAGCATTGAAAAACAAAATTGTATATTCAATTGAAAATAGTACAATTTCAGATTTAATTTATGAAAATTATCTAGATGTTGAAAATGAAAACGATATTCCACTAGATTTATATTTAGATGAATCTATATCAAATGATAACAAAAGAGATAGCAGTGATGAATTAAAAGGAGCAATAAGATTTGTAGCTTCTCTAAGTTGTATAGATGGATTAGTTGTTTTAGATGACAAACTCAAAGTTAATGGTTTCGGTGCAGTAGTTAAAAATTTTAATTTACCTGAGTGGGTTTATATATCAAAAACGGCAAGGTTTAGTGTTAGAAATTTAGAACCAGTAAAACCAAATCATTTTGGAACAAGACATCGTGCTATTTTCTCTCATTGTTGGGAAAATGTTGGAAGCATAGGGTTTGTTATTTCTCAGGATGGTGACATAAGGACAATAACAAGAATCGAAAATAAATTGATAATGTGGGAAAATATAAGAGTTCATCACATGAATAAAAGTCATAAACTAAAAAGGATACTTTTAAATAAAAGAAACTAAAAAGTTATTTTTTGTTAAAACCATTCATTTTATGAACTTCTCTTAGGTAACAAAAAAAATAATAAAAAAATATGGATCAAAACTCAGAAAAAATAAAAATTCTAATTGACTATTGTTTCCAAAACGATGAGGAAAATTATAATCTAATCAATATAACCAATTTTGATTATTATTTAGAGACTGGGTTAATAAAACAAATTGAAAGCGATTCTAAAAAATTCATTTTAAATTTTGAATCTAACTTTTTAAATGAGGAGTTTTTAAAAAATATAGAGTTAGAACTTAATAAAAAACTACCGTCTCAATTAGAATTAGCTTTAAGCTATGTTGATGAATTTGAAAAACACTTAACAGAAAATTACAAAGTTATCGATACAAATATCAATCTTACTAATTATAAGATCCTATTCAAACCTTTTGTAATTAACAAGTTTCAATACGATTCTATTGAAGAATATTATACTTCTTTGTTGAAAAATAAGAAAATTGATAGAAATAAAAAGAATGACTTTATTGAAATATTTTTTAAGTACCTAGAAGTTTATAATTCTAATGAGGAAGCTATTTTAAATTCTTGTTCTAAATATTATAAAAGCGAAAAATATCCATCAAATTATATATTTAATATTCTAAGTAACATAGCCAAAACGAATCATTTCGTTGCAAAAAAATTAGTGGACTATATATTTTACAAAAAAGAAAATGATTACGAAAACTTTTTACCAGTTCTATTAATAAATCTTTTTAATACCAATTATACAGAAGCATTTGATATTGCTATTAGCAAAATTAAAAGTAATCCCATTATAGCTTTTAAAGCACTATGCGGTTTTAACTATAAAGATGCCAATCAAATAAATCAAATATTTATTGAATTGCAACAACTTGAAGTTAATAGTGTTGATCATGCAAAATTAAAAAGTCAATTACTATGTAATATTATAACTAACGATAATACTGATGTAGCTTTAAAGGAAAAATCTTTTAAAGAAGTGGTAGAACTTCTTAAATCTGAAAATCATGATTTCTCACATTCGACTTTTACTAATGTACAATATGGATTGAAGGATTTTGAAAATGAAAAATATTATTTATTGAACATTTATTTGAATAACACTAAAAATTTTCTCGTATTAAGAGATTTTTTTTATGATTTCAAAAATCCTATATTTTTATATCGTCTTTTAATTAGTAATTACGATATCGCTGGTTTTCGCGGTTCAATTGATATCTTCGAAAATGCTATTAATCATTTCTATGATGTTAGTAGAGAGCAATTTGAAGATGAATTATTAAATTTATTTAGTTATAGGCAATATTCACTTTTAGCCTTGAAAATTATATTATCTAATCGTTCCATTTCATTTAATATAGATTTAAACAGACTAGACAAGCAAGCACAAATTAATGCAATAGATAGCATTTGTATTTTTCCTCATTCAATAGATGATTTGATACCAATGTTATTAAAAATCAGAAATTCAAAGATTGAAGAAAGTAAAGAACATTTAAATAGAAAATTATCAGAACTAATTTTTGAAGTGTATCATGAATCTCTTTTAGAATTAATTAAAAATAACATTACTGAAAGTAAAAGTGACAAGATGTTTATTGAACCATTGCAAAAAGCACTTGATGATTATAATAAAATAAAAACACTAAAAAAAAATATAAAGGATTTAGATCCTACAGAAAACGAAAGAAATTTAATGGAATTATACTATCGACTAGAGCATGAAAATCAAGCTCAAATGATGAAAAATGTAAATAACAATAGTAATTCTTTTTTAAGCATGACTAAAACAATGGTAATTGTTAGAGGACGAGCATTTAAATCAGAGGATTCAGAAGAGGTTACTCCACTTGGTTTTTTTGAATCAAGCATAATGATTGATAACCGTGCATACAAGAACCCAAATAACTTTGAACAAAACCTAGAAAATTTCTAAATAATGGACCTAAAATATATTACAGTAAAGGGATATTTAGAATCCCTAACTGAAAAAAATGAACTTAATAGAATATTTCCTATTCTTTTAGAATCGATGGGATATGTAATTTTATCAAAACCTACAGAATATATAGGATTACCTGAATATGGTAAAGATATAGTTGCTGTTGGAGTTGATGATGATGGAAAAAAAAAACGTTTTTATTTTGAATTAAAAGGAGGAAATGATAAAAATATAACAGATAGTAATTTCTATGGAAAAGATGGAATCCAAGATTCAATAACACAAGCTAGCTATAATAAATATGTATCTGCATTTCCTCAATTTGATAAATTGCCTTTAAAAATTATTATAGTACATAATGGGATTATTAGTGGAAGTGTTCAAGCAACTTATGAATCATTTATTATTGCTACACAAAAGAATTTAAAAAATATAGTCTTTGATCGTTGGGATATTTCACGATTAACAATTCTTTTTTCAGAAAAATTATTTGGTCAATTTTTACTAGTAGATCCGCATACTACAAGATTATTTAATAGAGTATTAGTTAATTTAAATATTACTGATGGTGTTTCAAAAGATTACTTTGAGTTATTAGATAGTATTATTTTTAAAGAAACATGGGTTAAAAGTAAAACGTTATCTCGTAAATGGCAGCTTGTATTTGAGACTTTTAAGCTAATTGGATTCATTATTTATACAGAATCTAAAGGTTATAATAATTTAGAAATAGCAAAAAGATATCTAACACATTTAGTATTGAGATTTTGGTATTGGATTCTTAAAAATAAATTAGAGAATGATAAAAAAATTACAACATACTTTGATCAAGTATTTAATTTATATTACAAAGTTTTATTAGAATATTTTGAGAGAACAATTCCAATTGCAAATTTAAAAGATGGTTTATATAGCGAACATGGGGGTAGATATGAACAAGTTGGTTATACAATGAGGACTTTTGAATATTTGGAATACCTTAGTTTTTTCTTAAATGTAAATAGATATTTTAACGGTAAAAAAAATGATAACAACATACATAGTAGGATTGTTCATTTAATTAACAATAACAATGTATGTAGCAGACCATTAATTGATATTCATTCAATTACAATTATAAGTGTATTAAATTTATTTATTGAATTTGGAGAAATAAATAATGCTAGAAGTTATTTAAATTTAGTTTTAAATCAAATACAAATGACAAAAAGTAAGTTTGATTATTTACCAGATGCTAATAATAATGTGCAAAATGTTATTAAACTAATAGTAACCTCTATTAAACCGGTTTATTATTCTGACACAACTTCACCACTTCTGACTGTGCTATTAGAATATTTAATTATTCTTGATATGGAAGAGGAATACAAAATTGTTTCTGAGTTTATTAGAGATAAAAAAATAGATTTAGGCGTTTTTGTTCCACATCATAGCAAAAACTCTACCTCTTTACATTTAATAAATGATAAGGATAATGATTTAGAAGAACAATTGTTCTCAAAATCAGTTCATGATGGATACCAATCAGAAACTCGACTAACAAAATTGTTTGATAAAGAGCTTGTTTTTTCTGAATTTAAAGAAAGGTTACTTAATAAGAAAACAGAATTTGAATATGACTACAGAACAAAAAATGCAGGATACTCATATTTATTAGACTTGGCACATATTTATTATCAGACCCCTTTCTTTCCAGATAAATGGAGATTTCATATTAACTAGTTTGATAATTTTTTACGAATTTTTATATAGAAAAATACATAGGCATACATTAACGGTAGTAAATTAATGATATTAAGAATTACTTTTAAATAGACTATGTAGAACGGCAACAAAAACGGCAACCAAATATAAAAAACCCTGTAAAATAAGTGCTTTACAGGGTTTTCTGTGGAGTCGCCGAGAATCGAACTCGGGTCCAAACAAGCAATCGAAGAGCTTTCTACACGCTTAGTTTTCTCTTGAATTTTCGATCAAAAGCAAGGCTGAAAACCGCCACTTTTAACTTAGCTCTACCGGTTCAATACGGATTTAAAGCATTACCGTATCTAGGTTTACTTTTACGGTTCTCCAAATCCAACCGCCATAAACCAAGGCTTTTGTGGAGAATCCAGCTTTCCTATCTAATAGGAACTTGGCAAATCTTACTATAATTCAGATTAAGCAGCTAAAGCGTAATTATTTTCGCCGTTTATAGGTTTGTACGTTTGGATTTACGAGCTAAACATACAACGCTCGACGTGCTTACTAAACAATTCCACTCGCTGTCAAAACCAGTCGACCCCAAATAAAAAAGTTAATTTCAATAGTTACCCATCAAAATGTGAGCCAAAAGTACTATGAATAATTGAAATAAAAAAACGTTTGCAAAAACTCTTGCAAAAAGTTATATTTGTAACATAACTAGAAGGTTTAGTTATAATAAAAGATAGTGAATATGAAATTTGGAATCATCAAAGAACGTAAAACGCCACCAGACAGAAGAGTTGTTTTTACTCCGGAAGAGTTAAAACGATTGAAAACGGAACATCCTGAAGCAGAAATTAAAGTTGAAACATCTGATATTAGAGTATATGATGACAAACAATATATCGCTTGTGGAATTGAAGTTGCTGCTGATATGACGGATTGTGACGTGCTTTTTGGCGTAAAAGAAGTGCCAATTGCTGCTTTGATTCCCAATAAAAAATATTTTTTCTTTTCGCATACGATTAAAAAACAACCCTACAATAGGGATTTACTACGTACAATTTTAGAAAAAAATATCGAATTGTATGATCACGAAACTATCGTAGATGCTACTAATAAACGACTTATCGGTTTTGGAAGATATGCCGGAATCGTTGGTGCATACAACGGAATTAGAGGTTTTGGAATTAAATACGATTTGTTCGCTTTGCCCAAAGCAGAAACTTTAAAAACAAAAGAGGATTTAATCACACGTTTATTGCGTCAAACTTTACCAAATATTAAAATTGTCTTGACCGGACACGGAAAAGTAGGAATGGGTGCTAAAGAAATTTTAGATGGAATGAAAATTAAGCAAATTTCGATTGAAGATTACTTGACAAAAAAATATTCAGAGCCAGTTTACACACAAATTGACACATTAGATTATAACAAACGCAAAGACGGAAAAGAATCTTCCAAGCAAGATTTTTATCAAAATCCACAAGAATATATTTCTGATTTTGAAAGATTTACAAAAGTGTCTGACGTTTTCATGGCCGGACATTTTCACGGAAACGGATCGCCAGATATATTGACAAATGAAATGCTACGTGCACACGATAATAAAATTCAGGTAGTCGCTGATATTTCTTGCGATGTGGCAGGTCCGATCGCTTGTACAACTAAAGCTTCAACAATTGCTGATCCTTTCTTCGGCTACTTGCCAAGTGAACACAAAGAAGTTTCTTATACACATCCAGCTTCAATTATGGTGATGTCAGTTGATAATTTACCATGTGAACTACCAAGAGATGCCAGCGAAGGTTTTGGGGAAGCTTTTATGGAGCACGTAATTCCTGCTTTTTTCAATAATGACAAAGACGGAATCTTAGCGAGAGCCAAAATGACAGAAAACGGAAAATTGACACCTCGTTTTGCTTATTTGCAAGATTTTGTAGATGGAAAATAAATCCAATAAATAGAATTCTAATCCCGGTGTATATCGGGATTTTTTATGCTTTAGAACAAATGAATTACTTTAAGATGTAAAATTATTTTAATTCTAATTTTCTAAAAGCCCGAATAAATGTATATTTAGCAATTAATTTAAGGGATTTTCATTTAAGCAACCACTAATCTATTGAATATGAACGCAAGCCCAATCAAAACTAATTATCCAGCTTTATACACATTAATCACCGTGTTTTTCTTTTGGGGATTTATCGCTGCAGGAAACAGTATTTTTATTCCATTTTGTAAAAGCTATTTTTCATTAGACCAATTTCAATCACAATTGGTTGATTTTGCATTTTACACCGCATATTATGTTGGTGCTTTGTTATTATTTGCATTGGGTGATTTGTCGGGAAAAGACATAGTAGGAAAATGGGGCTACAAGAAAAGTATCGTTTATGGCTTATTGTTTTCAGCATTAGGAGCAGGAGCAATGATTTTAGCAGTTGAAGCAAGTGTTTACACCGGAATGTTAGTCGGATTGTTCATAGTAGCCTTAGGGTTTTCATTGCAACAAACAGCTGCAAATCCGTTTGCGATATTATTAGGTGATCCAAAAACAGGAGCCAGTAGAGTAAATCTTGGAGGAGGAATTAACTCGTTTGGAACTACAATCGGACCAATAGTGGTGGCATTGGCATTATTTGGGACTGCTGAATCTATTTCAGATGAGCAAATAAAAGCCTTAGAATTAAGTAAAGTCGTGTTGTTATATATTTGTGTTGGCTTATTGTTTGTCGCCGCTGCAGGTTTGTTTTACTTTTCTAAAAAAGTACCAAGTGGTGTGGAAAACGAACCGATGGAAAAAGCTAGTAAAGCTTTGAGAACATTGGTGGTAATGACGGTTTTGTTAGCTGTAATGTTTACACCTGTTTTCCAAAGTTATAAAAGTGATGCGGCTTTAAATATTGAAAAATTAGAAACGGAAATCACAAAATTAGAAAAATCTAATAAGTTAACAGAAAACTCGTCAGTTGATTTTGATAAAACAATTGCAAATAAATATGATCAAATAAAAGCATTAAAAGAACCTTTGGAAAAAAGTCGAATGTATTGGCTTTCTGGAGCTTTAGTGGTGGTTGTTGGAGGATTGCTATTCTCATATACTTCGGCAAGAAAAAAAGCAGAAGGCTGGGGAGCAATGCAATATCCGCAATTGGTATTGGGAATGTTAGCGATTTTTACATATGTAGGAGTCGAGGTTGCCATAGGAAGTAATTTAGGTGAATTATTGAAATTGGATGAATTCGGAGGTTTGCAATCTTCTGAAATTGCTCCTTATATTTCGATGTACTGGGGAAGTTTGATGATTGGCCGTTGGGCCGGAGCCATCAGTGTTTTTAATTTACAAGGAATGAAAAAAACAATTGCTTTAATAATCGTTCCATTAATTGCTTTTGGAGTAATTCTAGGTGTAAATATTATATCGGGTAAAGATATGACGCCTTTGTATTATTATGTTGTTTGTGTAATTGTTCAAATTATAGCGTTTTTCTTTAGTAAAGATAAACCTGCAAGAACCTTGATTATATTCGGAGCTTTTGGTGTTACTGCGATGTTAATTGGCTTATTTACAACGGGAACAACAGCGATTTATGCCTTTTTAGCTGGTGGATTAGCTTGTAGTATTATGTGGCCTTCTATTTTTAGTTTATCTATCATTGGTTTAGGGAAATATACTTCACAAGGTTCGGCTTTCTTGGTAATGATGATTCTTGGTGGAGGAATTATTCCACCAATTCAAGGGAAATTATCAGATATTATTGGAATTCATCAATCGTATATTATTGCGGTAGTTTGTTTTGCTTATTTAACGCTTTTTGCTGTTTTAGTAAAAGGAATTTTAAAGAAACAAAATATCGATGTAGACGCGATAGAAGCATAAAAAATTTAAAAACTGAAATGAAAAACCTACTAGTTATTGTTTTATTTCTGAATTTATTGTCTTGTAAAGCCCAAGAATATGAAAAGGTTTCCGTTTCTAAAACTGATGCGTACGAGTTGTATGTAAACGATGATGAGGCAACAGAATTGTTCTATTATAAATTTATTCCTAAAGAAAAAATAAAAGGAGTATTAGTAATAATTCCCTCTGGAGGTGAAATTATTGAGAATACTTTGAAGCAGATTACGCTTCATAAAATTGCCGTTGAAAAGGGAATTATGGTGATCGTTCCGTCAATAAATTGGGGAACAGCTGATCGTGAAGCTGAATTTAAAATGTTAAATCAGATCTTTAGCGATATAGTGAAAAAACATAAAGTTTCTAAAGATAATTTTATTATCGGAGGGCTCTCAAATGGCGCTGTAATTTCTTTAACATATGCGGAACAAGCTGTTAAGAACCCGAAAAATTTTTTTCTAATTCCGAAAGCTGTATTTGCTTTAGACGCGCCTTTAGATAAAGCACGATTTTATAAATATTGCGAAAGAGAAATTGAAAGAAATATTTATGAACCAGCAGTAGCTGAAGCAAAATGGATTAAGAATAGTTATGATAGTATTTATGGAGGTTCACCAGAGCAATTCCCAGAGCAATATAGAGAACATTCTATTTATTCTTATGGAGCTTCAGAAGGTGGAAATGCAAAATATTTAAAGGAAATACCAGTTCTTATGTTTACAGATTTAGATTCGGAGTGGTTAATCAATGAAAGGCATCGCGATTTAAATGATTGGAATGGGATTGATATTATTGCAATCATAAATCAATTAAGAATAATGGGAAATGAAAACGCAAAAGTAATTGTATCGCAAGGAAAAGGCGTTAGATTGGATGGAACGAAAAATCCGCATTCCTGGTCCATTATGGATTCCGAAGTTTGTCTCAAATGGATTTTAGAATTATTAGAAAAATAAAAAAAATGAGATTACGCACTATGTTAGAAAATAAGATAGTACAATCTAAAAACTACGATAGGAATTTAATTTTCTATCGGAGTTTCTATTTTTAATTCTGAACAAGCAAGAAATATGCTACTCTTCACAAATTCCGTCTGGAGTACAACTTGGACCATTTGATGCCATTTTTAATTTACTTTCGGGATTTAGTTCGCGCCATTCTTTAAAAGCTGCTTCTAAATTTTCTAAAAATACTGCGGGCGGTTGTGCTCCTGAAACACCATATTTTCTATCCAATACGAAAAATGGAACCCCTTGAACCCCAATATGACGGCCTTCAGCAATATCTTGTGTAACCATATAAGCATAAGAATCATCTGAAAAAGCTGTTTGAAGTTCGGTTTCATCCAACCCAATTTCTTTTCCTAATTGTGTTAAAGTTGCTAAATCGGCAATGTTTTTTCCTTCTGTAAAAAAAGCACTAAATAACCGTTCTTCTAAGTCATTTCCCAAACCTTTTGTATTGGAAAACTGCAATAACTTATGCGCATTTAAAGAATTAACCAACACGGACTTGTCTAAATTATACGATAAACCTACTTGTTTAGCAGATTCGGTTACATTCGCTAACATTCCTTTTACTTGTTCTACACTCATTCCTTTGCGGTGTACCAAATAATCTACATAATTTTCTTTAGCGACTTGTGACATTTCGGGATCCAATTGAAAACTTTTCCAAATTACTTCAATATGTTTACTATTTTCAAATTGTTCTAAAGCGGTTTCAAAATTGCGCTTCCCGATATAGCAGAACGGACACATTACATCACTCCAAATTTCAATTTTCATTTTATTTTCCATTACTGTCTGATTTTTTATTAATTATATTTTGTGTCATTAAAATAGTAATTTTTTAAAGTTACTGATCTCTTGTTTTATTTATGACTGTTTTAAAGCATAAATAATTGATATAAATTATAGGATGCAATTTACGAAATATATACTAAATTTTGGTATTCCAAATCGTTGCTGTTTTATTTTGTTCTTATGTTTAGCGACTTTAACCTTGAAATTTAAAAGATTTTCATTAAATTTGTGACAGCTTGTTTTTGGCGATTCGTCAATTTTTACAAGTAAAATAGAACTAAACGATTTTCCTTAAAAAGGATGAAAAAATAAAAGCTATGGGAGTAATGAAGATTTATTCGGGAAGTGAAATTTTAGCCAATGGATTAAAAGTTAAAATTGAAGCAATAGGAGTTGATGTTATTAAAAAAGACAACTTACAATCCGCCCGTTTGGCTGGTTTTGGTAATACTGATTTAGCGGTGGAATTGTTTATAGATGAAAAACACTACGCGAGAGTAAATCCCATTTTAGAAGAATTTAGAATGAGTTTGTAAACAAAAAGAAGAGTCTTGAAATTAATCAAGACTCTTCTTTTTATCCTTCTAATTTATTTAGTTTCTTACAAATTATATGATTTTCTTATAGCAAGTCCAATTGCTTTTGATAATAACGGTGGAACGGCATTTCCTAATTGAACTAATTGTTTGTTTTTTGGACCTTCGAAAATAAAATCATCTGGAAAGGACTGAATTCTCGCCATTTCTCTAGCGGTTAAAACGCGAGGTAATTTTGGATGAATGTTTACGCCACCATGATTTTCTTTAATGGTGCACGATGCTTCGTTCCACGGACATTTTTTCCAAGAATCAGAATATCCTTTGTATAGACTTTTGCCTTCTTCAAGCGCCATCATACGTTCGGCCATGTCAGGCCTATGTTTGGTTTTAACGTGATTAAAGCCAATATCGTCATCTCTATCCATTAAATCTTTGATAGCTTCACCAGTAGTAACATAATGTTCTGGTGTAAGAAATGGTTTTGGATGATAATTCTTTTTATTAATTCGATTGCCAATAAAAATAACACGATCTCTTTTTTGCGGTACTCCATAATCGGCAGCACGCAAAACAGTTACGTTCATTTCATAACCCGCCTGTTTAAAATCGGCCAAGATCATTTCTTCAACTTTTCCTTGTAGCATTGAACGTAATCCTACAACATTTTCACATACTACAAATTCCGGATTTAAGTTAATTACAATTTCCAACAAGTCTTTGTATAATGAATTTCGTGGGTCTTCAACAATTCGGTTTCCTGCCATACTAAACCCTTGACAAGGAAAGCCACCTGCAACTAAATTTAATTTGCGGCCGTTTAATTGGTTTTTTACGGTAGCATAAAATTCTATTTTTTTACTTTCTAATTTAATATCACCCGCTACAAAAGGATGATTGAAGTTTCTTCTGTATGTTTTTCCTGCGGCTTCAAACCAATCTAAACCACAAATTCCGTTTAAACCGGCCATTTCAAATCCCTTGGTTATTCCACCAGCGCCTGAAAATAAATCAACAAATGTTAATTCTGATTGCTTTGGATTTTCCCACTCTTCAATAATTTCTATCCAATTTATTACGTCATTTGGATTGCTTTTGTAATTAACTGATTTTCCTTTCTTAGCTTTTGTTGAACCGTCAATTGTGATTTTTTTTCCAAAAACATCAAACGATGTAGTTGTTTCATTATCTTCAGTAATGGCATTTATAAAATCTTCTACAGCATCATTCGGAATTCGATAAGAAGCTCCAATTTTTAAAGCTTTTAATTTTCCACTAGCAATATGTCTTCTAATGGTTTTTTGGGATAGGTTTAGTTTTTCTGAAATATCTGAAATAGAATAGAAGGAATGTTTTTCTGATGCGATGTCCATATTTGTCTAGTTTACATGGTGCAAGATACTATTCAAATTTTATACTGCAAAAAAATTGGATGTAAAACTGTTATCTTCATTTTCAAAGAGAAATATAACATCAGACTTCACCTCTTTATAGCTGATGAAATTTGCATTTGAAGTTATTTTTTCAGCATATTTTTCATAAACTTCTTTCTTAAAATCCCAATTGCATCGTAATGGCATTTCTCTTTCCTGATTTTTGAAGGAATGGTGGACAAGGAATAATCTGTTTTGGTTCTTATTTCGAACTCCAACACTTTGATTGTCATAGAAAAATTGAATCATTTCTGTCGGATCTTTTACAACAGCTTCAGTTTTATTTCTGAAACCTCGAGGAATTATGGTTCCTTTTACATCAAATCGAAGTTGGGAATTCGCGTTGAATTCAAGGTCATACGATTGATCTTTAGCGTTTGGATTTTGTATTACATTTTTATTCAAACAAAATAAATATTCATCACATTGTGCATTTTTCCACAGAAACCACCGCCTTCTAAAATAACTTTTCGAAGCTTCTGTCAGTGATGCTATTTGTTGTTCCAATTCTGAAAACGTATCGATTTTAAACATATTTATTTGACAATCAGTGCTATCGTTTTGGACTGCACCCCAATTCAATGGAATGATTTTTACCAATGATTGTAAATCTTTGCTCAATTGTTGAAATTCAGTTGGTGTCATAGAAGGCAGCTTTTGCGATACGATTTTGTGAATTATTAGGCTGAAAAAAATCAAAAATGCATACTCAAATATAGACAAAATAATTTCTGATTGTTATGACTTCCAAAAGAATAGTCTTTTTTTTCACATAGAAGCGTAACTTTTCTAAATTAAGTTATCTTTGCATCTTCAAAAATTTAAGGAACCCTTTTGAACTTTTAACCCTTAAAATTTTATACTCACATTATGATTACAGTAAACGACGTTGCAGTTGAATTTGGTGGAACAACACTTTTTAGTGAAGTAACTTTTGCCATTAATGAAAATGATAAAATTGCCTTAGTGGGTAAAAATGGTGCCGGAAAATCGACACTTTTAAAAATTGTTTCGGGTTTAACTAAGCCTACTCGTGGTGTAATATCTGCGCCGAGTGATGCTGTAATCGCCTATTTGCCACAACATTTGCTAACTTCTGATGATTGCACCGTTATGGAAGAAGCATCAAAAGCGTTTGCAGAAGTGTTGGATATGAAGAAGGAAATTGACGAAATCAATGAGCAATTAACGATTCGAACGGATTATGAAAGTGATGCTTATATGAAATTAATTGAACGTGTTTCTGAATTATCGGAAAAATTTTATTCAATTGAAGAAGTAAATTACGAATCGGAAGTTGAAAAGGTATTAAAAGGATTAGGTTTTGAGCGTGAAGATTTTACTCGAAATACTTCTGAGTTTTCCGGCGGTTGGAGAATGCGAATTGAATTAGCAAAAATCTTATTAAAAAAACCCGATTTAATTCTGTTAGATGAGCCTACAAATCATATGGATATCGAAAGTATTCAATGGTTAGAAGACTTCTTAATCAATCAAGCGAAAGCAGTTATGGTAATTTCTCACGATAAAACATTTGTTGATAACATCACAAATCGTACAATTGAAGTTACGATGGGAAGAATCTATGATTACAAAGCTGTATATTCTGAATATTTAGAATTGCGAAAAGACAGACGAGTCCATCAACAGAAAGCATTTGACGAACAGCAGAAATTTATTGCAGATAATCAGGCGTTTATTGATCGTTTTAGAGGAACATTTTCAAAAACAGAATCGGTGCAATCGCGTGTGAAAATGTTGGAAAAAATTATTCCTATTGAAGTAGATGAAGTAGATACTTCTGCCTTGAAATTAAAATTCCCACCTTCGCCACGTTCTGGGCAATATCCCGTAATTGTTGAAGGTTTGACTAAGAAATATGGAAATCACGTAGTGTTCGATAATGCAAATATGGTTATTGAACGTGGTCAGAAAGTAGCTTTGGTTGGAAAAAACGGTGAAGGGAAATCAACCATGATTAAAGCAATTATGGGTGAAATTGATTTTGAAGGAAAGCTAGAAGTTGGGCACAACGCACAAATTGGTTATTTTGCTCAAAACCAAGCGTCATTATTAGATGGCGATATGACAATTTTTGAAACGATTGATCAAATTGCTGTGGGCGATGTGCGTACGAAAATTAAAGATTTATTAGGCGCTTTTATGTTCAAGGGCGACGATATTCAAAAGAAAGTAAAAGTACTTTCTGGAGGAGAAAAAACGCGTTTGGCTATGATTAAATTGTTGTTAGAACCTGTAAACGTTTTGATTCTGGATGAGCCTACGAATCACTTAGACATGAAAACCAAAGACATTATTAAAGATGCTTTGAAAGATTTTGACGGTACTTTGATTTTAGTATCGCATGACCGTGATTTCTTAGATGGTTTGGCTGAAAAAGTTTTTGAATTTGGTCACAAACGTGTAATAGAACATTTTGAAGATATCAAAGGATTCTTGGCGCACAAGAAAATGGAATCGCTGAAAGAAATAGAGAAATAGTAGATTTTAGAATATTGTATTCATTAAAATAAGCTCCTTTTGGAGCTTATTTTGTATCCTTCTTAAAAAGAAATAGAATTATAATTTTATGTCATAATTTTCTAATAACATAATGAATTGTTCCAGCATTTTTTTATTGATATTTTCATCTTTACATTTTGCAAGAGCATATTTTGGTGCATAATACCAGTATGATTTGATCTTATTATTTTGAATGAAATTAATAGAATAAGTATTCTGATCAGTAGGCGTACAAAGCATAAAATTGTTGGATTTGAACCTAAAGTTCTCTTGGTCATAATTTAAAAAAGACAATGTTTCTTTTGCATATAAATTAGTAATCAGCCTTGATTTTAAATCGAATTTCATCTCAACTTCTTTAAAACTGTACTTTTCCTTATTTTTTTTCAGGTACGATTTTGGAATTTTTTCTTTGAAATGCTTTACAATACTATCATTTGAATAGACATAGTGGTTTTTCTCATCAAATGCTAACCAACCGTAGCTAATTCCAATCACAACACTAATTTCATTTTCTTTTAATTCGTAAGGAAGATTTATAATGCTGTCAGTCCACTTTTTTTCTAAAGGAAGTTTTAGATAATTTGGAATAATAGTATCATTGCTGACCTTTATACTATTAACGGTTTTAATCTCTTGTTGATTTTGACGTTCTTTTTTACAAGAGATTAATAAACAAGCCACTAAGAATAAAATATTACGCATATTTTTTTTAGGAATAATTAACAATTTTTGTGCCAATTAAATCTTTTTAATCAATTGAAAAACGGACACCAATTTCACTAGTAATGGAAATTTTTTCAAATTCAATAGGCGAAATATAACCTTTAATTTTACTGTCATTTAAGGTTGAAGCGCCTCTAACTCGGATTCCTGAAACTCTTCCTTGTAACGCATTAAGATTATTTAATCTTCCAATAAAAATAGCTTTTCCAACTTTTTGATTTAATGGATTTAAATAACTTTCTGCCATTTTCTTTGCGTTTTCCATAGCTTTTGAATTTATCGCTAATTGAATTTTGTTGAATTCAGAATGTTCGGTTTTTTCAATAGTTACATTTGAAATACCAAGCTCTTCTAATCCTATAAAAACTTTCATAGTTTCGGTGGCATCGTAAACCAGAAGAGAATAAGATTTAGATTTTTGGATGTCAGTTGCTTTTAAGAAATATTTTTTAAAATTACTTGCCATATCTTTCATATAAACATTTTTGTTTACATCAACACCAATTTCTCTTAGTTTAATAAACATTTCACTTTCTAAATCTTCCACTGATTTTTTGCCTTTAGTATCTTTTTCAGTTATTAAAACTTCCAAGTGTATTCGGTTTGGAATAACTAATGTATCCGCTTTTCCGTCTACTTCGATATAAGGTTTGTCAATAAAATTTTTCTCTTGGCTAAATGTTATTAGTCCTATAAATAGAATCACTACTTGTGTAAATTGTTTCATATCTTTTTATTTATTATAATTTATTCCATTTCTCAAAACCCATTACATTTGGTTTTATGTCTTTCTGCCAAATTTCGCCATAATTATCATTTAAAAATTCAAAAACTAAATTATTTTTAGCTTCATAAAATTCAAAATTAACGGGAGCTAAACAGCCAAAATCGTAAAATTTCAGGTTGTATTTTTTCGCAAAAGCCAAGTCTTCTTTTGTCATTACCGAAGCAATTCCGCCTAAAACATAAATAGTTTTTGTTTTAGAATTGATTTCGATTGTAATTGTGTCAGTTTGTTTTCGTTCTTGAGCAAGAACTGAAAAAGACAAGAAGAAAACAATAATAAGTAGCTTAAAATTCATTATTTCTTAGTTTTATAGGTTTTATATAGTTTTTTTAATTCCCGTTTTGAAATGTTTTTCGTTGTTAAAACAATTGCGCCATTTTTTCCTTTTTCACCATATAAGGAAATTGCTGCTTGATTTTTTAAAACTGTTACTGATGCAATGCTATTCGGATCAATATCATTCAAAATTGCTTTAGTTACAAGATGATTATTTAAAACAATCAAAGGTTCATTCCCGTTTGCACTTTCTTGAGAAATTTGTCCTCTAATAATTACAAAATCATTATTCATCATTTCTTTAATAGGTTCTTGGGAGATATCCTCTGCCGAAACAGTAGTGATAGAATAAGCTTTTCCTTTTGCAGCATAACCTTGGTTGCTTAAAAAAGCAGCATTACTAGCATCATTTCTCAATTCCGGCGCGAAACTTGTTTTTGCCTGAACTTCCTCCAGCATCATTGGAGTATGAATAGTTACTTCTTTTCTCGAACTATAATTAATAGTATCGTTGATTACAATATTGTTTTGAATTACAATTTGTTGCTGTAAAATTTCTTTGGCGTCTTTTTTAATAACTGGATTTGTAGTTGCAAAACCATTTGCCGATTCAGGAGTTGGAATTTCATTTTTAGTAGTATCAATTGCGGTAATAGTATTTTCTAGAACAATTATGTTTTCTTTAGGTTGAAGCAATAAAAATGCTAACGTTCCTACTAAAACAATTGAAGCCGCTACAGCAATTTTCTTCCACAAATGTTTTTCTTGTTGCAAGGTTTGTGTTTCTAGTTTGTTTTCAACACGAGCCCAAATATTTTCCATTCCTGGAAAATCTTTTTGCGCTGCATTTTGTGCCGCTTGTTGTATTTTTTTGTATAATTTTTCTTCGGTTCCCATGACTATTTTGCTTTTTGATAAAAAGTTCGTACCAATTCTTTTAATTTACTTTTCGCAGCATTCAATTGTGATTTTGAAGTACCTTCACTAATGCCTAATTTTTCAGCTATTTCTTTGTGTGAATACCCTTCGATCACAAATAAATTAAAAATTGTTTGGCATCCTTGCGGAATGTAATTTAGTAAATTCAGTAAATCTTCTTCTTCTAAATCGGTTACTTCATCGGCTAAAGGCTGAGAAGAATAACTTATATCTTCCAAATAAAGATTAAAGTTGAGGTTCTTTTTTAACTGCAACAAGCAATTATTAACCGTTATTTTTCGAGCCCAAGCTTCAAAAGCCAAATCTTCTTTTAGTTGTTCAATTTTGGTGAAAATAGTATAAAACGCATCGGCTAATACTTCTTCTATTTCTTCCTCTTTTTTTAAATACCGCTTACACAAACGATAGAGTTTTGGCGCCATAGTTTCATACACCAAGCGTTGTGCTTCGCGGTGTTGTTTTCTACAGCCTTGTATTTGTTTTACGTCCATTGGTAAACTTGCTTTTTTATATAGAGTAGAAAAGTGAAGAAAAGGTTGGGAGGGAAGTGAATTATTTTTTTAAAGTCAATTTATAAATGATAGATTCATTGGATTCGGTATCATTATCTTCGCACAATAAAAATTCGATTTCTTCATCCTTATTCTTATATAAGGTTATGCCTTCAAACTTTTGATGATCTGATAATAGTTTAATAGCGATAATTTCAAAAGTAGGAGCGTGCATTATGCCTAAAATACTACCTAAAACTTCTCCATCTTCATAAGTAGATGCGGTGTTTTCGGCGCAAGCCAAAAAATAAATGGTATCATTTACCAAAATCGCATCGGTAAAAGTAGTTTCAATTCCGTCTAAAGTAGGAAGGATTACCGGTATAAAACGGATGTTATCTTTTTGATTATTAGGAATCAGAAAAATTCCGTTTTGACTGTCTTTTGAATTGCCTCGTTGGAATAAAACCATAGTTTCGTTGGCATAAATGGCGCCTTCGATGTTAAATTGAGCGTCGGTTAATTCGCTAACGGTTTTTAATTTCTGATACAAAGGTTGTAAGTCTTGTGTTTTAAGGACATCATTACTTAAATTTAAGCTAAACAGCGTAGTTCTTTTGGCCGTGGAACCAGAACCTAGCAGCAAAAGTTGATTGCCATTTCGGGTAATACTTTCTAAATCAAATTTATCTTGTTTTCGAATATTTTCAGCAGGTTCTTTTACCAATGGAAATTTTAATAAAAGACTCTTTTCGATATCATATTGATACAAATAACTACTCGAATCTGAAATTATGAAGAGTACGTTTTGTGAAAATAATAGGCCTGAAGCAGCACTAATGCCTTTAATTGTTAAAAGTTGTGTAAGTGTGAAATTTTCCATTTTTTACTAATGTTTATCTTTGCTTTAAGTGCATATAATTTTTAAAAGTAGTATTTTTACCCTAATTAAGAAGTGAAATCTAATGGAAAATATAAATATCGAAGATTTTAGAGTGAAAGGAGCAATTAAATTAGCCGATTTTGCCACAGAATTATATTTAGACACCGATAAAAAGGATGAAGTTGAAGCATTAGATAAAATTCAAAAAAAACTTTCAGAAAAACAAGATGCAATGTACGCGCACAATCGGCATGCATTTTTGATTTGCTTGCAAGGAATGGATACTAGTGGAAAAGACAGCTTAATTCGTGAAGTTTTTAAAGAATTTAATCCCAGAGGTGTCGTAGTGCATAGTTTTAAAACGCCAAATTCAACCGAATTAGAACATGATTATTTGTGGCGTCATTATTTGGCTTTACCCGAAAAAGGAAAATTTGCAGTATTCAATCGGACCCACTATGAAAATGTTTTGGTAACCCGAGTACATCCAGAATATATTTTATTTGAAAATTTACCCGGTATTGAAAATGTGGAAGACATTACGCCCCAGTTTTGGGAAAATCGAATGGAACAAATTGTGAATTTCGAAAAGCATATTGCTCAAAATGGAACTACTATTTTGAAGTTTTACTTTCACATGAGCAAAGAAGAGCAGGGAAAACGATTAATGAAACGCTTGAATAATGCGGAAGATAATTGGAAATTTAGTGTAGGTGATATAAAAGAGCGAGAAAGGTGGGATGATTACATGAGGTATTATGAAGAAGCAATTAATAAAACGGCTACCCCTTTTGCACCTTGGTATATCATTCCATCAGACGACAAAGGAGTTGCACGCTATATTGTTGCAAAAATTATTTGGGAAGCTTTAAAAGCACTAACAGACATTACCGAACCTGAACTAGATCCTAAAGTGAAAGCAAATATTGATTTTTATCGAGATCAGTTGAAGGAGTAGCAATGACAAGTTCAATAACAATTTCAAAATAAAAAAAAGGAAACACAAAGCTTGCAGTTTTGAGAGCAGTTGAAAAATTATAAAATAAAATCAATAAAATATAAATAATGAAAGTATATACTAAAACGGGAGATACCGGAACAACTGCCTTATTTGGAGGAACTCGTGTTTCTAAACATAATATTAGAATTGAAAGTTATGGAACGGTTGACGAGTTAAATTCGCATATTGGATTAGTTCGTGACCAAGATATCAATCACGTTTATAAACAAGTATTAGTTGAAGTTCAGGACCGTCTTTTTACTGTAGGCGCTATTTTAGCAACTCCTCCAGAAAAGGAAACATTAAAAAACGGTCAACCGCGTTTGCAAAATTTAGGCATTATTGAATCGGATATCGAGTTTTTAGAAAATCAAATTGATAGGATGGAAGAAGCATTGCCACCAATGACGCATTTTGTGTTGCCTGGCGGACATCAAACTGTGTCATATTGTCATATTGCAAGATGTGTTTGCAGAAGAGCAGAGCGTTTGGCAGTGCATTTAAATGACATAGAACCCACAGATGAGATGGTGATTAAATATTTAAACCGACTTTCTGACTATCTATTCGTCTTGGCACGAAAATTGTCGCACGATCTGAACGCTGATGAGGTACAATGGATACCTAGGAAATAACATCTACTTGTCAGTTTAGTGGATGGTTTTGGATATTTTATGGAATTAAATAATAAAATAAAACACCAATTTTCAACACAAAAATAAACGTTCTTGAAAATAATAAAAAATAAGTAAAAATAAACTTGTATTATTAAGTAATAAATTTATTTTTGCATAAACTTTAAATCGGTAAAAAGATGTATTGGACATTAGAATTAGCATCCTATTTAAGTGATGCGCCTTGGCCTGCGACTAAAGACGAACTTATCGACTACGCAATCAGAACAGGAGCTCCGTTAGAAGTAGTGGAAAACTTACAGTCTATTGAAGACGAAGGTGAAATTTATGAATTAATGGAAGAGATTTGGCCTGATTATCCTACAGACGAAGATTATCTTTGGAATGAGGATGAATATTAGAAATAAATAAAACCAACAGAATTAAAGTCTCTTCAGTGAGACTTTTTTTGTGGTTTTATTAGCAAACAAACTAGAAAAATAAAATTATGAGCATCGTAAATTCCATATTGAAGGCTTTCGTAGGAGATAAATCTCAGAAAGATGTGAAAGCCATTCAGCCTTTAGTAATAAAAATAAAATCATTTGAGAGTGTTTTACAAGCGTTGTCAAATGATGAATTGCGTGCTAAAACGGCTGAATTTAAATTAAAAATTAAAGAAGCTCGTGCTGATAAAGACGAGAAAATAGCTGCTTTGAAGAAAGACGCAGAAGCCACTCAAGATATTGATGCTCGTGAAGATATTTACGCTGAAATTGATACCATTGAAAAAGAAGCGTACGAAATTTCTGAAAAAGTATTGAATGAAATTTTACCAGAAGCTTTTGCTGTAGTAAAAGAAACAGCGCGTCGTTTCAAAGAAAATACTGCAATCACTGTTACGGCAAGTCCAAAAGACAGAGAATTATCAGCAACAAAATCATACATTACCATTGAAGGAGACAACGCGGTTTGGGCAAATTCATGGAATGCAGCCGGTAAAGCAATCACTTGGGATATGATTCACTATGACGTTCAGTTAATCGGTGGCGTTGTGTTGCATCAAGGTAAAATTGCCGAGATGCAAACGGGTGAAGGAAAAACATTAGTAGCGACATTACCTTTATATTTAAATGCTTTAACTGGAAACGGTGTACATTTAGTAACAGTGAATGACTATTTAGCAAAACGTGATAGCATGTGGAAAGCGCCTTTATTCGAATTTCACGGAATGATGGTGGATTGTATAGACAATCATCAACCAAACTCGCCAGAAAGAAGAAAAGCGTATGAAGCTGATATCACTTACGGAACAAATAACGAATTTGGTTTCGATTATCTTCGTGATAATATGGCACATGCTCCAGAAGATTTGGTGCAACGTAAACATAACTTCGCAATTGTCGATGAGGTCGATTCAGTATTAGTTGATGATGCTAGAACGCCATTGATCATTTCTGGACCAGTTCCGCAAGGTGATCGTCATGAATTTAATGAGTTAAAACCTAAAGTTGAAAACTTAATTAACTTGCAACGTAAATTAGCAACGGATTGTTTAACCGAAGCAAAACGTCTCTTTAAAGAAGGAAATACTAAGGAAGCTGGTTTTTATTTATTGCGTTCTTACCGTGCCTTGCCAAAAAGTAAAGCATTAATTAAGTTCTTGTCTGAAGAAGGTGTGAAACAGTTACTCCAAAAAACTGAAAATGCACACATGCAAGATAACAATAGAGAGATGCCGAAAATTGACATCGCATTGTACTTTGTTATCGAAGAAAAAAACAATCAAGTTGAATTAACGGATAACGGAATTCAATATTTATCACAAGATACTGACGCACAATTTTTCGTATTACCCGATATCGGAACCGAAATCGCTAATATTGAAAAAGCAAATCTTTCTACGGAAGAGGAAGCAGAGCGTAAAGAAGAATTATTTAAAGACTTCTCTATAAAATCTGAACGTATTCATACGTTGACGCAGTTGTTAAAAGCTTATGCTTTATTTGAAAAAGATACCGAATATGTTATCATGGATAATAAAGTTATGATTGTTGATGAACAAACGGGTCGTATTATGGATGGTCGTCGTTATTCAGACGGTTTACACCAAGCGATTGAAGCGAAAGAAAATGTAAAAATTGAAGCAGCTACTCAAACATTTGCAACCGTTACTTTACAGAATTATTTCCGTATGTACAGCAAATTAGCTGGTATGACGGGAACAGCTTCTACAGAAGCAGGTGAGTTATGGGAAATCTACAAATTAGATGTTGTGGAAATTCCTACTAACCGACCAATGGCTCGTAAAGATAAAGAAGATTTAATCTACAGAACGGTTCGTGAGAAATTTAACGCTGTTATTGAAGATGTTGTGCAATTATCAAATTCAGGTCGTCCGGTGTTAATTGGAACAACTTCGGTTGAAATATCTGAATTGTTAAGCCGAATGTTAAAAATTAGAGGAATTCAACACAACGTTTTGAATGCTAAAATGCATAAAAGTGAAGCCGAAATTGTAGCTGAAGCAGGAAATCCTGGTGTAGTAACAATTGCAACAAACATGGCAGGTCGTGGTACCGATATTAAATTATCCGCTGAGGTTAAAAAAGCAGGTGGATTAGCTATTATCGGAACAGAACGACATGATTCTCGTCGTGTTGACCGCCAGTTGCGTGGTCGTGCAGGTCGTCAAGGAGATGTCGGGAGTTCACAATTCTACGTTTCATTGGAAGATAATTTGATGCGTTTATTCGGATCAGAAAGAGTAGCGAAAGTAATGGATAAAATTGGTTTGAAAGAAGGTGAAGTAATTCAGCATTCTATGATGACTAAATCGATTGAAAGAGCTCAGAAAAAAGTAGAAGAAAATAACTTTGGTGTTCGTAAGCGTTTGTTAGAATATGACGACGTTATGAATGCGCAACGTGAAGTAGTTTACAAAAGAAGACGTCACGCTTTACATGGTGAGCGTTTGAAAGTGGATATCGCGAACATGATGTACGATACTTGTGAAATTGTAGTTCAGGAAAATAAAGCTGTTGGTGATTATAAGAATTTTGAATTTGAATTAATTCGTTATTTTTCGATTAGTGCTCCAATAACTGAAGCTGAATTTGGAAAACTTTCAGAAAGAGATATCACAGGAAAAACTTACAAAGCTGTTTTAGACCATTATACGAATAAAATCGAAAGAAGCGCAGCAGAAGCTTTTCCAATTATTAAAAATGTGTACGAAAACAATAATGGGCAATATTTACGAATAATTGTTCCTTTTACAGACGGAATTAAATCGTTGAATGTTGTTACTGATTTAGAAAAAGCATATGCTTCACAAGGGAAATCTTTAGTAGCTGATTTTGAGAAAAACATCACATTGGCAATTGTTGATGAAGCTTGGAAAAAGCATTTACGCAAAATGGATGAATTGAAACAATCCGTTCAATTAGCAGTGCATGAGCAAAAAGATCCTTTGTTAATCTATAAATTTGAAGCGTTTAAATTGTTTAAGAAAATGATTGATAATGTGAATAAAGAAGTAATTTCATTCTTATTTAAAGGTGATTTACCTTCTCAAAATCCATCAGACATTCAAGAGGCTAAACAAGTGCGTCAAAAAGAAGACTATACAGAGTATAAGGAAGATGTGGATAGTGATGATTTAGCAAACGAAGCAAGACAAGCGGGTGAAAGTGTAAGTAACAGACCTCCCGTTACAGAGACAATAACTAGAGATGCTCCAAAAATCAATCGTAATGACACCGTAACTATCAAACATGTTATGAGTGGAAAAAGTGAAACAATGAAATTCAAAAAAGCAGAAAGTATGTTAATTTCTGGTGAATGGGTTTTAGTAAATGACTAGATAATAGAATAAAAAAATATAAAAATCCTCAATTGCTTATGTAATTGAGGATTTTTTTTACTTATGGCTATCTTTGAGATGTTATCTTTTCACTTATTTAAAATTAACTTGATTATAGTGGTTTATATGGTTATGTTTTTTATATTTGACAATCTAAAAAAAAATGAAATGAAATCAAAAATTATTTTTTGCGCAATTTTTGCTTTGCAAGTTGTTAATGGTTTTTCTCAAGACATGCAAAGCTTGAAATCTGAAGCTTTACTTTCATATAAAGCTGCAGTTAAAATGGATTTTAATACTATTTTTGAAACTACTTATCCTAAACTTTTTGAAATTACTTCAAAAGATGAAATGAAACAGATGCTTCCTGAAGTATTAGAAAATGAACAATATAGTATAAAATATGTTGAAATAGATCCGGAATTTAATGTTGGTAAAATTACGAAGATAGAAGATAAGACATTTTGTGTAATTAAGCATAAAAATGTTTACACAATGACATTTAAAACGCCCGTGCAAGATGTTAATGAAATGGTTGATACTTTTAAAAGTATAATGAAAGCAGATACGATGACATTTGATAAAGCTACAAATTCATTTCGAGTAGAATCGCAGTCAATTATGGTTGGTATTGCTGATGATGTAACTAAAAACAAATGGAAATTCCTTACTATTGACAGAGATAATGTTTTGTTTCCTATGATTTTTAGTGCTAAGATTCAAAAAGAATTAGGTTTTTAATTTGATTTGAAATCTAATATATTAAGATCTTATTTTAAATATAATCCTCACTTCGAAAGTAGTTGGGGATTTTTATAGAATTTCTTTAAGTTTTTCAGCAATCACTACATTAAAAGAGTTTAAACTTGCTATAGCTTCATTTGATTGAAAATCAAAATTGTGTTCAATTTCTTTATATTTTCTTTTGTTTTCTAGTCTGTTTACACTGTCATAAAAGCGTCTAAGTTCATCAATAGTAGATAAAATTAATTTTGGAACTGTTACATTTCTACCTTTATGATCTTTGGCTACCATAGTGAAATAACTCGAATTGCAATGTTTTTTGATGCCGGTTTGAATATGTTCAGAAGTTACACGAATACCTACAACCATCGAAGTGTTTCCCACATAATTTACAGATGCTTTTAGAGTAATTAACTCACCAATTTCAACTGGATTTAAAAAATCTACAGTATCAACGGAAGCGGTTACGCAATAAGAACCCGAATATTTTGAAGCACATGCAAAGGCAATCTGATCCATCAATTGCAATAAATAACCACCGTGAATTTTGCCACTAAAATTAGAATGTGAAGGCAACATTAACTCAGATAAGGTGATTTTTGAAGCTGAAACCGTATTTGCTGTTTCCATTATTTAATATTCATATTTGGTGATTGTTCTGGGATTACCTTTATGATATAGAAATTAGTTTCACCCCACCAAGGTAACGTTTTCATCCGTTCTTTATACTCTAATTTTACATATTGACCCTGATATTTTTTTAGATCTTCTATGACTTCTAGTTCATCTCCTTCTACAGAAAACGGAAAGAATCTACTTGCACCAAAACCTTCGTTTAATTCGCCTTCCCAAGTTTTAAAAACGATACCTCGGTTTCCAAATTTAGTTAAAATACCACTTTTAATTCCGTCGCTTAGTGTGAAATTATAAATAAACAAAGTATAACCAACTGCACTTAAGGTTATTAGCAATATTCCGTACACTAAAATTTTCTTGAACGTATTCATTTTTTTCTTATTTATTCGATTAAAACTTCATCTGTATTGTTTTCTGCTCTTTTTAAAACCGCTTCCGGAAGTGCTTTTTTAGCTTTAGCTCCCATTTTTTTCAATTTTTCAACACTAGTAATTAAATTTCCTTTTCCGTCCACTAATTTATTCATAGCACCTTGGTATTCTACCTTGGCTTCGTCCATTTTCTTGCCAATTCTTAATAAATCTTGTACAAAACCTTCAAATTTATCGTACAACGCTCCGGCTTGACGAGCAATCTCAATAGCATTTTCTTGTTGCTTTTGATTCGTCCACATACTATCAATTGTTCGCAAAGTGGCCAAAAGGGTAGAAGGCGTCACAATCACAATATTTTTCTCAAAAGCTTTGTTATATAAAGTGGTGTCTTGGTTCAAAGCAATCGCAAATGCGGGCTCAATAGGAATGAAAAGCAACACAAAATCTGGACTTTCCATATGATATAAATCGTGATAGTTTTTACTTCCTAATTGCTCCACGTGACGATTTATCGAAAGAATATGTTCTTTTAAATATACCGATTTCAAAGCTTCATCTTCTTCATTAATATAACGTTCATAAGCCGTAAGCGTCACTTTTGAGTCAATAACCATTTTCTTTCCATCCGGAAGATTGATGATTACGTCTGGAAAAACACGATTTCCATCTTCTGTGGTGTGACTTTGTTGTACAAAATATTCCCTGTCTTTTTCTAATCCCGATTTTTCTAAAACACGTTCTAAAACCAATTCGCCCCAGTTTCCTTGCATTTTACTATCGCCTTTTAAGGCTTTAGTAAGATTGATGGTTTCTCTACTCATTTGTTCGTTCATATCGCGAAGTCCCAAAATTTGTTGGCGTAATGCAGCGTGATAATCGATACTTTCCTTGTGCGTGTCTTCGACCTTCTTTTCAAAAAGCTGAATTCTATCTTGCAAAGGTGTTAGAATATTCTTTATATTTTCCTTATTTTGTTCTGTAAATTTGACTGTTTTTTCTTCCAGAATTTTGTTGGCTAAATTCTCGAATTCTTTGGTAAACTTTTCTTGCAGTTGTTCCACTTCTTGCTTTTGCTCTTTATTTCTTTCCCAAAGATTTTCAAAATCATTTTCTTTTTTCGCCAATTGAATCGCAAAACTTTCCTTTTCTTTTTGAATATTTTCTTTCTCCAAGACCAATTGGGCAATTTGTTTATCTAGCGAATTACGTTCGTTTTGAAATTGAATTTTTAATTGTTCTATCTGATTTAATAAACCATTACTACGTTCTTCCAAACCGGATTTATCGGATTGAGCTTGTGTTTTGGCTAAGAGTTTACCCAAGAAAATTCCTATTCCTAAGGCAATAATAAAGGCGAATAATGTAATGATGGTTGGTGACATAGGCTTATTTTGGAATTAAAGATACATTTTTTTTAAATACAAAATTAAAATTTATAAGTCAAAACGCCTCTTAAATTAAAAGGAGTTCCAGGAGTAAAATGAATTTCAGTTACAGAATTGGGGTCACCTTGCAAACGTGTTTCCGTTTCAAATTGGGTTTCATTCCATTCAGTATCAAATATATTTTCGACTAAAACACCGATTGTGAAGTTTTTAAACGTATAATTCAAATTCAAATCGGATACAAAATAACCTTTTGCAACAAGCGAATTATCTTCATTTGCGGGTCTATCACCTAAATAACGGCTTTTGAATGAACCTGACAAATTATTTTTAATCACACTCAAACTTCCCATAAAAGTAGATTTTGGAGCTAACGGAATATAATTTTGACCGTTTTGTTCTTCGATACTTCTTGCACTATTATAAGTGTAATCAGCATTTAAAAACAACCAATCTGTTAATTGATAACGCAATCCTATATCAATTCCTTTTCGTTCTGTTTTCCCACTTGGTTCTACAATTCCGGCATCGCCAACATAAACAAATTCTTGCTCTAAAAACATATACCATAAAGCCGTATTCACGATTAATTTTGGTGTTGGTTTCCATACAAATCCTAAATCAGAACCATAAGAAGCAGGCAATGTTTTTCGAACGCCACTAGCAATATTCACACGAGTATCATTGCTGTGAAATCCTTTTCCTGATTTTAAAACGAATTGTAATTTGTCATTATATTGGTACAAGAAGTTCAATTTTGGACTTAAAATTCCTTTATTTGTTGCCACGTTTGAATACGTTGGACTTAATTTATCGTAATAATCAAATTTAAAATAATCATAACGAATTCCCGGATTTATGATTAATTTATTGAATTTAAATTCAGCATTTCCATAAGCCGAAAGATTGCTTTCGTTGATATTGCCTAACATAATATTGTCAAGTGTTGTCAAACGATTTACAGTATGCGAAAGCTCAATATCAGCAACTTTATCTTGTCTTAAACCAATTCCTACTTGATATTTTACTGGTGTTTCTTTAAGGTTTGTTAGTTTTTCATATTCAGAATTTAAACCAAAAGTCGTACGTTTTTCTTTCTGTTTAATTTGATCACCATTAATTGGATCTTCTAAGAAAAAAGTAAAATTTGAATACAGTTCGAAATCATATAATGAAAGATAAGCACTTGTTTTCAAAGTCGAATTTTCGTCCAATTGTTTGTCGTGCTTGAAGTTTACGATGCTTCTACTCGTATTTCCTCCTTCGGTATCGTCAATGGCACCAAATCTTCCGATTAAACCTTGATCAACAGCTCTTTGTGGAATTTGTCCGGAAGCATTCCATTTGCTATCAAAATGAAAAATAGAAAATGATACTTTCGAACCTTCATTAAACAGCGTATATTTCGAAAATAAATTTGTTCGATTAAAATTTTGTGGAGCATCAAAATAACTGTCGGTTTGCAAATACGAACCTGAAAAATACAGACTTTCTTTTTCAGAATCCAAGAAATTGAACATTCCACGAATGCGTTGGGTGTTAAATTGTCCGATTTCTAAGGCTATTTCGTCAGTATTAATTCGATCTTTAGTGGTAAAATCAACATATCCGGCCGTTGCCAAATTTCCTTTGTTTGCAAAGTACGATCCTTTATCAAAGTTGATGTTGTTCACCGTTTCAGGTTGTAAAAAGTGCAAATCGGCATAACCTTGACCGTGTCCGTGAGACACCATATTTACTGGAATTCCATCAACCGAAATCGCAATATCTGTTCCGTGATCAATGTCAAAACCTCTTAGAAAAATTTGTTCTGCTTTTCCGCCACCAGCGTGTTGCCCAATAAATAAACCGGGAACCATTCGCAATAATTCTTGTGGCGAATTTACTGGATTTGTTTTAATATCGATTTTTGCAATTTCGTACAAATGATTTAATTCATTCGTAATCACAACTTCTCGTAAACTAATTGGTTTTGTATTTAAAATAAAACTATTATTCTCTGAAATTACAGTTCGTAATTCTTCAAAAGATTTATGTGAAATGCTAATGCTATCACCACTTACTGCGTTTTCTAAAGTAAATTCTCCTTTGTAGTTGGAATGTGCGTGCGATTGATTATTTAAATTTAAGACATAAACGTCGCTTATAGATTTGTTTTCGGAACTGACTACTTTTCCTTTGAAAGATTGAGATTGAGAGGCAAACGAAGCTAAAAACGCGAAAATAAAATAATAATGGTTCATTAGGATTTTTTAACGTGAAACAAAGCGTCAAAAATACAATTGTTATTCCATTTAATAAAGTTAAATCGGATCGAAATCCCATTAATATAACCTTAAGAAATTTTTCAAAATAGAATTTTGTTCCGCTTATCTTTTATTACCTTCGTTTTTTAATAAAGAATCACTTTTGATGCATCAACATTTCTTAATTCACAAGCCTTATGGCTATTTGTCGCAATTCATTTACGAATTAAAACGTCCTAAAAAGTTGTTAGGCGAATTATATAATTTTCCTGAAAATACGATGGCAATTGGCCGTTTGGATGAAGATTCGGAAGGCTTACTTTTATTAACTACAGACGGAATGATGAGTGAAGTGGTGCGAAGTAAAAAAGTAGAAAAAGAATATTATGCACAAGTGGATGGCATAATTACAGAAGAAGCTGTCGAACAATTGAAAAATGGAGTAGAAATTGGATTTAACGGTAGAAAATATCGCACCAAAAAATGTACTGCTTCAGTACTAAATGAAGTTCCAAATTTAGGAGAACGCGGTAAAAAAATTAGAGATGAACGTCACGGGCCTACGTCTTGGGTTTCGATTACGCTAACAGAAGGCAAGTTTCGTCAAGTTCGAAAAATGACTTCAGCTGTTGGGTTTCCTACTTTGAGATTAGTTCGTGTTCGTGTTGGAAACATCCATTTAAATGATTTAAAAGCCGGAGAAGTTTTAGAAGTAGCTAGTTTTGATGTATAAAAAAAAGCGATGATTCCAATAGAAATCACCGCTTTTCAACTTAATAAACTAAAACCAATTATAAAACTTCTTTGAAAAATGCTTTCATAGCTTCCCAACTTCTTTTGTCAGCCAATTCGTTGTAAGCTGCACCTTTACTAGTATCATTTCCTGCATCTTTGTGGGTAAAAGAATGCACAGCGTTTGCATAATAAACCATTTGCCAATCTGCTTTTGTAGCTCTCATTTCGTTTTGAAAAGCCTCAATTTCTTTTACTGGAACATAAGGATCATCAGCTCCGTGTAAAACTAAAACTTTTGCTTTTATTGATTCGGTCGGACTATTCTCAGCTTTAGCTAAACCGCCGTGAAAAGAAACTACCGCTTTTACATTTAAATTTCCTCTAGCGGCTTCAATTGCACCTGTTCCGCCAAAGCAATAACCAATAACTGCAATTTCATTTTTATCTGCACCAGCTTTTACTAATTGATCAATAGCTAACTGGATTCTCTTTTGATATTCCGCTGGATTATTTTTGTAAAAACCAGCATTTTTCCCAGCTTCTGAGGTATTTTTAGGATTATTTCCAACACCATAAATATCAGCCACAAAAGCGTGATAGCCTAATTTAGCTAAGGCTTCTGCCGATTCTTTTGCATTGTTGTCAACACCCATCCAAGCGGGTAAAACGATAACGCCAATTTTCTTTGGATTTGCTTTTTTAGCTTTTGCGAAATAACCTTCTAATAGCTGGGTTCCATCCGAATAAGCTACTTTGGAAACTTGACCAAAACTGGTTATTGTTGTTAAAATAAGAACACTGAAAATATATTTCATAACTTTTTTTAGTAAAATTAAGAAAATAGTTAGCTCTTGAAGTTAAACAAAAGATAAAGTTTCGATAAATTATTTGATGATAAATTTTCCAATATTCGCATCAAAAGTCAAATGTTCCGTGTCGAAAAGGGAATTAAAAATACCCGACTGAATCAAATTACAAGGTTGATCTTGCACAATTTGATTGGGAGTAAAAACGATCATTTCGTCTGCCATTTGAATCGCCAAATCAATATCGTGCGTAGAGTAGAGGATGGTTTTCTGGGTTTCGTGAGCTAGTTTTTGCAACAATTTGAGTAGAGTTGCTTTGTGGACCAAATCCAAATGGGTAGTCGGTTCGTCTAAAATAATAATCGATGTATCTTGAGCCAAAGCTCGTGCAATTAATACGATTTGCAACTGACCATCACTAATTTCATCGTGTTTTTTATGAATCAAATGATTAATTTCTGTCAATGCAATCGCTTCATTAATTTTTGTGGTATCTTCTGCGGATAACGAACCCAGCCAATTGGTGTAAGGTTGTCTTCCCAGTGCAATAATTTCGTAAACCGTCAAATTACTTGGAGGCAATTTTTCAGTTAAAACGATACTTAATTCCTGAGCTAAATCTAATGGTTTAAAACTTTGTAAAGATTTATTCAACAGCGTAACTACACCATTTAGAGGTGGAATAATTCCGGTTAAGGTTTTTAATAAAGTCGATTTCCCAATTCCGTTTTCACCAATTAAAGCAATCAGTTTTCCTTGCTCTAAACCCAAATTAATAGTGGATGCAATCGTATTTGTTTCCGATTTATTGGCGTAACCAATCGAAAGATTTGTAGCTTGTAGGATGTAACTTCTGTTTTCCATAGTCAAAACGTCTTTTTCCGAACTAATAACCAAATAACTATCGGTGCTCCAATTACTGAAGTCACCGCATTTATTGGTAATGTAATGTCATTTCCAGGAACTTGTGCAATGGTATCACAAACCAGCATCACGATTGCACCTAAAAGTAAAGTGCTCCAAAACAAAACCAAATGATTACTTGTTTGAAACAGTAATTTTGCCATATGCGGAACCGCTAAACCAATAAACGCAATCGGACCCGCAAAAGCAGTGATACTTCCGGCTAAAATTGAAGTCGCAACTATAATTAAAAAACGTGTTTTCTTATAGTTAATACCAATACTTTGGGCATATTTTTCTCCTAATAAAAGAGCATTTAACGGTTTGATTACTGTGAAACTGATTGCAATTCCTATGAAAGTTAACAACGATAAAATTGAAATTTCCTGCCAAGTCAAATTGGAGATACTTCCCATTGACCAAAAAGTAAATTTTTGTAGTTTTTCCGCGGTAGTAAAATAGGACAAAACCGAAACAATTGCACTGGTAAAACTGCCAAACATCAAGCCTACGATTAGAATTGCCATCGTATCTTTTAATTTTCGGGAAACTAACAATACCGCTAACAAAACTAAAAAAGCTCCTAAACTCGAAGCGACAACCAAACCATAACTTGATAAGAAAAACAAAGCAATATAAGTTGGTAACAATCCCGTTCCTAAAATTACGAACGCCACGCCTAAACTCGCACCTGAACTCAATCCTAAAACATAAGGTCCGGCCAACGGATTTCGAAACAAAGTTTGCATCAATAAACCTGACATTGATAGTCCAATTCCAACTAAAATTGCAGTAATTGCTTTAGGAAATCTAAAATTCCAAAGAATTATTTCCCAACTCTCCTTAGTCATTTCTTGCCCAAATATTCCTTTTACCACTTCTTTTAAAGGAATTGAAACGGAACCTAAACTGATGTTGACCAAAAACAAAAAAACCATTGCCAAAAGCAAAAGTGTAAATAATATTTTTTGTTTTTTAAGGAATAGCATTCGTTTAATTTTAGGCTAAATTACATTATTTGAATTAGAATCGTTTGCAACACAGCTATAAGAAATTAATATAATATTCAATTTTCTCATAACTTATCTGACTTATATGTTTTAAAATGTACTACTTCGTGAAATTGATTTCTACTTCTTTTTTCAACACAGATTTAAGAAATTAAAAATAATCTTATAACTTATCTGACTTATATGTTTTAAAAATGTACTACTTCGTGAAATTGATTTCTACTTCTTTTTTCAACACAGATTCAAGAAATTAAAATAATCTCATAACTTATCTGACTTATATGTTTTAAAAATGTACTACTTCGTGAAATTGATTTCTACTTCTTTTTTCAACACAGATTCAAGAAATTAAAATAATCTCATAACTTATCTGACTTATATGTTTAAAAAAAAATGTTACTTCAATCGTTCAAAAAAGTACAACTCATAATCTGGCAAAACCTCTGGATGCAAAATTTTCACAATATCTTTTAAGACCAAATCAGGCCGATTTTGTGCCAATTCATAGTAAATTACGCCACCTGTTTTTCCTTTTTTCGTGCTAAACGAATAAATATTTTTGTTTTGAACGGCTTTAAAATGTTTGTAATTCGGATGGGTATCGAGTATCTCTTCTATGGAGGTAAATTGGCCTGGGCCAATCCAGAAATCAGCATCTTTTGCTTTGTCTAAAACACTTTCAAACGATAAGGCTAAACTTCCTGTTCCTTTGGAATCTTTCCATAAATAATTACCGTTTGCTTCTTTGAAAAAGTAAGCTCCCCAGCTATCGCCTTGTGGCAAAAACCATTGATCTTTATAAATTGCACCCGAAAAAATCGTCGGTTGCGTATTAGCATTTTTCGCTAATTCGACTACCTTTTTATATTCTTTTTCTATCGAATTAAAGACTTCATTTGCCTTTTCATTCGCATCATATAACGCACCAAAAAGCTTAATCCATTCACTTTTTCCCAAAGGTGTTTTTTCGGTCCAATCGCCATTAAATAAAACTTTTAGTCCGTTTTTTTCTAAATTTTTGTAGGTTTTTAAATCGCCATCGACACCAAAACCAATAATTATATCGGGCTGAATGTCCAGAATAACTTCGGTATTTAACCCTTGATTACTGCCTAAATCCCTTACTTTTCCGGCATCAATCAGAGCTCTTGTTTTTTCTGAAGAAATGTAATCGGTAGTCGGAAATCCTATCAAAGTTTTTTCCACACCTAAAGCTTCTAACGACGGAATGTGCGTGGTCGATGTAACAATAATTTTTTTCACAGGCACTTCAATCGAAGTAAAATTTTGCAAGCTATCAGGAATTTGAACGCCTTTTTTATGTAAAATATAAGTAAACGTTTTCTGCGCTTCCGGATAAGCATTCGACACTTTAACAATCGAAAAATTTTCGTACTTATGAATTGAAAAACCAGTAGCATATTGCACACTATTGGCAACAGTAGCTGTTGAATTTGTTGGGTTTTCTGATTTTTTACATTGGGTTAATCCCAAAAATAAAACGACTAAAAAGAAATACTGACGCATAAAAAATATTTTTGCAAAAGTAGTACTTTACTTTCAATGTGGCACTTTTTGTAACAAATGATGCAAAACGAACCAACTAAAACTGCTAAATTCGCAAAAAAAAATAAGATGAGAGATTCAAACGAATTTATGTACGCCGTTGCCACCATTATCATCGCTCACTTTGTAATTGGTTTTATTTGGTTGTGGCGCAAAATGAATAAGAAATAGTAATTTTTTTGGAGCTATTTCCTGCTATCCGTTCTATCTTTTTACAAAATTAAATGGTTTCTAAAACCATTTAATTTTGTAAAAAGGATGCCACTCCTATCAGGGCTAGGGATTTTCGTTACTTAGTGCTAAAATTTATAGGAAGTGCGTAACTAGTTATTACAGCTTTTCCTTTGTGTGTTCCAGGTATAAATTTTGGTAATTTTTCAATAACTCTTTTCACTTCTGCTTCATAAACACCGTTAAAGTTGGATCTTCTTGTTGTAATATTTATTACTTTTCCTTCTTTATCAATTTGAAATTGAACTATAACTCTTATAACTTGTGATTCATTTTCAGCTTCTGAAGGTGTTTTTAGATTTCTTTTGATATGGAATTGCATTTGTTCATAAAAGCATTCTCTTTGAGCAGTTTTCTCTACTTTTTCACAAGCAGAAAATATGGGAATTTGTTCTATTACAGCGAATGGAACTGTGTCATCTTCTGATTCCTTAGCAATAGTTTGAACCAGAATTTCATCTCCATCCTTAATTTCAATCGGTTCTATTTTAGGTTCTTTAACTTCTGCTTTTTTAGTCTGTGAAAAACTATTAATCACAAATAAAATCAAAAAAAAAGTAACAATATTTTTCATATCAAAAAGTTCTATAAATTCAAATTTAGGATTAAATCTTGTATTCTGTTATATTTAATGTAAATTTGCACTCGAATTTTGGTTGTTGTTTCTGAATTTTTCAAAACAACATTAAAAGGGAATTAGGTGAAATACCTAAGCTGTACCCGCAACTGTAAGCTATAAAGCCTGTTATTATCTACATTACCACTGTCGTTAATTTGGATGTAAGAATTCTGAATTTGGAAAATTTTATTTCTGACTTCTGACTTTTAAATTCTAACTTTCGATGGGAAGGTGAATAACAAGACGCAAGCCAGGAGACCTGCCACATTCATATAGAGTAACTAATCTTCGGGAAAAAAGGTTTGCATTTATGAAAGCAGTTCAGCTTAGCAGTATTTTTGTATTTTTATTTTTGAGTTGTTCTTTATGGGCACAAGATTCCACGGCTATTCTTTTGCGAGAAGTAGAAGTGTCCGATCATTTGCTAAAAGATTTTTCTAAAACCCAAAACATTACTACACTTTCCGATAGCATTATCAAGCGTAATTCAAGTTTCTTGACTTCATTGCTCAACTATAATTCCTTAATTTATTTCAAAGAAAATGGATTAGGTGGTGCTTCATCGCCCTCTTTTAGAGGAACAACCGCTTCACAAACTGCTGTGGTTTGGAACGGAATCAATATCAATTCCCAACTGTTAGGCCAAACCGATTTCAACACGGTTAATTCGCTGGGATTTAATTCAGTTACCGTAAAACCAGGAGGTGGAAGCGTTTTATATGGTTCGGGAGCCATTGGCGGAAGCATTCATTTGAATACCGATCTATATTATTATAAAAAATTTGAAAATGAGGTTTTTCTAAAATATGGAAGTTTTAATACTTTTGAAGGGCGTTTTCAATCCAAATTAGCTTCTGAAAAGTATAGTTTGCAAATTGGTTTTTCGCAAACGAGTTCCGATAATGATTACAAATGGCTTAAGAAAAACAGACGTAATTTAAATGGTGAATTCCAGAATTATTCACTCTCAACAAATTTCGGTTATAAAATCAATCAAAAAAATACGATTAAGTTTTTTAGCAATGTTTTTGATGGCGAACGTCATTTTTCTTTAGTGCTTCCCACAGAAATACCTACAAAATATACCAATTACAACCTTAGAAATTTACTCGAATGGCAAGTTGATTTCAATAAATTCACTTCACGTCTAAAAGTCGCACATTTACACGAAGCATATAAATATTTTCCAAACGTCAATAATGATTTTTACACTTTTGGAAAAGTAGAAACATTCCTAGTTAAGCAAGATTTAGCCTATGCCATTTCGGATAAAATGAAATTAAATTCAGTACTCGATTTTACGCAAAATAAGGGCGATGGTTCTGATATTTTAGACAAAAAACGTCAAATTGGTTCGGCTAGTTTACTATTCAGTCATTTGATAGGAAGCAATTTTCTCTACGAAATTACTGCTCGAAAAGAAATTACTGATAATTATGAAAGTCCGTTCTTGTTTTCAATAGGAACGAAATTAAATGCGACTGATTTTTATACTTTAAAATTAAATGCTTCAAAAAGTTTTAGAATTCCAACATTTAACGATTTGTATTGGCTAGGAAGTGGTAACACTGATTTAAAACCAGAAACTTCGCATCAAGCCGAACTTATTAATGAATTAAATTTTAAAAATTTCGGATTTTCGGTAACTGGTTTTTACAATTCGGTTGAAGATATGTTGCGTTGGATTCCATCAGGTTCTGTTTGGCGACCTCAAAACACCGATGAAGTAGAAATTTTCGGATTTGAAACGGGGTTTATCTACAAAAAAAGCATTGGAGATCATCATTTTCAAATCAATGGAAATTATGGTTATACTTCCTCACGCGATAAAAGGCTTGATAAATATCTGATTTATGTTCCAAATCACAAGGCAAACGCACACATTTCGTACAGTAAAAATCAATTGGGCATTTATGCAGATTATCTTTTTGTGGGCGAAGTTTATACGCGATCAGATAATACTTCACGCTATAATTTAGACGCTTATCAGGTGTATAATTTAGGAGCAGATTACACTTTTAAATCCAATTATATGTTGGGAATTAAAGTCCAAAACTTATTAAATATTTATTATGAAAGTGTGGAAAACAGACCCTTACCAGGTCGAAACTTTATGATGTATTTGAATATTAAATTTTAACAAGAACAATCAAAATAATTTTAAACAATTAATTAAATTAAGAATATGAGAACAACCTTTAAAAAGATAGCTTTATTAGCTGTTTCAATTTCGTTTTTTATGGTTTCGTGTAGTAGTGATGATAACAATGTTGCCACTTCACAAGGTGTTTTTGATAATGGAATATTTATTACAAATGAAGGAAATAGTGCTTTATCTACTGCTTCAATCTCATTTATTTCTGAAAACGGAACAGTAGAACAAGATATCTTTAGAGCGGTTAATCCAAATGCAGAAGAAATTGGAACATATCTTCAGGATATGTTTTTTGATGATACAAGAGCTTTCATTATTTCTGGAAGTGCAAATAAAATTACTGTAGTTGATCGTTATACTTTTCAATATATCGCAACAATTGCAACAAACATTAGTAATCCAAGATATGGAGTTGTTGAAAATGGAAAAGCATTTATTGTAAACCAAGCAGATTGGTCAACTGGAGCGGATGATTATCTAACGGTTGTAAATTTATCAAATTATACAACATCTACTATTGCTTTAGGAGTTTCATCGGATCATATTACAAAAGCGAATGGTAAAGTTTATGTTTCAAATGGTTATTATGGAAGTGGTAATTCAGTTTCAGTTATTAACACAACGACAAATGCAGTGGAAGATGTAATTGATTTAGGAGCTGGTAATTCGCCATCTACATTGCAAGAAAAAAATGGCGTGCTTTATGTTTTAGCCGCATCGAATATTTTCAAAATAAATACGGTAAATAATCAAGTTATTAGTTCTATTGTAATTCCAACAGCTATTGACTTTCCTAGTAATTTAACAATAGCAGATAGTAAAATTTATTTCACTGGTAATTCAACTTCAGTTTATGCAACAGAGCTTAATGCTACAACGGTTTCATCAACAGCAATTCTGAGTTATACTTCTACTTCAGCTTATGGTCCAATGTATGGATTTGCAGTAAATAATGGTAAGATTTATATCTCTGATGGTGGAGATTTCGCATCCGATAGTAACGCTTACATTTATTCAACTTCAGGATCTTTATTGAATACCTATACTGTAGGTGTTGGTCCAAATGGCTTTTATTTTAACTAATTCAAACAAATTATATGCAGAGGTTTCAAAAGCCTCTGCATTTTTTTATCAAATTTTAAATTTTCAATAATGACAAAAAATTACATTTTATCCTTTTTATTTTTATTCTCTTCTTTCTTCTCATTTTCTCAAACAGAATTCTTAGATGGAATTTTGGTGTTAAACGAAGGTGGAAATTCCGATATTAGCTTTATTTCAGCAACAAATCAAGTTACCAATAATGTATACGGATTGTCAAATTCTGGCGGTCAAATGGGAAAAATTGGTCAAAGTTTAACCATGCACAACAATATTGCAATTGTTGCTTTAAACGGTTCTGATAAGGTTGTAATTGCAAATAACAAAACTTTTGAGAACATTGCCACAATTAGTTCAGGCGTTGTTAATCCAAGATATACCGCAGTTTATAATAACAAAGCTTATGTAACTTGTTGGGGAAGCGGTGGCGATACAACAGATGATTATTTAGCAGTTATTAATTTAACTACTAATACTTTAGAAGCTCCAATTCCAATGCCAGAAGGGGTTGAGAAAATTAAAGAAATTAATGGGAAGCTTTATATCGCTCACCAAGGCGGTTATAATACAGGAAATATTGTTACGGTTTATGACATTTTTGCTGGAACTTCGACAACAATTAGTGTGAATGATGTTCCAACAGAAATGATAAAAGTTGGGAATTTCCTATATGTATTATCAGCAGGTTTACAAACTTGGCATGCAGGCGGACCAACAATTGCGAGTTTAGCAAAAATCGATTTAACTACCGATACTGTTATTTCAACTTCAAATTTTGATGCTTCTGTAACTGCTTTTCATATGGATACTGATGGAACAAATTTATACATTACTTCAAATGTTGATATTTACAGATATAATTTAACTTCAGATACTTTAGAAGCTACTTCTTTTATTACAACTACTGCTACTGGATATTCTGGAATTTATGGTTTAAATGTAATCGATGATAAAATTTATGTGGCTGATGCAAATAATTATGCAGTTAATGGTTTTGTGTATGAATATGATTTAACGGGCACTTTATTATATACTTACACAGTCGGTCAAAATCCAAATCACATTTACAAAGCAACTCAAAGCAATTTAGGTACAAATACAAGTACTTTAACTAGTATTTCGGTTTATCCTAATCCAACAACGGATGTGTTTTATGTGAAATCAACAAGTGACTTGCAAATTAAAATTTACGATTTATCAGGAAAAATGCTAAAAGCTGTAAACTCTTCTAAAGACGCAATCGATGTTTCTGATTTTTCAGCCGGAATTTATATTGTTGAATTAGTAGGAGAAAATCAGAAACAAGTTATAAAATTAGTTAAGAAATAATTCTTTTAAAACGATTATGAAACAATTAATAGTACTGTTTTCTATTTTTCTTGCAAATAGTATCAATGCACAATCGTATGCTCCGGCAGCGGGTTTACCAGGATCTACAGCAATACATAAAGATGACGGACAATTCGTGGCTTGGGCTACGGGAATAAGGGTAACGCGAGGCTATCAAAATATCGCAGATACTTCTTTAGGTTTTGCAGATGCTGGAATCCCAGAAAATGTATTAGGAACTCCTCAAGGTTATATTGTAAGTTTAGGTGATAGAGGAGAAGCAACCGTTACTTTTGCAAATCCAATTTTCGATGGACCAGGATTTGATTTTGCGGTTTTTGAAAATGGAGGTGTTGCTTTTTTGGAATTAGGAATTGTAGAAGTTAGTTCGGATGGTGTTACTTTTTTCGGATTTCCAACACATAGCGAAACCCAAAGGGCTACTCAAATTGGTTCTTTTGGATCGCCTGCAGCAGAATATTTAAACAACATTGCCGGAAAATATGCCGGAAATTATGGAACTCCTTTTGATTTAAATGAAATTCCAAACAGTCCACTTTTAGACAAACAAAATATTACGCATGTAAAAGTCATTGATGTTGTAGGAAGTATTAATCCACTTTATGCAACATTTGATAGTTTTAATAATCCAATAAATGATTCTTATCCTACGGCTTTTTCTTCTGGAGGATTTGATTTACAAGCGGTAGGAGTTATTAATGAAAAGGTTTTGAGTAGTGAAACATTTACAGCAGAAAAATTGATTATCTATCCAAATCCAATAAAAGACATTTTCTACAGCAATTGTATGGAAAATGTTCAAATCGAAATTTATGATCTTACGGCTCGTTTGGTGAAGAAAATGGAAGCTGTTTCAAGTAACGGAATAAACGTTTCCGATTTACCTTCCGGACCTTATTTTGTACATTTTAAGTGCGAAGAAAGTAAAATTGTAAAGAAGATACTAGTACAATAACTAGTTTTTGATCATAGAATAAAAAAACTCAAAACATATTCGTTTTGAGTTTTTTTATTTTTTATTAGACTGAGAATCTTATTTATTTTAAATTAGTTTGAAGTATTATTTAAATACATTTCATCACCAAATAAGCGCATTGATTTAGAATCTTCAAAATGATTGAACAATTGCGCTGGTAATCTCTGCTGAAATCTACCGTTTATATTGATGTAATTTAATGCTGCATTTAAAAGAGGATCAGAGTTTTCGCCAATCGCACCCAAATCACCTAAATCTTCTAATTGCGTTTGGTCGGGTTCTAAACCATTAGTGTAATCACTAAAATCAGCATTATTGGCGATTTTAAGCACTATGGGTTGCATTGCATATTTATGCGTTGGATTTACATTTTGCTTTCTAAAAGATGGTGAATCATATACTGTAATTGAACCGACATTTTTACCAGCAGTAATGTCACCAATTTGAATTACATCAATATAAGGAGCAAGACCGTTAATAACTAATTCACTAGCTGATGCCGAACGTTTTGTAGTTAAAATATATACTTTACTTAAGTTTAAGTGATTAATGTTATTTCCATTTTCTATTGAAGAAGTAAATCTGTTTAGTAATTGTTCAGGATTATTAATTAAATTTTCAATTTTATAGTTCCATTGCTGCTTAGCAAAAATTTGATTGCTAAACTGACCAGTGATCATACTAGCTAATCGTGTAGCCGTATTTACAGAACCTCCAGAATTATAACGAAGATCTAAAATTAAATGAGTAATTCCTTCTCCTTGAAAATAGCCAAAAGCATTATTTAATTCGTTCTCATAATTGGTATAAAATCCGTTGTACATCAAATAACCAATCTTTTTTGAACCGTCAACAAATACCTTTTTCATATAAACCGGATTTTCCGAGAAGTTTGTTTTAGTTAAAGAAACAGAATTACCATTTGGCGTGATTGCACCTGCATCATAAGATGCAAAGTTTAAGGTATAATTAATTTCATTAAGCAAACTTTTGTAATTTGAGGTTGTAAGCGGAGTTCCATTTACGGCATAAAAAATAGCACCACGATTAATAGCCTTGGTCGAAGCATCTGAATTAGGTAAGATATAACGAACCCAACCAAATAATTCCGTAGAACTTCCTTGTTTATAGCGCAATTCATAATCAACACCATTATTCATTTGCGTTCCGATCAGTGCTTGCTCTAATTGCGTATAATCAGAAAAGAGAACACTAAAACGGTCGATAGAAGGATCAACTAATAAATGGGAAAATAGTGCTTCAGGCGAATTATAAGAATTAATAAAATTGTTATATTCACTAGTATTTGCGAATCGATTGTCAGCTAAATCAGGAGAATCACTTAGCCAGTAGTAATATTGATTTAGACCTTTCCAAATAAAGTTATTAACTGATCCACTAGGTACTTTATCATCAAAATCGTCGGAACATTTTATAAAACTCTGTACTAAAAGCAACAACAGTAAAGTAAAGCCTAATTTCTTCATAAAAATTTTCTTTAAATATAATTATATTTTTAATTGTAACAAAATCAATTTACATTCGTCTTCTTAATATATCAATCTATTACAATGAACCAAAACGAGTTTATACAAGTCGTTACTCCTTTTAAAGATAAGTTATTTCGTTTAGCAAAACGAATGCTTGTGAGTAGGGAAGAAGCGGAAGACGCTACTCAGGAAGTAATGGTGCGTTTGTGGAATAAAAATGGTGACTTAGAACGTTATAACAGCGTAGAAGCTTTAGCAATGACAATGACTAAAAATTATTGTTTGGATCAGTTAAAAAGTAAAAGAGCGACTAATGTACAATTGGTTCATACAAATTATCAAAATAATGATACTAGTATTGACAAGCAAATTGAACATCAAAACACATTACAATGGGCAGAAAAACTGATCAATGATTTGCCCGAACAACAACGACTCATTTTACAACTTCGGGAAATAGAAGAATATGAATTTTCGGATATTGCACAAGTATTAGAAATGAATGAAACGGCAGTTAGAGTTGCTTTATCACGAGCACGTAAAACGCTGAGAATACAAATTGAAAAAACACATAATTATGGAACTTACATTAATTGAACAATTAGTAGAAAAATATTTTGAAGGAGCGACTACTATAGCGGAAGAAAAACAATTAAAAACGTATTTCTCTTCGAATGGTGTTGCTCCACATTTGGTAAAATATCAATCGTTATTTGCTTACTTTCAAACTGAAAAAGCAACGAAATTTGAACAAAATCTGAAGATACAACCTAGAAAAATGAATAGCGCTAAATGGATGGGAATTGCAGCTAGTTTTCTAGTTCTGTTTGGGTTAGCAACATTTTTTCTATATCCATCGCAAATTAAAAATACGGATTTAGGAACTTATGATAATCCTGAGGAAGCAATGAAAGCAACTCACAAGGCTTTATTAATGGTTTCCGAACAAGTGAATATTGGCATGGAAAGTACAGTATATCTTGAAGAATATGAAAATACAACAAAAACAATTTTTAAATAAAAACAAAATGAAAAATTTAATAGTAATATTCGCTTTTTTAGTCGCTGCGGGGAATTCTTTTGCACAAAGTGTATTTGATAAATTTGAAGATAAAGAAGGAATTGCTTCTGTAATTGTAAACAAGAAGATGTTTGAAATGATGAGTAAAGTTAAAGTTGATGCAAAAGACAAAGAAATGCAACAATATATGAGCTTACTTAAAAAATTAGAAAATTTAAAAGTATTCACTACTAGTAATGCAAAATTAGGAGTGGATATGAAAGCAACTGTAACGAGTTACTTAAAATCTAATCCGTTGGAGGAATTAATGCGTGTTAATGGAGATGGTAAAAACGTAAAAATATACGTAAAATCTGGAGGCAATGATAGTATTGTAAGAGAGCTTTTAATGTTTATTGAAGGTTCAAATGTGAAAGACGCAAATACTATCGTTTTATCATTAACTGGAAACTTTAATTTGGATGAAATAGCCGTACTGACCGAAAAAATGAATTTACCGGGAGGTGATGATTTGAAAAAAGCTTCAAAAAAATAAACCAATGAAAAAGTTAGCCATCTTTTTTTTAGGAGTACTTTTTTTAATGAGTTGTGAAGACAAACCTTCGCTTCAGAAGTATTTTGTGAAGAATACAGAATCTTCTGATTTCATTGCAGTGGATTTGCCCCCAAGCTTTATAAAATCAGATAAAATTAGATTGTCTGAAAATGAAAAAGAAGCTTTAAATTCGTTTGATAAAATGAATATTCTTGCTTTCAAATCAGACGCTACAAAAACTGTTGCTTACGACAAAGAGATTTTAGAAGTTAAAAAAATTCTGAAAGATGAAAGTTATCAACAATTAATGAAAGCGGGTTCTGGCAACGATGGTGCTGCCGTTTATTTTGTCGGTGCAGATGACGAGCATATTAAAGAATTTGTAATTTTAGCAGGAAAAAAAGAAAATGGTTTTGCAATAATAAGAGTTTTGGGAACTGATATGAACCCAACACATATATTTAATATGATAAGACTTTTACAAAAATCAGATGTAAATTTAGAACAATTAAAACCTTTACAAGCATTAATGAAATAATACTGTTTGAAAGTTATAGTATTGATCTGAAAATATAATAAATTATGAAATTTAAATTAGGATTTTTTTTTACGCTTTATTCCCTTTTTTCTTTTAGTCAAGTGCCGCATTGTGGCTTTGATTTTACATCTTATTTGGTTGTAAAAGTGCACGAGGATGGAAAAAAAGAGAATATTAAAAATTTAAAGATTTCTTTGGTTTATGAAAATGGCGAAGAAGTAATTAATGAGAGTAATAAATACAGCTGGAAAAACGGAAATCAACCCTTAATTTTTGTAAAAAATCATTTAATTAGTAAAGACAATGAAACACAAAAATGGTTCTTTCCTTATTCCGATGATACCTACTTACTTTCGGTCACGAATACTTTTCCTGCGGCTGATTTTTATATTAAAATTCAGGATGCAAATGGATTATATAAAGAACAAACTGTGCAATTACAATCTTACAATATGTATATTTTATGTTCCAGTGAAAATGAAAGGCAGGTAAGGTCGTTTGGACCACGAAGTAATAATCCAATTGATGTGCTTCTAGAAAAAAACTGAGAGAAAAAATAAGTAAAATTTAAATGCCCCAAAAAGTATCAAATTATTTGGGGCATTTTTTTTTGCGGAAAAAAAAATAAAACAAATGTATTTAATTTAGCAGCTATAAAATTACTATTTAAAATACTTATAAGGAAATAATAACATACCAAAACATTCGCCATGATCTTTTCCCGTGTGTTTGTGATGCATTTTATGAGCTCTTCTAACAGCTCTCGAATAACGACTGTTTGCGTTTCTAAATAGCTTAAAACGTTGATGAATAAAAATATCATGCACAAAGAAATAAGCAATACCATAGCCTAGAATGCCCAAGCCAATGGCTAAGCCATAAACAAAGATGTCATATTGCCAAAGCAAGAAACATCCAATACTTACCAGAGCATAAATGATGAAAAAAGCATCATTGCGTTCAAACCACGAATCGTGATCTTTTTTGTGATGATCTGCGTGTAAAACCCATAAAAATCCATGCATAATATACTTATGACTAAACCAAGCCATAAATTCCATAAGGAAAAAAGTTGTGATAAAAACTAGGATATGTAACCACATAATAATATAAATTTCTATAATTAAATTTCAACTTCTGTTTTACAAATTTTATAAGATATTCAAGCGGTAGTTTAAATAGCATTTCGCCAATAAACCTGCTTTTTCATAATTTGGAACTCGAATTCGTGTATTTTTAATTTCTAACGAAGGCGTTTTTTTCAATTTACTAAGTAATTTTTTGTAGTAAATATAAGCGGTATAAACTCCAAATTTCGCCTCTAAAGGTAAATTTTGAATACCTTCAAATCCTGCATCGAAGTCTGCCTGAATTTCAGCTATAATTTGTTGTTTGCTTGCTTCATCCAAACGACTTAAATCGGTATTTGGGAAATACGTTCTGCTTAAATCTTCAAAATCGGCTTTTAAATCACGTAAGAAATTTACTTTTTGAAAGGCTGAACCTAAACGCATTGCGCTATGTTTTAACTCTTCAAATTTAGTATCGTCGCCATTTACAAAAACTTTCAAACACATTAAACCTACAACATCGGCCGAACCGTAAATATATTCGTTGTATTCTTCAACGGTGCTATAAACCGATTTAGAAAGATCTAATCGCATACTTTTCATAAATGAATTCACCATTTCCATAGGAATGTTGTACTTGTTTACCGTATATTGAAACGAGTTCAAAATAGGGTTTAAACTTATTTTTTGAACAATTGCTAAATTCAAATCATTTTCAAATTGTGAAAACAAAGCTTCTTTATCATAATCGTGAAAGCTATCTACTATTTCGTCTGCAAAACGCACGAATCCATAAATATTATAGATGTCCTGACGAATGCTTGGCGCTAACATTTTTACAGCTGAAGAAAATGAAGTGCTGTAGGCTTTTGTTACTTTTACGCTGCAATCAAATGATACGTTGTCAAAAATGGATTTCATAATTATTGATACTTTTCTATTAAATCGGAAACTAATTTTCCTGAAATCAATGCTGGAGGGACACCTGGTCCTGGAACAGTTAATTGACCAGTAAAATATAAATTCGCTACTTTTTTACTTTTCAATTTAGGTCTTAGAAAAGCCGTTTGAAATAGGGTATTCGCCATACCATAAGCATTCCCTTTGTATGAATTATAATCTTTAACAAAATCATTTACACAGAAAGAGTTTTTAAAGATAATATTTTTTTTCACATCCTGATTAGTAAGCTGTTCAAATCGTGTCATTATTTTCTCGAAATAACGTTCTCGTAATTCTTCCGTGTCTTCTAATCCGGGTGCTAACGGAATTAAAAAGATACCTGCCTCTTTACCTTCAGGCGCTGCATTAGCATCTGTTTTTGATGGAAAACTTGCATAAAACAGAGGATCTTCTGGCCATTTAGGATTGTCGTAAATTGCTTCTGCATGCACGTCAAAATCGACATCAAAAAATAACGAATGATGTTCTACATTTTCTATTTTTTTGTCAAATCCAACATAAAATAAGAGAGAAGAAGGTGCAAATGTTTTCTTTTCCCAATAATTTTCTGAATATTGACGGTAATTTTTATCTAGTAATGTTTCGGAGTGATGATAATCGGCACCGCTTAAAACGATATCAACTGTTACTATTTTGTTATTAACTAAAATACCTGAAGCTCTTCCATTAGTTACATCTATTTTCTCAACATTTGCATTAGTTTCAATTTTTACGCCTAGTTCTCTTGCTAAAGTTTCCATAGCTAAAACTACAGAATACATTCCGTTTTTTGGATGCCAAGTTCCTAGGCCAAAATCTGCAAAGTTCATAAAATTATAAAAAGATGGTGTGTCGCTTGGTTTCGCACCCAAAAACAATACTGGAAATTCTAATATTTGAACTAATTTAGTATTTTTAAATCTTTTTCGAACATCTTTTTTGATATTACTAAAAAACTGATTCACTTTCATCGCTGTTTCAATGGTAATTAACTCCAAAGGAGACTCACCAGGTCGGTATACCAAATCTTTAATAGCAATATCATAATTGCTTTTCGCCTCTGCCATAAATTGCTCTAATTGTTTTCCGCTTCCTTTTTCAATGGATTCAAAAGTAGCGACAATTTCAGGTAAATTATCGGCAATAGTAACATAGTCTAAATGACCAAAATATACTTGATAGGCTGGTGAAAGCTTAATTAACTCATAATAATCTGAGGGTTTTTTATCAAAATCACTAAAAAAACGTTCAAAAACATCGGGCATCCAATACCAAGTTGGGCCAATATCAAATGTAAAGCCTTCCTTCTTTAATTGGCGAGCTCTTCCTCCGATAGTTGCATTTTTTTCGTATATAACTACTTCATTACCAGCTTTTGCTAAATAACAAGCTGCTGATAATGCAGAAAATCCTGAACCTATAATGGCTATTTTTTTATTCACGGGTATATTTTTGTTTAACAAAAGTAATGAAAAAGATAAACAAAACAAACTCTTTTACAAGCTTGCTGTTAATTCTTCTATACTATTGAATATGTTTATGTTTTCAAATTTGTTATTTTGTTCAATGAATTCAGTCATTCTTCCTAAAAGCAGCAATTCATGTTTTGTGTTATCTAAAATAGTAGTTTGAAATTCCTGAACGAAATTGTTTACTTCTTCCTGATTAGGCTCAACCGTTAAATAGCTTAAGAATGTTATTTTTTCAAAAGAGTTTTTTAAGTCGGTTAAACTAGTTATCGGAATACTTTCGCCTAAATATATAGTTTGGTATCCATTTAGTAAAATTTCATAATTTAAGTACATAATACCAAGTTCATGAATTTCGTTTAATGGTAAAAATAAAACGAAAACGCGATCAGTTTTGGTGGGTTCTAATATTTGAACTTTCTCAGTATTTATAAGTAACTTTTGTTTTATTAAATACGTAATAAAATGTTCGTGGGCAGGAGTAATTGTTTCGGTTTGCCATAAAAACCCAAGTTCTTGCATCAAAGGAATAAATACCGTATAAAATACTTCTTTAAACGATTTCTCATTTAACAGTTGATTATAAGTATTAAAAAACAAGGATTGATCAAAATTCATCATTGCCATTTTAAAAGTGCTTATTGCGTGATTTTTCGCACTTTTTTCAGATATGATATCAGTTGCTAGCTTATTCATATCTTTTTGATCTAAAGTCGCAATTTTAGATATTTTATATCCATAATTGTGTAGTAGAACAATGTTAAGCAATTTTTGTAAATTTCGGATATCATAAGATCTAATATTTGTATCAGAACGCATTGGTTCTAAAACATTGTATCTTTTTTCCCAAATACGAATAGTATGTGCTTTTATACCCGATAGGTTTTCTAAGTCCTTGATACTAAAAACATTTCTCACATTGTTCATCTTTTCTTTATTTTGGTTAAACAAAAGTAATCAAAAAAAACAGACAAAAATACTTTTATTGTAAAAATGTTTAATAAATAGTTTAAAAGGGTGAACAAATAAGTGAATTTCACCATGTGTTTGGTAAAATAATAAAAAATATCCTAATTTTCTTACTTAATGGAGTTTTTTATTCAATTGTCCATCTAAATTTGAAGCAAATAATTTTAATGTTTGCTAAATATTTAGTTAATGATTTTATAATCATTAACACCGTGCTTTTGTTTGAAACCAACATATATCAGCCTAATTAAATTTAACTTTTTTCATTTTATACTTATCATCATAACAAGCCGCATAAATTAGATTATTTTCTATTAGAACGATATATTTCACAAATCCATCTAGTTTGAAGACATGTTAATTTTTCAAATGAAACTCTTGATACAAAATATAGGTTGAGTTTTATAACAACATAGAATTCCAAGGTGGAAGTAATTATTAAAGCTGAAGAACGCGTTAGAATGTTGATCTAATCTGCACAAGAAGTCTTTGTTGTTTGAAATAATAAGCATTAAGAGTAAAAAAGTATTTATTGTGTTGACTAATGACTAAATAAAATAGCTGCTAACTCAATGATACAGGCGATAAAAGTGACCATGGAGGGATTTGAACCCTCACGCCCTTACGAGCACCACCCCCTCAAGATGGCGAGTCTACCGTTTCTCCACATGGCCTTAAATAAAAAAAAGCTAAGCAAATGCTTAACTTTTTTATCGTGACCTGGCTGGGGCTCGAACCCAGGACCCCATCATTAAAAGTGATGTGCTCTACCAACTGAGCTACCAAGTCTGTGCATTCAAATATTTCAAAAAGTAGTGACCTGGCTGGGGCTCGAACCCAGGACCCCATCATTAAAAGTGATGTGCTCTACCAACTGAGCTACCAAGTCATTTTATTTCCTTGAATGCGGGTGCAAATATATAAAGATTTATTTATTTTACAAGCCTATTTTAGTTTAAATTTGTCTTTTTTTACAATTAATTTGTTAACTCTTTAATTTATAGGAGATTATTTATTTATGAAAATAGTGCTATTAGGTTATATGGGAAGCGGAAAGAGCGCAGTTGGTAGTTTTTTATCAGAAAAACTACAAATCCCTTTTTATGATTTGGACAGTGAAATTGAAAAAATAGAGCAAATTTCTATTGCAAAACTTTTTCAAACCAAGGGTGAAATTTATTTTAGAAAGACGGAAAATGAGGTTTTAAAAAAAATACTAGCGCTCGAAGAAAATTTTGTTTTGAGTCTCGGAGGTGGAACTCCGTGTTATTACAATAATCACGAATTGCTAAAAGCGACTGGAATTTTGTCTATTTATCTAAAAGCAACAACAGATACGTTAGTGAAGCGATTGATAAATGAAAAAAATTCTCGCCCATTATTACATAATCAAGAAGAGAATGCACTAAGGGATTTTATTAATAAACATCTTTTCGATAGAAATTTTTATTATCATCAAGCTAATAAAATAATTACTGTTGATAATAAATCGATCGAAAAAATTGCAAATGAAATTAATAGTTTACTAGCTTAAATAAGCATAAGAGTTGTTGGCTTCAAAAACAACTTGAATATGTTCGTGTAGTGAAGTAGATAAAGAAATTCCTTTAAAATCAGCCTTAACAGGATATTTTTTATGATTTCTATCAACAAGGACGGCCGTTTTAAATTTACTTAAAGGAACTTCTAAGAAGTGTTTTACTCCGTATATAAGGGTGGTTCCCGAGTTTAAAACATCGTCAATTAGAACCAAACCTTTGTTTTGGTACGCTTCTTTAGAAATAGAAGTTGCAACTAAATCTTGTGGGTTTTGCTTGTTGATTTTAACTTCACAAAGTGTAATTTTTAAATCTGAAATTTCGTTTAATTCGGCTGCTATTTTTTGTGCAAAAATAAAACCATTGCTAGCAATTCCAGCCAAAATTACTTCTTCTTCATTAATGAATGTTTCGTAAATTTGGTATGCAATTCGTTTGGTTTTATGTGAAATTTCTTTGTGTGTTAAAATTATATTGTCCATAAGATTTGTTATTTGGATTCAAAGATAAAAAAGAGTTCCTTATTTTCTCTGGGTTTTATTGAATTATGAGCGAGTTCTAAAGTTCGTATGATAAATTTTGACGAAAATAATGATAAATATTCTTCTTTTGAACCACCATAAGGCGGACCCTTCGAAGTTAAAGGAAAGTTAAACAATAAACCAATTATTTTCCCTGTAGGAGTCAAAATTTTTTGCATTTTCTCTGCATATTGCATTCTCAGCGTTGGCTGTAAAGCGCAGAAAAAGGTTTGTTCGATAATCAAATCAAATTTTTCATCTAAATTAAAGAAATCATCGTGGATTAAATTTGATTTAAATTTCGGATTTTTTTTGGCAATATGCACTAAAGGAGAAAGAGCTATGTCAATCACGTGCACATTTTTAAAACCATTGTTTACTAAATAATCAAATTCGTGACCATTTCCAGCGCCAGGAATCAAAATTTTAAGTTCTTTGTTCTTTACTTGGTCTATATAGGCTTTCAAAGGTGTAGTAATTTCACCTGCATCCCATCCAGTTTCGCCTTTTTGATATCGCTCTTCCCAGTAATTCATCTATTCTTTTTCTTCCGTTTCGTCACTATCCCAAAGATAATCGTCAATTTCTCGACGATCTTTTTTAGTTGGTCTTCCAGTTCCATTTGCTCTATAATGTTCCTTCGAAAGTTTTAGTAATTCTAAATGTTCAAAAGCCTCTTTCGGAGTTTCGTCTTTTCGATATAAATCAACCAATTTTGCTCCTAGTCTATTCAATGGAATGTCTAGTACAACCAATTTATAATTTATTTGATCTTTTCTAAGTGTTATTTTATCAGAGGGAAAAACCTCACGAGATGGTTTGGCAACCTGCCCGTTTACGGTAAAATGTCCTTTCTTTGCTGCTTCTGTGGCGATACTCCTAGTCTTGTAGTAGCGGATGCACCATAAATATTTATCAATTCTCATCTGTAATCAAAAATTCGTGTTAATATCTCTACAAAAATAAATGAAAATTGTATCTTGCGCCCTATAAATTTTATAATAATGAAAAGTGTACTAAAAATAGTTTTATTGTTGTGTTTAACTTTAACTTTTGTTGGTTGTCCTTCAGATGATGGTCCTGCCGCTTTAGTTTCAAGAGATAGGCAGGAAGTATATGCTGAAAATATTTTAGATATCGAAAATTATCTGAAATCAAATTATATTGAATTAGATGTGAATAATGACGCTACGGTTACTAAAATTCCAGATGGTGGTGTTCAAATGTCGATTTGGAACCAGTATTCGCAGGATAGTGGCTTAACGTTTCCTTCAATAACAGTTAAAAATGATACTAGAAAAAATATCACATTAAGTGGTGGTTCAGATGATGATATTGACTACAAAATATACTACATTCTTTTGAACGAAGGAGGAGGCACTAGTGCCACCAAAGTAGATTCTACTTTGGTAGGGTATAAAGGTTGGAATTTAACTAATGTTACTTTTGATGAAAATCAATCAGGCTCTTGGTTTTCTTATCCAGACCCTAATCCTTCAATTTCTGGCTTTAGACAAGTTTTACAATTGATTAAGAGTGAAGTTTCAAATGTTTCTAATAATGATGGTTCTGTAACTAGAGTTAATTTTGGCAATGTAATTGCTTTTATTCCTTCTGGTTTGGGATATTTTGGATCTCCCAGAACTAATATTCCTGCATATTCACCAACTGCTTTTCAAATTAAGCTATATGATATAAAAGAAAGAGATCACGATAGAGATGGTATTCCAAGTAAGCACGAAGATTTAAATGGGAATAATAACTATTTTGATGATGACACTGATGGAGATGGTATTCCAGATTTTTTGGATATTGATGACGATGGTGATGGTTTTTTAACCAAGTTTGAAATCAAAAAGCCTTTACCGTTACAAGCAGGTCAAGGCACAAGCGCGCTTTATCCTTTTAATTTAGTTTTAGACAATCCTTTAACTCCATCTATTGATGAATCGGAGCCAAAAGGAATTCCAGATGCTTCCGGTAATGGTACTATTCCTACACGCGTGAGACGACATTTGGATAAGAACGCAAAACCACCTTACACAACTTATTAAAGTTTGATTGCCTTATTTATAAATCCCAATTTCATTGAATTTGGGATTTTTTTTATTTCAATACATAGGTTGGTCTTCGTAGACACTAATTAGATTCATTAAAAAATAATAGCGGATAGTTTTATCCATTATTAAAAATATTTATATCTTTGTGATATAGAAAAATTAATATGTTTTCAAAAGCGTGCGAATACGGAATAAGAGCGGCTATTTATATTGCGGAACAATCGCATTTAAATAGAAAGGTGGGACTAATTGAAGTTGCCAATGCAATTGAATCCCCTGCAGCGTACACTTCGAAAATTCTACAATTGCTTGCAAGACATAAAGTGATAAGGTCAGATAAAGGGCCAACAGGTGGTTTCTCAATGGATAAGACTAATTTTGATACAATAAAACTGAGCACAATTGTAGAAGCAATCGACGGAAATGATATTTATATGGGATGTGGTCTAGGATTAAGTAATTGCAATGAAAGGCAACCGTGCCCACTTCACAATCAATTTATATCAATTCGAAATGAACTGAAAATGATGCTTGAAAACACGACTATAAAATCATTAGCAGAAGATTTTGAGAAAGGGTTAACCTTTTTAAAGAGATAAAAAAAATTTACATTAATAGAAGATAAAAACATCCAACATATAGAAATAAATGGAAAATAAAAACTTATTTAGCGAGTCCGGAATAATCATTACACTAATTCTAATTTTAATTCCTGTTTTAGTTGCAGCGATGATTGTTGTTTTAAAGGCTTTTAAATTATTCAAATCATACTTTCAAAAAAAGGAATTAGAAAAATTTAATACTTACTTAAAAGAACTCAATCCAGAAGAAATAACAAAACTAGAGCAAAGAAAAATAGCATTAGAATATGCATTGGTAAACAATGAATTAGCTGGAAATGAAATTCCTGAAGATCCAAAAGGATTAATAAATAATGTTGCCGAAGCAGATAGTTTCCGGTTCATCGAACAAAAGAAAAAAGGACAAGCGCGCCCTTATGTAGAACCCGAATTGACAAATCTTATTTTATGGTATTTAGGTTGTGCTACTTTCTGGTTATTATTTGGAACGACAATGGGAGAATATCTTGGAATTAAATTTGTAGCACCAGATGTGGATCATTACAGTTGGCTGAGTTTCGGAAGACTTAGACCGGTTCATACCAATGCTGTATTTTGGGGTTGGGCTTCTTTAGCCATGATGGGATTGGCTTATTATGTGGTGCCAAGAGTTAGTAATGTGCCTATTGCCAGTATAAAAAAGGGGTATTACTCGCTTATTCTAATCAATCTTTCTGTAATAATTGGAAGTATTTGTCTAATGGCAGGAATTAATAACGGTGGCGGCGAGTACAGAGAATACATTTGGCCCGTAATGGCTTTATTCGGTATAGGAGTTATTATATCATTATTCAATTTTATAAAGACCATTGCTAGAAAAACAACCAAAGAAATTTACGTATCCAATTGGTACATTGTTGCAGCAATGATGTTTTTATTAGTTATTGCAATTGTTGCTTATTGGCCAACTTGGCAAAATGGATTAGGGGAAACCATCGTGCAAGGTTATTATATGCACCAAGGGGTAGGCATGTGGTTTATGCTTTTTACATTAGGTTTAATGTATTATTTCTTACCACAACAATTAAACAAACCCATTTACTCTTATAGTTTAGGTATTTTGGCATTTTGGACCCAAATTTTATTTTATACACTGATTGGAACACATCACTTTATTTTTAGTGCAATTCCTTGGTGGCTTCAAACCGTTGCGATTGTAGGAAGTGTGGGAATGGTAATTCCAGTAATTGCCGGAACAACCAACTTCTTAATGACGTTCAAAGGTTCTTGGCACAAGTTATCCAGCAGTTATACGCTTCCTTTCTATTTGGTTGGAATCATATTTTACTTTACAGGTTCATTGCAAGGAACTGCAGAAGCTTTCCGTTTTACGAACTTAGTTTGGCATTTTACCGATTTTACAGTAGCACATTCGCACTTAACAATGTACGGTATTATCTGTTTTATGCTTTGGGGATTCATTTATACACTTGTACCAAGATTAACCGGTAAAGAACCTTCTCAAGCAATAGTAGGTGCTCATTTTTGGTTGGCATTTATCGGATTATTGTTCTATACGTTCCCATTAATGTACGGTTCAACACTTAAAGGGTTAATGTGGATGGAAGGAAAACCGTTTATTGATAGTGTGGAATTAATGGCTCCGTACTGGTTATGGCGTGCAATTGGAGGAACGCTTATGTGGTTATCTCATATTTTATTCGCCTATAATTTTTATGTAATGATAAAAAGAAAACAGCAAATAGTAATACCAACTGCCCCAGCCGACATTTTAAGAGCAAAAAAAGAACTTGATACGCTAGATTTAACTAAATAATATACATCAAATGGATTTTTTCGATAATCATAAAAAACTATTCTTATCTGCATTGGCTTTATTTGTGGTGTTGACGATTTTTGTTGCAATACTACCAGCAATTAACAACCAATTGGATAACGCGACTTTGCCAAATTACGAACCTCTAACCGAGCAAGCACAGCAAGGAAAACTAAGTTATATTAGCAACGGTTGTGTCGCTTGTCATACGCAACAAGTACGAAATGTAGATATGGACAAAGTATGGGGAAGCAGACCTGGAATTGCTTCAGATTATGCGGCGATGACAAGAACAGATTTCTGGAGAAACACCGCAACTTTAATGGGAACGGAACGAACTGGACCCGATTTAACAAATATTGGAGCCCGTCAACCAAGTATGGCTTGGAATTTATTGCATCTGTATCAACCTAGAGCAGTTGTGGGTAAATCAATAATGCCGGCTTATCCTTGGCTTTTTGAAGTGAAAGACGAAGTAGGAAAAGATGAGGTGGAAGTTATTGTTCCCGATGAATTTCGTAAAGGAATTACAGGGAAAATTGTTGCTAAAAAAGAAGCGATCGAATTGGTAACGTATTTGCAAAGTTTAAAACAAACACCATTGCCGGACGGAAAAGCACCAATGGAATTCTTATACAAGAAAAAAGAAACGCCTGTTGCAGCAAGTGGAGCAGAAGCAAATCTGCCAGATGGAGAAATGCTTTACACACAAAATTGTGCCGCTTGTCATCAAGCTAATGGTGAAGGTTTAAAAGGAGCGTTTCCACCATTAAAAGGAAGTGCAATTGTTTTAGGCGATAATTTAGAATTATATGTCGACATCATTATGAAAGGTTACGACGCAAATCCTGAATTTGCAGTTATGAATGGCGTTGGAACCGATAATAATTTAACACCGGAAGAAGTAACAGCAATCATCAATCACGAAAAAACAAGCTGGGGAAATAATGCAAAAAAAGTAACCACCGAAGAAGTGAAAAAACTAATGGATTTTATTAAAAATAACCAATAAAAATATAGAGATATGGCAAGTACAGAAATATGGTTACCAAGTTTAATTACTAAAACACCACAAGAAGGAAGAGCTTTAGCCATAACGATGGCTAGAAAAACCATTGGAGCAATCCAAACGGATCCTGAAAAACGCAAACAAATGCGACCTGAATATGCAGACGATACCGCACAATTGATAAGCTCAGCTCAAGTTGTAGCGATTGAATTTCAAACCATTGCCAAAGCAAATAAATACTGGAGAAATGAAAAATAAGATAAAATATTTTTTCTTCTTACTACTTTTCTTTGCCAATCAAATAATATGGGCTTGTCCTGCGTGTGAAAAACAACAACCAAAAATTACCCAAGGTTTAACGCACGGCGGTGGTCCAAATAGCAATTGGGATTGGGTAATTATTGCTGTAATTGCTGCAATAACAGTTTTAACTTTTATTTTCTCATTAAAATATTTGATTAAACCGGGTGAAAAAAATAAAGATCACATTAAAGTATCCATCTTAAACTAGTAGTTACGATGCAAGAAGATAAAAGTAAAATAACAGTATTTATTGATGATGATTTGCAACCCATCGCTGAGTTGATAGCTCCGGTGCAATTTGAATTAGACACCACTAAATTAACAGACGGCGAACATACGCTGAAAATGGTTAGCAAATCGCCATCCGGAAGAGAAGGGATTCGAAAAATAAAATTTATCGTTCGAAACGGCCCTGCAATTTCGATTGAAGGGATTTCTGATAATTCAGTTGTTGATGGAGTCATTCCATTAATGATTAATGCTTACGATAAAGGAAATCATAAGAATTTTATTATAGAAGGAAGTGAAACACCTCAAAGTATTCCAAGTTGGTTATGGATTATATTGATTGCCTTTTTTGGATGGGCAGCTTATTATGTTGTGACGTATATAAGTATTTAGAAAAAATAAGAGATGAAAGAAGATATTAAAAACTTAACCGATGTTAAACTTTTAGTCGATAGTTTTTACGGAAAAATTCGTGAAGACGAAGCACTAAAAGATATTTTTAATAATAAGATTGAAGACCGTTGGCCAGAACATCTTCAGAAAATGTATAATTTCTGGCAAACCGTATTATTAGAAGAACATACTTATTACGGAAGTCCGTTTATGCCGCATGCAAAATTACCCGTGAAGCTAGAACACTTTGAAAGATGGTTAGCCCTTTTTTATACAACTGTAGATGATTTATTTGAAGGCGAAAAAGCAGAACAAGCCAAATGGCAAGGCCAACGAATGGCAGAAATGTTTCATTCAAAAATAGAATATCACAGAAGTAATGATTCCACACCTTTAATATGAAGTCAACAAAATATCAAATAGCAATTATAAGCACATTCCTTTGGATTGGATTTGTTTGTGCGATTAGTTTTATGGAAGCTTGGTTGAAATTTCGTGCTCCTGGAGTTACAGTTCCTATTGGTTTAGGAATTGGAAGATTGGTTTTTGGCGCATTGAACCTAATGGAATGGGTTTTTGCTATTTTAATTATGGGCAATTTACTTTTCTCAAAAACAAAATTATTAACACGTCAAAATACGCTTTATTTTTTCCCGCTTTTAATGTTGCTATTGGAAACATTTTGGGTCTTACCCACATTAGACCATAGAGCCGAATTATACATTCAGGGAGAAACGTTAGCAGCCTCAAACCTTCATTTTTATTATGTAGGAATGGAAGTAATAAAAGTAGTTTGGCTAACTATTTTCGGAATTAAATTATTTAGTAAACAATAAACAAAACATATAATGAATATTCAAGAAGATCAAATTATCGGAGAATTGGTAGCAAACGACTACCGCACGGCTTCAGTTTTTAAAAAATATAATATTGACTTTTGCTGTCAAGGAAACCGCACAATTAACGACGCTTGCCAAGCAAAAGAAATTGACGAAAAATTAGTTGTAGCCGATTTAAATGCACTAGTGCAATCGCAACAACCGGGTTCAATAGATTACCAAAGTTGGCCAATGGATTTATTAGCGGAATACATTGAGAAAAAACACCACCGTTATGTGGAAGAAAAAACGCTAGAAATCAAACCTTATTTAGAAAAAATTGCTCGTGTTCACGGAGGTCGTCATCCCGAATTATTGGAGATTAATGAACATTTCAATGCTACAGCAGGAGAATTAGCAATGCATATGAAAAAAGAAGAACTAATTGTTTTTCCATTCATAAAAAAAATGGTAAAAGCTAAGGAGGAAGGTTCAAAACTGGCTGCTCCAAATTTCGAATCGATTCAGTTTCCTATTCAAGCAATGATGGATGAACACACCAATGAAGGAGATCGTTTCCGCTTAATAGAAGAATTAAGTAATAATTATACTACGCCAGAAGATGGTTGTAATACTTATAAAGTGACTTTTGCTTTATTGAAAGAATTTGAACAAGATTTGCATTTACACATTCACTTAGAAAATAATATTTTGTTCCCAAGAGCAATTGAATTAGAAAAAGAGCTTTTTAGTTAGTTCAAAATCTATAAAGCACAAAAAAGCCGTTTCAATAGTTATTGAAACGGCTTTTATATTTTAAGAAAAATCTAATTATTTTCTTTTGATCACTCTTTCTACTGCTTCAACAATTGCTTGATTGTTTAGTTTATATTTTTCCATCAATTGATCTGGAGTGCCACTTTCACCAAAACTATCGTTTACGGCTACAAATTCTTGCGGAACCAAATGGTTTAAAACTAACGTTCTTGAAACGCTTTCGCCTAATCCACCAATAATATTATGTTCTTCCGCAGTAACGATGCAACCTGTTTTCTTAACAGATTTTAAAATTGCTTCTTCGTCTAAAGGTTTAATTGTGTGAATGTTAATAACTTCAGCCGAAATCCCTTTTGCTTCTAAAGCTTCCGCAGCTACTAATGCTTCCCAAACTAAATGTCCGGTAGCAACGATAGTTACATCCGTTCCTTCTGTTAATTGAATGGCTTTTCCAATTACAAATGGTTCGTCTGCAGGCATAAAGTTAGGCACAACAGGACGACCAAAACGCAAATAAGCTGGACCTTGATGATCTGCTAAAGCTAAAGTTGCTGCTTTAGTCTGATTGTAATCACAAGTGTTGATTACAGTCATTCCTGGCAACATCTTCATTAAACCAATATCTTCTAATATTTGATGCGTTGCACCATCTTCTCCTAGTGTTAAACCTGCGTGAGAAGCACATATTTTTACGTTCTTTTCTGAATAAGCAACCGACTGACGAATTTGATCGTAAACTCTTCCAGTAGAAAAGTTAGCGAATGTTCCTGTGAAAGGAATTTTTCCACCAATAGTTAATCCTGCCGCAATTCCAATCATATTGGCTTCAGCAATTCCGATTTGAAAAAAACGCTCTGGGTGATTCTTTTTAAAATCATCAAATTTTAGTGAACCAATTAAATCGGCACAAAGCCCGACTACGTTTTCGTTTTTTTGACCTAATTCGGTCATTCCAGCGCCAAAACCTGAACGAGTATCTTTGCTTCCTGTATTTGTATATTTTTTCATAATTCTAGTAATCTCCTAAAGTTGCTACATTTTGTCCTAAAGCATTAGCTAATTGCTCATCATTTGGTGCTTTTCCGTGCCAAGCGTGAGTGTGCATCATAAAATCAACACCATTACCCATTTCAGTATGTAACAAAATACAAACTGGTTTTCCTTTTCCTGTCTTAGATTTTGCTTCTGCTAAACCTGCTTTTATTGTATCAATATCATTTCCTTTTACAATATCTAAAACGTCCCAATCAAATGCTTCAAACTTTGCTCTAATGCTTCCCATTGCCAAAACTTCGTCTGTAGTTCCGTCAATTTGTTTTCCATTTAAGTCAATCGTTGCAATTAAATTGTCAACTTTTTTAGCAGAGGCATACATAATTGCTTCCCAGTTTTGACCTTCTTGCAATTCACCATCACCTAAAAGTGCAAAAACCAAATTGGAATCTTTGTTCAGTTTTTTAGCTTGAGCCGCACCAATCGCAACCGATAAACCTTGGCCTAATGACCCTGATGCCATTCGAATCCCTGGTAAACCATCATGAGTAGTAGGATGTCCTTGAAGACGTGAGTTTATTTTTCTAAAAGTAACTAATTCTGCTACCGGAAAATAACCGCTTCTAGCTAAAACACTATAAAAAACGGGTGAAATATGTCCGTTTGACAAAAAGAATAGATCTTCATCTATACCATTCATATCAAAACCTTCCTTGCGTTTCATCACATCTTGGTAAAGTGTTACCAAAAATTCTGCACAGCCTAATGAACCTCCAGGATGTCCCGAATTTACGGCATGAACCATACGAAGAATATCTCTTCGAACTTGTGTTGTAAAATCTTGTAGTTGTTGTGTGTTAGACATTTTATTATGATAAATATTATACGACGTAAAAGTAATTTTATTTTCTTGGTACTACAAATCATTTTATAAGAAGTTATTAATAATAAGTGTTATTCATAAATATTTCAAAATTCTAATTCCTTAATTCTAAAATAAATTATCTTTGCCCGTTGAACCATCAGGATAAAAGCAAAATATGAAGTTTGATTTAATTACCAAAGACCCACAAAGCCAAGCCAGAGCAGGAAAAATAACAACCGATCACGGAGTTATAGAAACGCCAATTTTTATGCCTGTTGGAACTGTCGCTTCTGTAAAAGGAGTACACCAACGCGAATTGAAAAATGATATCAATCCAGATATTATTTTGGGAAATACCTATCACTTATATTTAAGACCGCAAACTAAAATTTTAGAACAAGCTGGCGGATTGCATAAATTTATGAATTGGGATAGAAATATCTTAACAGATTCAGGTGGTTATCAAGTGTATTCACTTTCTTCCAACCGAAAAATTAAGGAGGAAGGTGTAAAGTTTAAATCGCATATTGATGGATCGTATCATTTCTTTTCACCCGAAAATGTGATGGAAATTCAAAGAACTATTGGAGCAGATATTATTATGGCTTTTGATGAATGTACGCCATATCCATGTGATTACCGCTATGCAAAACGCTCGATGCACATGACGCACCGTTGGTTAGACCGATGCATCAATCATTTGGAAACTTTACCATTTAAATACGGTTACGAACAAACGTTTTTTCCTATTGTTCAAGGAAGTACGTATAAAGATTTACGCCAACAATCGGCAGAATATATCGCGAATACGGGAGCTCAAGGAAATGCTATTGGCGGACTTTCAGTAGGAGAGCCTGCGGAAGAAATGTATGCAATGACTGAAATAGTTACTGCAATTTTACCAGAAGACAAACCGAGATATTTAATGGGTGTAGGAACGCCAATTAATATTTTAGAAAATATTGCTTTAGGAATTGATATGTTTGATTGTGTAATGCCAACCCGTAACGCAAGAAACGGAATGTTGTTTACAGCACACGGAAGTATAAACATCAAAAATAGAAAGTGGGCGGATGATTTTTCGCCAATTGATGAAATGGGTCATACTTGGGTAGATACCGATTATACTAAGGCTTATTTACGTCATCTTTTTGCTGCAGATGAATATTTAGGAAAACAAATTGCGACCATTCATAACTTAGGATTTTATATGTGGCTAGTTCGTGAAGCGAGAAGACAAATTATTGCAGGAACGTTTAGAGCTTGGAAAGAGAAAATGGTAGTTCAAATGAACCAAAGACTATAAAATTAGAATTTAGGATTAGAAAATTATTTAAATATTTCTAACTTCTAACTTCTAACTTCTAAATTTGAAGTATGAAAATAATAGATAAATACATATTAAAAAGATATTTAGGTACTTTTTTCGTGATGTTAATTATGTTTATTCCCATCGGAATAACAATTGACGTGTCAGAGAAAGTGAATAAAATGATAGAGAAGAAAATTCCTATTTTAGATATTTTAATTTATTATGGTGATTTCACCGTTTATTTCGCAAACCTACTTTTTCCTATATTTTTGTTTTTATCAATTATTTGGTTTACTTCCAAATTAGCTAATAATACTGAAATTATCGCTATTTTAAGTTCCGGAATTTCGTTTTCCAGATTTATGCGTCCTTTTATTTATGGTGCAATTATTGTTTCCATTTTTTCATTATTGATGGGCTTCTTTTTAGTGCCAAAAGCAAGTAAAGGATTCAATGATTTTAGGTATGAAAATTTAAAAGGAAATTCGCAAACCAGAGAAACATCTGATATCTTTAGACAGATTAAAAAAGAAGGAAAATTAGAAGAAAACATTTACGTTAGTAATTTTAATTACCTCTCACAAACGGGTTTTAATTTTACCTACGAGCGGTTTAAAGATAATGTCTTGCTAGAAAAAGTTACAGCAAATAGAATTAAATATAATCTAGAAACTGAAAAGTATACCTTGTTTAATTACAATCAGAGAATTATTGGTCCTATAAATGATGCACTAATAACGCGTGAGCGAATTGATATAAAATATAATTTTGAACCAGATGATTTAACACCCGTGGTGTATGTGGCAGAAACAATGACCATTGGTCAGTTAAATGCTTTCATAAATAAAGAAAGAGAAAGAGGGAATGCAAACATTAACACTTATCTAGTGGTTTTTCACAAGAAATTTAGTTTACCTGTTTCTGCTTTTATACTAACTATTATTGCTGTAGCTGTTTCTTCAATGAAACGAAGAGGAGGAATGGGTATTAATTTAGCCATTGGAATTGTAATTGCATTTGTCTTTATTTTCTTTGATAAAGTTTTTGGAACACTAGCTGAAAAATCAAGTATTTCACCATTTGTAGCTGTATGGTTACCTAATGCTGTTTTTGGAATATTAGCTTATTATTTATTACGAAATGCAAAACGATAATCTAAAAAGTTATTTACATCTTCACGTAATTGTATTTATTTGGGGATTTACCGCCGTTCTGGGCAAGTTAATATCGCTCGAAGCTTTAGATTTAGTATGGTATCGTATGTTTTTTGCAGCTCTGATTATGGTTGCTGTGATTTTAATTACAAAAGAGAAAATTAAAGTACCAATTCACGTTTTAGCTGGGTTCATTGCTTCAGGAATAATTATTGCTTTGCACTGGCTCACTTTCTATCAAGCGATTAAAGTTTCAAATGTATCGATTACTTTAGCTTGTTTGTCTACTGGTGCTTTTTTCGCTTCCATTTTAGAACCTATTTTTTATAAGAGAAAGGTAATTTGGTATGAAGTCCTTTTCGGGTTAATCGTGATTTTCGGACTCGGAATCATATTCAAAGTAGAAACACAATATACTGCTGGAATTTATTTAGCAGTAACGTCCGCTTTTTTATCCGCACTCTTTTCAGTCATCAACGGAAAATATGCCAAAGAATATAATCCAAATGTTATTTCCATTTATGAATTAAGTAGTGGCGTAATTTTCATTAGTATTTACTTGTTTTTCGCTGGTAGTTTTACACCTGCATTCTTTGCACTTTCAATAAACGACATACTTTGGCTACTTATATTGTCCTCTATATGTACGGCTTATGCCTTTTCAGCATCCATAAAAGTGATGAAATTTTTAAGCCCTTTTACGGTAATGCTTACCATTAATTTAGAACCTATTTATGGAATTGTTTTGGTGCTTTTGATTTTTCCGGAGAATGAAAAAATGTCACCTATGTTTTATTTAGGTGCTTTAATCATTTTAGCCACTGTAATTGCCAACGGAATTATGAAAAGCCGTAAAAAAAACAGCAACAATTTGAAGATAAGTTTATAAAATCCAATGAAAATTTTATCTTTGTAAGAACAAACACAAACCCAAATAAACCGACTATGGAATATTTAGATTTTGAATTACCTATTAAAGAGCTTGAAGACCAATTAGATAAATGCGAGATTATTGGTCAAGAATCAGATGTAGATGTATCAAACACCTGCAAGCAAATTGAGAAGAAACTAGAAGAAACTAAGAAAAAGATATATAAGAACCTTACTGCTTGGCAGCGTGTACAATTATCGAGACACCCAAGTCGTCCTTATACGTTAGAATATATTACAAATCTTACTAAAGGAAATTTCTTAGAACTTTTTGGAGACAGAAACTTCAAGGACGATAAAGCTATGATTGGTGGACTTGGTCAAATCGACGGTCAATCCTTTATGATTATCGGACAGCAAAAAGGTATTAATACCAAAATGCGCCAATTTAGAAATTTCGGAATGCCTAATCCAGAAGGCTATAGAAAAGCGCTTCGTTTAATGAAAATGGCTGAGAAATTTAATATTCCTGTTTTAACATTAATCGACACACCAGGAGCTTACCCAGGTTTAGAAGCAGAAGAAAGAGGTCAAGGTGAAGCTATTGCAAGAAATATTTTTGAAATGACACGTTTAAAAACACCTATTATTTCCGTAATAATTGGTGAAGGTGCTTCAGGAGGTGCTCTTGGAATTGGAGTAGGAGACAGAGTTTATATGTTAGAAAACACCTGGTATTCAGTTATTTCACCAGAATCTTGTTCCTCTATTTTATGGAGAAGTTGGGAATATAAAGAGCAAGCCGCAGAAGCTTTAAAGTTAACTTCATTTGATATGAAAAAACAGAAGTTAATTGATGATATAATACCTGAACCACTTGGTGGCGCGCATTACGATAAAGCAACAACTTTTAAATCAGTAGAGGAATATGTAATGAGTGCTTTTAATGAACTAAAAGTTTTATCAACAAAAGAATTAGTTACCAGAAGAATGGATAAATATAGTAAAATGGGCGAATTCAAAGAATAACGTTTATTTTATTTAAAATATTAAATCCGAAACCTTTACGTTTCGGATTTTTTTATGGGTTATTAACATTTTTTTTATAGTTATTAACACTCAATTCTAAGAACTTAAAATTATAACATACAAAATTTTGCTACCTTAGCACTATGGAAAATATCAGAAATATGAACCCAATAAAAGTAGATAAAACTACGATTATTAATTTAGAAAAAGGAAAATTACCTCCTCAGGCCTTGGATTTAGAAGAAGCTGTGCTCGGAGCGATGATGATTGACAAAAAAGGAGTAGATGAGGTAATTGATATTTTACAACCAGACGCATTTTATAAAGTCGCTCACAAAAACATCTTCGAGGCTATCATTGAACTATTTAATGAGACACAGCCGGTTGACTTATTAACCGTTTCAGCTCAGTTGAAGAAAAACGGAAAATTAGAAATTTCAGGTGGTGATTTTTACCTAATTCAACTCACGCAAAAGATCTCTTCTTCCGCACATATTGAATTTCATTCACGTATTATTTTACAGAAATTCATTCAAAGAAGCTTGATTAAAATTTCAAGCGAAATTATTGAAGAATCCTATGATGATGCTACTGATGTTTTTGATTTACTAGACAAAGCAGAATCTAAATTATATGAAGTTACGCAAGGAAATATCAAACGTAGTTCTGAAACAGCACAAAGTTTAGTAATTCAAGCCAGGAAACGAATTGAAGAAATTGCCGGTAAAGAAGGCTTAAGTGGTGTTGCCACGGGATTCCACGCTTTAGATAAATTAACTTCGGGATGGCAACCTTCCGATTTAATTATTATTGCAGCACGTCCGGGTATGGGTAAAACAGCTTTCGTATTGTCAATGGCTCGAAATATGGCTATCGATTTTGGAAAACCTGTTGCATTTTTCTCATTAGAGATGTCTTCAGTTCAGTTAATTACACGTTTGATTTCTTCAGAAACCGGACTTTCATCTGAAAAACTAAGAACAGGAAAATTAGAAAAACACGAATGGGAACAATTGACCATTAAAGTAAAAGATTTAGAAAAAGCACCGTTGTATATCGATGATACGCCGTCATTATCTATTTTTGATTTGCGAGCAAAAGCGAGAAGACTTTCATCACAATATGGAATTAAATTAATTGTAGTCGATTATTTGCAATTAATGACAGCGGGAGGAAATGGAAAAGGTGGCGGAAATCGAGAACAAGAAATCTCAAGCATTTCACGAAACTTAAAAGCTTTAGCAAAAGAATTAAACATTCCAGTTATTGCACTTTCGCAATTGTCACGTGCCGTTGAAACACGTGGTGCAAGTAAAAGACCTTTACTTTCTGACCTTCGTGAATCAGGTGCAATTGAGCAAGATGCCGATATTGTATCATTTATTTACCGACCAGAATATTATAAAATTGACGAATGGGATGACGAGGAACATTCGCCAACGCAAGGGCAAGCCGAATTCATCGTTGCAAAACACCGAAATGGTGGACTGGATAACGTTCGATTGAAATTTGTGGGAAATTTAGGAAAGTTTGAAAATTTAGACGATTTTAATTCTCCTTTTGATGAACTACCATCTAAAATGAATTTAGACGATAGTAATCCGTTTATCACACCAAATTTACCAACCGCAAATGAAGCATTTGGAAGCACTATGAATTCCTTCGATGATGATTCAGATGTTCCTTTTTAAGATATTCAACGAGAAAACAGACTTTTTAGTCTGTTTTTTTTTGTTAAAGGTTTTTTTTTGATACATTTAAGTAATATTTAAAAAAACTAGAAAATGTCAAATTTTACAATTTCACTTGAACAAGCAATAATATGGGCAAGATCTTGGAGAAACAATCCACCTAAAGCTTTAGCAAAAGGCCATTTAATTCCGGGAGCAGCACTAAAAGAATTGCTAGCAACGGAAAATGTTGTTAATGTCAGAGCCTACATGGGCGTTGATGAAACTAACACTCAAAAACTAATGTTTGTCGGTGTAGATTCAGCAGGACATGACATGATTGGCGAGAATAATTCAATTTATGATCACACAGAGCCTTGTCCAAAAATATGTGATCCTTCAAGTCCTCTTTTTACTCCTTAGTTTTGTTTGCGTCAAAATATTTATATTTCACCGCGACATTGTTGTGTTTGTTATATCTTATAGGTTTTCCTAAAAAAGGAAAAACCTATAGGATTTTTACTTTTTATATTATCGGAGTATTATTAATTGATATAATAGCTTCAAATCTTTGGAAGTGGTTCAAAATTTACAATATTTTCATACATCATTTTTATGTACTGTTTCAATTTGTTATGTTGAGCTACTTTTATTCAACCCTTTTACAAACAAAAAAACAGTTACTAACGGTTTACATTTTATTAATTTTTCTTCCAATTTTTTTGTTATCTCGCTACCTTTTTAATCCACAGATGTTTCTAGAATATAGTTTGTTAGAAATGTATTTGGGGACAATGCCAATTATAATTTATGCAACAATGCATTTATATAATAATCTAGGAAAGCAAAAAGATTTTTATTATGCTAATTTGGGAATACTTTTATACCTATTTGCTAGTACTTTTATTTTTTTATTTTATGAGTTATTTACAGTTTTAGAAACAAATAACACAATCCTTAATAACTTAGGAGTAATAAATAAAGTATTGCAATATCTGAAATTTGGTTTTTTCTTTTATCAATGGAAACTAATTTATTTTAATAAAGATGAAAAATACAATTAACATACAAAATGCAGAGTTAGCCAACGCTGTTTTTTTCATTCTTCTAGCTTTCGTGTCCATGTTTATGGTCTTGATCTTTTTTTTCTATTTCTCAAGAAAAAAAATTGTGCAAATTGAAGTAGACAAGAAAAATTTAGAAATAGAGCATCAAAAAAAGCTATTAAATGCGGTTATAATGACGCAAGAAGAAGAACGTAAAAGAATTGCTCAAGATTTACACGATGATATTAGTTCTAAACTAAACGTCGTTTCCTTAAATAGTTATTTGCTAAAAACGCCAAATTTAAACGAAACCGAGTTAGTAGAAATAACGAACAATATTATCGATTTAACTCAAAAAGCTTTAGAAAATTCAAGACGTATTGCACACGATTTATTCCCGCCAGTTCTAGAAAAATTTGGACTTCAAGCAGGAATTGAGGAGTTAGCAGAGGAATTTAATAGTACAAAAAAAGTAAATGTTGTTTTTAATAATACGATCGATTTTGAGTTTTTTAGTGCAGATAAACATTTGCATATCTTCAGAATTTTGCAAGAATTGTTAAATAATTCACTTCGTCATGGAAAAGCTACTACTATTTCAATTCAATTTAGTACCTTAGAAAATCAAAATAGTTGCATTTATATTGATAACGGCGTCGGTTTTGATAGTTCGGACATAGAAAATAAAAAGGGACTGGGAATGCAAAATATAGAAAGTAGAATAAATTTCATTGGTGGTACCTATTCTATTCAATCAAAACCTAATGAAGGGGTTAAAATCATATTTAATTTTAAATAAATGAGCGATATAATAAAAATATTTTTAGCAGACGATGAAGAATTATTCCGAAAAGGAATCTTTTTCTTATTGAATAGAGAAAAAAATATTGAAATCCTATTTGAAGCTTCTAACGGCAAAGAATTAATTGATCAATTAATTGCAACTAGCAAAGAAAATTTGCCAGATATTATTTTGATGGATTTAAAGATGCCAACAATTAATGGGGTTGAAGCCACTAAAATCATCCATAAAGAATTCCCTCAAATTAGAATTATTGCACTAACAAGCTACAATACAAAATCATTTATAGCAAACATGATTAATGTAGGAGCGGCTTCTTATTTAGTTAAAAGCGCTTCGCCACAAGACATGATAAAGACAATTAATGAAGTGGCAAACAAAGGATTTTATTACAGTGAAAGTGTAATGGAAGTGATCCATCAGGATGTGCTGTCAAGCGGAAATTCTAAAACACGCTTAGACGAAGATTTTCTAACACTTAGAGAAAAAGAAGTATTGGAGTTGATTTGTTTACAACTTAGTTCTACCGAAATTGCCGAGAAATTATTTTTAAGTGCCAGAACAATTGACGGACACAGAAATAACTTGTTATTAAAAACTCAATCTAAAAATGTAGCAGGTTTAGTTATATTCGCTATTCAAAACAAAATTGTTAAGTTAGACGAACCTACAAGTATCTAATTGGAGTTTTTAATGCACTCTACAAAGTTGGAATACTAATACAAAATATACTAATATCGTCATAACAAGCACAATATACCCGATTTTTTTTAAAGCTTTCATTTCATTAGAATTTAATAGCGAAGAATTATTTTTAGTTGTATTCATTTTTTATCTTATTAATTAATGTAAAGCTATCGGATTTAAAAACAGCATGTAAGCGTAAAATTACCCGATTTATTAAACAAGTATTTTTACGGTAGATACCAGGTAATTTTACGGGGATGCCATTTTAACATTTCATCCATTCATAAGTTATAAAAATGTCATAAATTAGACCAAATATTTATTTTTATTAGAATGAAATCAAAATTGAATTACTTCCTATTGACCTTTGTTTTACTGGTATCATTTTCAAGTAAGGCGGCTTTTATCCTAATTCCGATGGAAGTAGAAACCCAACAAAATCATTTAAAAGCCTATGGAATAACTTTTTGGGCATTAGAGAATAACTATAAAGCAAGTTGGTTGCTAAATTATAGAGGAGGGGCTTTTTTATTACCCGATGCGCCCGAAATTAGAAAAGAATGTCAAATTAGAGGTGTTACATTTGAGATACTTTCGGACGCTGCTACAAACTCTGTTTTAGAAGAAATTAGTGGGCCATCAAAAAATATGGAAACTGTAGTTTTGGAAAAAGCACCAAAAATAGCTGTTTATACACCAAAAGGTAAACAACCTTGGGATGATGCTGTAACCTTGGTTTTAACTTATGCCGAAATTCCGTATACTGAGATTTATGATGAAGAAGTATTAGCAGATCAATTAATTATGTATGATTGGTTGCATTTACACCACGAGGACTTCACGGGACAATATGGAAAATTTTTCGGGAATTATAGAAGTACGCCGTGGTACATTCAACAAAAAGCCGATTCGGAAGCACTTGCCAAGAAATTAGGATACAACAAAGTATCGGAAGAAAAATTAGCTGTAGCCAAAAAAATCAGAGATTTTGTAATTGGTGGCGGCTTTATGTTTGCTATGTGTTCCGCAACGGATAGTTTCGATATTGCACTTTCTGTAGAAGGTGTGGATATTTGCGAACCAATGTTTGATGGCGATGATTCCGATGCAAATTATCAAGCTCGAATTGATTATGCCAATACTTTTGCTTTCAAAGATTATAAATTAGAGCGTTCTCCTATAGTATATGAATTTTCAAATATAGATACAACCGAAGAACATGGTAAAGGAAGTTTTACTATGGACAAAGATTATTTTACGTTAATGGAATATTCGGCAAAATGGGATCCAATCCCAACCATGCTTTGTCAAAATCATACCCAATTGGTAAAAGGGTTCATGGGCCAAACGACTGCTTTCGCACCAGATAAAGTAAAATCAAACATTCTGGTAATGGGAGAGTGCAAAATCAATGGAGAAGCCCGTTACATTCACGGTACAAAAGGAAAAGGAATGTTCACATTTTATGGCGGGCACGATCCAGAAGATTATCAGCATAGAGTAGGAGACGCACCTACCGTTCTAGATTTGCATCCAAATTCTCCAGGTTATCGTTTAATTTTGAACAATGTTCTATTTCCAGCTGCACGCAAAAAGAAGTTAAAAACGTAACTAGCTTTTCAGAATATCATTTATAATTCTAAAATGATGGTTCGTATGCAGAACTAAAAATTTCACTGTCGCTTTTTTGTTTAAATCATCAAAAAACGGATGTTTGAAAAAAGCATTTTTATCTAATTCATTCCAAGCTACTAAATTAGCTTTGATATTTTTTAGATTCAATTCTAATGATTCTTTTGAAATTTCTCCTTCTGGTCGTACTAATTTTGGAGCTTTAACTTTTCCTCTAGGAATTTTATTTAAAACATCAACAATCATAAAACGTTTCAAATTGAATTTCCATTTGTATTCCGCCGGATTTGAAGCTTTGCAAGCCATAACAATTTGATCAATCGTTTTTAAACTGTGTTCAATATGCCAACCCACACTTCCCGCAGATACTTGAAGATTTACAGTTTTATAGTGTGTTATTTTAGATTCTAACTCGTTTATTAATTGATTAAATTTATCCATTTCTATTTTTTTATGTTCTATAAATATAATAAATCCCAAAATCCATAACAGAATTTGGGATTTACACTTTTAAACTAACTATTAGGCTTCTTCGTTTTCTTTATCTAAATACTCTTGAACTACTTCAATTGCATTGGTAATTACGTCGCTTAAAGCTGTAATAAAACTGCCGTCTTCTGCGCTATTCATAGCGTGTTTTAATGCTTCTACTTCTTTAGGAATTACTTCGTGTGTAACGTTTTTACCACTTTCTGCGATTCCTTGTAAAATAAGTGCATTTATTTCTTCTTCAGTTCTACCACGCAAGTGTTTTTCTTGACGAATGATAATGTGATCAAACATTCTTGCTGCAATCAATGCACATTCTCTGATATCTTCATCTCTACGATCGCCAACACCAGCAATAATCCCGATTTTTTTGGTAGCTTCTACCGAATTCAAATAGTCTTCGACACCGCGATATCCAGACGGGTTGTGAGCAAAATCAATTAGGACTTTAAATTTTTTAAATTCGAAAATATTCATTCTTCCTGGCGTTTGTGCAGCACTAGGAATAAAAGTTTGCAAAGATAAACTGATGTCTTCCGTTTTGAAACCATATAAATAGCCTGCTAAAGTAGCTGCGAGAACATTAGAAATCATAAATTTAGCTTTTCCGCCTAATGTTAAAGGAACGTGAGTTGCTCGCTCTACGCGAATTTTCCATTCTCCTTTTTTTATCGTGATAAATCCATTTTCGTATACCGCTACAATTTTTCCTTCTTTTGCTAATTGTTTTACAACCGGTGCATCTTCATCCAAACTAAAGTAAGCAATATTGCAACTTAATTCTTTTGCAATTTTCATACAATATTCATCTTCGGCATTTAAAATAGCCCAACCATCTTTTTTAACACTTCTAACAACGGTTGCTTTCACACGCGCTAAATCATCTAAAGTATCGATGTCATTTATACCTAAATGGTCTTCTTGAATATTGGTTACAACACCAATATCACATTGACTAAAACCTAAACCAGATCTCAAAATACCGCCACGAGCCGTTTCTAAAACAGCGAATTCAACAGTTGGATCTTTTAAAATATACTCTGCAGAAATTGGTCCGGTTGTATCTCCTTTTTCCATCATGTGATTTTGCACATAAATTCCATCTGAAGTTGTAAATCCAACTTTATAACCATTATTTTTAACAATATGAGCAATCAATCGCGTAGTGGTAGTTTTACCATTAGTTCCTGTAACCGCAATAATAGGAATGCGACTTGGTTTTCCTGGCGGATATAACATATCAATTACAGGAGCAGCAACGTTTCTCGGTAATCCTTCAGAAGGAGCCAAATGCATTCTAAAACCTGGTGCAGCATTAACCTCCAAAACACAACCACCATTTTCTTTTAAGGGTTGCGTCAAATTTTCAGCCATAATATCTACGCCACAAACATCTAAACCAATTACGCGCGCAATGCGTTCGCAAAGAAAAATATTTTCTGGGTGAATCATATCGGTAACATCTAAAGAAGTGCCGCCTGTACTCAAATTTGCAGTAGATTTTAGATAAACAACTTCATCTATTTTTGGAATTGTATCTAATGTATAACCATAATTAGTTAATAAATCGGTCGTATCTCGGTCTACATCAATTTGAGTTAGGACATTTTCGTGACCGTATCCTCGTCTTGGATCTAAATTCGTGATATCAATTAATTGTTGAATGGTTTGCTTTCCATCGCCTTTCACGTGAGCTGGTTCTCTTTTGGCGGCGGCAACTAATTTGTTATCGATAATTAAAACACGGAAATCATATCCAGTAATAAATTTTTCAACAATAACACGTCTGCTATATTTTTTAGCATAGGCTAAACCTTCTTTGGCTGTTTCAAAATCTTTTACATTTATTGAAGCTCCTTTTCCGTGATTTCCATCTAATGGCTTAATTACAATTGGATATCCTATTTTGTTTATTACTTTTTGCAAATCTTCCTCATCAACACAAATTCCACCACTTGCCACCGGAATTGATGCCAAGTCAAGCAAACGCTTTGTTTCTTCCTTATTACAAGCGATATCTACAGCAATATTGCTGGTCTTGCAAGTAATTGTAGCTTGAAAACGCATTTGATTTACACCATAACCTAGCTGTACTAGTGAATTTGTTCCCAATCTAATCCACGGAATATCTCGTGCAACGGCTTCTTCAACTATACTTCCTGTTGAAGGACCTAGTCGAACTTGCTCACGGATCTCACGCATTTTTTGAATATCTGCCTCAACATCATAATCAGTTCCAGCAATTAAAGCGTCAGCAATAGCAACGGCACTTTCTGCAGCAAACAGACCTACATTTTCTTCGGAATAACTAAAAACAACATTGTATACACCAGGAGTTTTGGTTTCTCTCGTTCTACCAAAGCCAGTTTCCATACCAGCTAAAGTTTGAATTTCTAAAGCGATATGCTCAATTACGTGACCCATCCATGTACCACGTTCTACACGCATAAAAAAACCGCCACGACAACCTTCAGAACAACGATGTTCAATCATGGAAGGAAACATAGCTTCTATTCGTTCCTTAAATCCATCGATTTTATTTGTTGGAAATTGCTCCATTTCCTCTAAATCCAAACGCATTTGAATTAACTTTTTGCGTCGTATACTCCAAATATTGGGACCTCTCAAGGCTTGAATTTTTAATATTTTCATAAAAAATGGGATTTGTGTTTTGAATGGGTAATCATTTTGTTAAAAATAGAAAAAAATACGATATATTACGCTAAAAAAGAAGTATATATTTTAATTATTTATTTATTCATTTTTTATTTTATAAGAAATTATACCAACTGCTTTTTATTTGAATAATAAATAAAAAATAATTATTTCTTTACTGCAATTTGGTTTGTGTAGTATTAAGAAATAGTTATTTTTACGCAATGGAAATACAAGGAAAATTAATAATCATTGGTGGAGCTGTTGACAGAGGAAGTTTTACAGAAAAGAACCTTGATAAAGATATTACAAAGAATTTAAACTTCTTTGAAGCCGGAATTTTAAAAAGAATTATCAACGAATCTAAACATAAAGAATTGTCTCGTATTGAGGTAATTACAACAGCGTCAGTAATTCCACGAGAAATTGGACCTGAATACATAAAAGCATTTGGTCATTTAGGAGCAAATAATGCAGATGTTCTCTATATCGAGAAACGAGAACAAGCAAGCGACCCTATAGTTTTAGAGCGATTAAGAGCGGCTGATGTAGTTATGTTTACCGGAGGTGATCAATTGCGATTGACTTCTATTTTAGGCGGCACACAATTTGATACTATTTTGTTAGATAAATATAGAAATTCTGAATTTATGTATGCAGGAACGTCTGCTGGAGCGGCGGCCGCTTCTACAAATATGATTTATCAAGGAAGTAGTTCAGAAGCTTTATTAAAAGGAGAAGTGAAAATCACATCGGGTTTAGGCTTAATTGATGGTGTAATTATTGACACACATTTCGTTAAAAGAGGAAGAATTGGCCGATTATTTCAGGCTGTTGTTGGAAACCCAAAAGTATTAGGAATTGGTCTTGGAGAAGATACTGGTTTGTTAATTACAAATGGACTTCAAATGGAAGCAATTGGTTCTGGTTTAGTAATTGTAGTGGATGGAAGAGAAATTAAAGATACTAACATTACGCAAATTGCACTTGGAAAGCCTATTTCAATAAATCATTTGGTGACGCACGTAATGAGTAAATACGATAAATTTGATTTAGATACACGTAAAATGAGTATTCAAGATACGCAACACGTAAATTAATTTTTAATGGCTAAAATTATTATTCACGGTGGATTTTTTTCAGAATCTTCAACTAGTGCAGCAACTAAAATTGCAAAACAAGAAGCGCTTCTACGAATTGTAAAAGATTCTTACGCGTTTTTACAAAATCATTCCGCTTTAGAAACTGTGGTTTATGCTGTTTCTCAGTTGGAAGATGATGAATTATTTAATGCAGGAATTGGTTCGCAAATTCAATCGGATGGAAAAATTAGAATGAGTGCTTCGCTTATGGATGGCGTTTCGCAAAAAATGAGTGGTGTTATTAATATCGAAGAAGTCAAAAATCCAATTCAAGTTGCAGAAATTTTAATGCAAGTAGATGATCGAATTTTAGGAGGAAGCGGTGCAACTAATTTTGCAAGAAATAACGGTTTTGAACCTTTTTCAACTGAAATTCCGCAAAGAAGAAACGAATACGAAGCAAAAGTAGCTTCTTTAAGAACCGGAACCGTGGGTTGTGTAGCTTTAGATAAAAACGGAAATATCGCAGTAGCAACGTCAACAGGAGGAAAAGGATTCGAAATACCAGGAAGAATTTCTGACTCAGCAACTGTAGCGGGAAATTATGCTAATGAGTTTTGCGGAGTAAGTTTAACAGGAGTAGGGGAAGACATTGTAAGCAACGCCACCGCTGCAAAAATTGTGACTCGAGTAACAGACGGATTTTCTATTGAGAAAGCCTTTGATAAAACTTTCAATGAATTAAAACCTTATGATGGTTTTGCTGGAGCAATTGGAATCGACAAACACGGAACTATCTTTCATCAAGATTCGCATCCCAGTATGGTTTTTGCCAGTTTTGATGGTACAAATGAAGAAGTATTTAATTAGAACTAATTATATAAAACAAGAAACCCGAAAGTAGTGCTTTCGGGTTTTGTTTTTTTATACTTTTATTCTAATACTTCTTCCTTAAAATTCCAAAATAAAATTCTACTCGCTTTATTTCCGTGCTGCATTTCTACAATTTTGTAAGTAGCTTTTACTTTTTTAAGATGAACAAATAACGGTTTCAAATGGTCTTTTTTGGAAACCAATGTAGAAAACCATTTCACCTGAAATTTAAAATGAACACTTTCATAAATCATATTGCTAATAAAAGCCAATTCACCACCTTCACACCATAATTCTGTATTCACACCACCAAAATTCAAGATTGGTTTTTCAGTAGTGTCGGCACCTAAATTCTTATTTTTACGAATAGTTCCTTGCAGTGCTTCTTCCTTTGAACTGTGAAATGGCGGATTACAAATCGTTACATCGAAGCGTTCACCAGCTCTAATGATGTTTTTAAAAATAGCTCTTTTAGAACTTTGCAAACGAATTTCTACATTTTCACGCAATTTCTGATTCCAATTCACGTTCGTTTTTGCTGCTCCAAAAGCTTCTTTATCCACTTCACTTCCTACAAAACGCCAATCGTATTCGGCTACTCCAATAATGGGGTAAATACAATTCGCACCCACACCAATGTCTAAAATATTAATTTTATGTTTAGTTTGTATCGTGCCATACATTTCTTCAATTATATCAGCTACTTGATGAATATATTCGGCTCTTCCAGGAATAGGAGGACATAGAAACCCCTTTGGAATATCCCAATTCTTTAAGCCGTAGAAATGGAGCAATAAAGCTTTGTTTAGCATCTTCACAGCTTCAGGATCTGAAAAATCAATACTTTCTGTGCCAAATTCATTAAGACCCACAAATGGCTTTAAATCGGGATTGCTTTTGATTAAGGCTTTAAAATCGTATTTGCCGTTGTGTTTGTTTTTTGGATGGAAACCTTTAGTGCTTTTTGTAGTATTCAAAATAGGATATGTTTATGGTGCAAAGTTAAATAATTTTTGGCAATAAAAAACCCCGATAAATCGGGGTTTAATATATAAGTAAGATAAACTGTGTTAGACGTAAATTATTTAATTGTGTTTACTACAGCTGTGAAAGCTTCTGGGTGGTTCATAGCTAAATCTGCAAGAACTTTACGGTTCAATTCGATGTTGTTAGCTTTTACTTTCCCCATAAATTGAGAGTAACTCATACCATGTAATCTTGCACCAGCGTTGATACGCGTAATCCATAAAGCACGGAAGTTTCTCTTATTTTGTTTTCTATCACGGTAAGCATAGCACATTGCTTTTTCTACCGCGTTTTTAGCTACAGTCCAAACGTTTTTACGTCTACCAAAGAAACCTTTGGCTTGTTTTAATATTCTCTTTTTTCTAGCTTTTGTAGCTACTGAATTTGTTGCTCTTGGCATAATTTTAAATGTTTTTTGTAGTAAGGCGACCTTTCGATACTTTTAAACTCAGTATAAATACTTTGTTAAGCCCACTCCAGGGTTACTAAATTGTTTTAACCAAACAATCAATGAAATATTTTATCGTTTTTATTCGCTCCTTTCGGGAACAAAATTTTGCGATTAAATTAAGTTCAATTGTTGTTTAATGCTTCTTTCATCTGTTTTATGTACTAAAGCAGAGTGAGTTAAAGCTAATTTACGCTTTTTAGATTTTTTAGTCAAAATATGACTTTTAAAAGCGTGTTTTCTTTTGATCTTTCCAGAACCAGTAACTTTGAATCGTTTCTTAGCACTAGATTTCGTTTTCATTTTAGGCATTTTCTTCCTGTATTTATAATCTATCTTACTTACTTATTTTTATAGTGCACTTACTGCAACTCTTTTCTTATTTGAATGTGTTAGGAAACACACTAAATTATTTTGCCTTTTTCTTAGGAGCAATGTACATAATCATACGTTTTCCTTCTAAAACTGGCATTGCTTCAACTTTTCCAAACTCTTCTAATTCTTGTGCTAAACGCAATAATAAGATTTGTCCTTGTTCTTTGTAGATAATTGAACGCCCTTTAAAGAATACAAACGCCTTTAATTTAGCACCTTCTTGTAAAAATTTTAAAGCATTCTTTTTCTTAAATTCATAATCATGCTCATCTGTTTGTGGTCCAAAACGAATTTCCTTCACCACAATTTGAGTAGATTTTGCTTTTAATTCTTTATCTCTCTTCTTTTGTTGATACAAAAATTTACCATAATCCATCAATTTACAAACGGGCGGTTCAGCATTTGGAGAAATTTCAACCAAATCAACTTCCTGCTCCTCGGCAAAACGAAGTGCTTCAGCTATTTTATAAACTCCAGGCTCAATATTTTCGCCTACTAAACGTACTTCAGGAACACGAATCAAATTGTTGATTCTGTGTGCTGCTTTTTTCTCTTCACGAGGTTGAAAACCTCTGTTGTTTCTAATTGCTATGGCCTTATAATTTTAGTTAAACTTAAAATTCTTTTAATGTTTTTTTAATCTCTTCATTCACCATTGAAGCAAAATCTTCAATAGTTGTAGTTATATTCCCTTTTCCTTCTTGTCCGTGTGTTCTAACAGAAATCGTTCCGTTTTTCTCTTCTTCCTCACCTACAATCAGCATATACGGGTATTTCTGCATTTCTGCTTCTCTAATTTTCCTACCGATTGTTTCGTTTCGGTTGTCTACCACGGCGCGAATTTCGTGATTTTCTAGCAATTCTAAAACTTTTTTCGCATAATTTTCATATTTCTCACTTAAAGACAAGATTATAGCCTGTTCTGGCATCAACCAAAGTGGGAAATTTCCTGCTGTGTGCTCTAATAAAATCGCAATAAAACGTTCCATCGAACCAAAAGGCGCTCTGTGAATCATAATCGGACGATGCAATTTATCATCAGCTCCTTTATAGGTTAATTCAAAACGCTCTGGTAAATTATAATCTACTTGAATCGTTCCTAATTGCCAGCTTCTTCCTAAAGCATCTTTTACCATAAAATCCAATTTTGGACCATAAAAAGCGGCTTCTCCAGATTCAATCACATAATTTAAACCTTTGTCTTTCGCTGCACTGATAATTGCATTTTCAGCTTTTTCCCAGTTTGCAACATCTCCAATATATTTGTCCGGATTGTCTAAATCACGAACAGAAACTTGTGCTGTAAAATTCTCAAATCCTAATGAACCAAAAACATACAATACTAAATCAATTACGTTTTTAAATTCCGAATCCAATTGATCAGCAGTACAAAAAATATGGGCATCATCTTGAGTAAATCCTCTTACACGAGTTAAACCGTGTAATTCACCAGATTGTTCATAACGATAAACCGTTCCAAATTCAGCATAACGCTTAGGTAAATCTTTGTACGACCAAGGTCTTGCATTATAAATTTCGCAGTGATGCGGACAGTTCATCGGTTTTAACAAGAATTCTTCACCTTCATTTGGTGTGTGAATTGGTTGAAAACTATCAGCACCATATTTAGCATAATGTCCCGAAGTTACATACAAATCTTTCATACCAATATGTGGTGTGATCACTTGCTCGTAACCTGCTTTCTTTTGTGCTTTTTTCAAAAACTGCTCTAATCTATCGCGCAAAGCCGCACCTTTCGGTAACCATAAAGGTAGGCCTTGACCCACTTTTGGAGAGAAATGGAATAAATCCAATTCTTTACCTAATTTTCTATGGTCTCTGCGTTTTGCCTCTTCTAATAATTCTAAATATTCAGTTAAGTCTTTTTGCTTCGGGAACGAAATTCCGTAAACACGCGTTAACTGTTTGTTTTTTTCATCACCTCTCCAATAAGCACCGGCAACAGATAAAATCTTCATCGCCTTAATAATACCCGTGTTTGGAATATGACCACCACGACATAAATCAAAGAAATTAGCATGATCACAAAAAGTAATGGTTCCGTCTTCTAAATTCGAAATCAATTCTGTTTTGTACTCATTATCCTTATATACTTCTAATGCTTCTGCTTTCGATACCGAACGCATTTTAAATTCGTGCTTCTCTCTGGAAATCGCTAAGATACGATCTTCAATCTGTTTAAAGTCAGCATCTGTGATTTTTAAATCACCAAAGTCAACGTCATAGTAAAATCCGTTGTCTATCGCAGGGCCTAAAGTCAATTTAATCCCTGGATACATTTCCTCTAAAACCTGAGCCATAACGTGTGAAGTAGAATGCCAAAATGCTTTCTTACCCGCAACATCATTAAAGGTATATAATATAAGTGTACCATCCGTGGTCAATTCCGTCGTAGTTTCAATAGTGGTGCCATTGTAAGAAGCCGAAATAACGTTTCTTGCTAATCCTTCACTAATGCTTTTCGCAACATCCATTGGAGAAACGCCTTGAGCCATCTCCTTAACCGACCCGTCAGGTAAAGTAACTTTTATCATTTTTATAATTTATAAGCTGCAAATATAAAGCTTTAATAAAATCAATACAATATATATAAGGTATAATGTTAAAATTTATTTTCCCAGCAGCACACGTTTAGGATTTCATAAGACTTTTGGTCCCGCTGTGCGTTCTATCTTTTTATAAACCCACCAGGTTTTTGAACCTGCTGTTTTTCTAAAAAGGATGCCACTTCCATCGGGGCTATAATACACTAGTATTTTTTCAATTCACTTTCCTTCCAAACTTTGTCCTGCTATCCCGATATTTCGGGACTCGTTTCAGCGTCTCAATTGCTAGTCCTAATATATAAGGAATAAATTTCCCCAACCATTTCGCCAATCCTTATCCTGCAATCCCGATCCTTCGGGAATCGTTTCAGTATCTCATTATTTCAACACCTATATATAAGGAGAGCTTCTTTCAAATCCTATCTTAGGAACTAAATTACTTTCTGTTTAAGAAACAATACAACCGTACTTTAAATATTATAATAAAATATACACCTATATATAAGGAGCGCTTCTTTCAAATCCTATCTTGGGAATTAAATTACTTCCCATTTAAGAAACAATAAAAGCGTGTTTTAAATATAATAGTAAAATTCACACCTATATATAAGGATTGATTTTTCGAAACAACCAAAATTCAAGTGTAATTCCATAATTTAAATCTGCATTAAAATAAAAATGCTAAAAAGCTTCACGGCTAGAATTGTGTAAAAGCAACCAAAAACGACGATTTTCAACAAAATTGCTTTTATTTTTAAATTGACACAACTAATTTGAATAGGAGTGGGCTTATGTGCTACGAGCAATAGATCACAAAGATTGCTTCTTTATGATGCAAACATAAAAAAACTTCAAAAAAACTTTTGTATATTAACTTCTTGTTATCAGAGAGTTAAGGCAACGGGTTAAAAAAGATTAAAAATAAAGTACTAAAAGGCTTGTGAGTGCGAAATATTTTTCTACTTTTGCACCCGCATTAGAGAAGAAGTTCAGACACATATTGAGGATTAAACAAGGCTAAAAAAA